>JADQCC010000249.1 GCA_016278295.1 Roseovarius sp. | reverse complement strand
CGGCGTCGGCCGCGCTCTTGCCGCTGTGGGAGGCGGGGCCGGTTCTGCGCGCGGCTGCGCGGCGCCCCGCGCGCGTGGCCAGCGGCACGCTCGATCCGGCCCCGGTTCGCAGCCGGCTCGCGCTGATGCTGCGCGCGATGTCGGGGCGGTGGTAGCCGCCTCGACCGACAAGGCGGCGCACCTGCATGAGCATGGGCTTTCGCACTCACAAGATGCGCGAACACCAGGCCCGGATCAGGACGTGAGGTCGTGCCAGGATCGCCACGGGCGGCCCTGCGGTGGGCGACAGCATAGTCCCCGACACCCCGCACAAGGCTGAATAATGGGCCTTGGACAGGATGCCGGGTAAGTCCCGGGCTGGCCACGTCGTACTGGAAGTGGCGGGACAGCCCTGGATTTGTCGTGAGTGATGGCGCATCTGCGCGCTTTGATGAAGCCGCGCTTTGAGTCTTCGGTCAATTAACAAGACCGTGCGATGCGCGTGAGCGTGCTATGGCGCGCGCTCGGTGAGCGGCGGCAATCCCGGCGTGCCAGCGGCCTCGGGATGCTGGTGTACGTGGCGGGCCTTGATCGCGGTCGAGGTCTCGCGACTGCCATCATGGCTCCAGCCCGGGGGCATGATGCAGTAGTTTAACCGCTCGCGCCAGGTGAGCCCCGGCTGCGTGGCGTCGCGAAATATCCCGACCCATTCATGAAAGGCGACGCGGATGGGATTGAAGGTGCCCAGGTTGTGGACGAGGCCGTAATCGACCTTCTCCTCCTCCATCTCGGGGACAAAGGTGCCGAATATCTTGTCCCAGATGATGAACACGCCCGCGTAGTTGCAATCGAGATAACGCGGGTTGCGCCCGTGATGGACGCGGTGGTGCGAGGGCGTGTTCATCACCGCCTCGAACCAGCGCGGCATGCGCCCTATCGCCTCGGTGTGGATCCAGAACTGGTAGATGAGGTTGAGCCCGCCCACGAAGAGCACCATCGCCGGGTGAAAGCCCAGCAGGATCAGCGGGGCGCGCACCACCATCATGAAGGTAAAGGTGCCGGTCCATGTCTGCCTGAGTGCGGTGGTCAGGTTGTAATGCTGCGAGGAGTGGTGATTGACATGAGATGCCCAGACCCAGCGGATACGGTGGCCAAAGCGATGCACCCAGTAATAGCGCAAATCGTCGAGCACAAAGCACAGCGCGATCACGCCGAGGGAGGTGCCGAGATCGAGCGGCGTGATTTCCCACAACACCATGAAAAACCCGTAGGCGATAAAGCCGAGGAGAATCCCGCTCGCCACGTTGCCCGCGCCCATCAGAAGAGAGGTGAGCGCGTCGCGCGTCTCGTAGCGCCCGCCGCGCCCCCTGATGACGATCCAGAGAAGTTCGGCGAGGATGGCGGCGATGAAGAAGGGCACCGCCCAGTTCACCACGTCGGGAAAGGTGATCATGTCGCTCATGCAGTCTCCTCCAGCGTGTTACGCCACTCTGCGGTCTCGTTCGGATCGAGCGCGAGGTGAATGCGGGGCGCGGTATAGTCGGGCAGGTCGATGCGCAGCCCGGTCCGGGTGGGCGTGATCTGTGCGCCGTCGAGATAGCGTGCCGTGGTGTCCGCACCCATCGGCCAGACCACGCCACGGCCCGTTTCGGTCATGATCAGGGCGGCGGAGCGGTCGTGGCAGAGCGTCACGCGCATTGGTGCATCGCCGGGAAACTCACGCAACCACGCGGCGCGCGCCGCGGCCTCATCGGCAAGCGTTGCCCGGCGCGACAGGCCCAGCAGGTGCAACAGCACCGCGATGCCCGCGATGCCGAGGCCGACCATCGGCAACAGGATGCTCAGCGGCATGATCCCCTCCCCCGGACCGGATTTAGCCAAAGGGGAGGCGTATTTGTCAAAGGGGGCGTTACGTCACCTTGCGCCGCCGTCCCTCGCGCCATGCCAGCAGCCCCGCGCCACACAGCACGATGGCGGCCCCGGTGATCGAGACGGCATCGGGCCAGACCCCGAAGATAACCCCGTCATAGAGCGCGGCAAAGGCCAGCGCGGTGTAGAAGAACGGGGCCACGTAACTTGCGTCGCCCCGCGCCACGGCATTTACGAAACAGGCCTGTGCCAGCGCCATCAACAGGCCGATGCCGATCAACGCCGCCCATTGCGCGGGTGTGGGGGGTGCCCAGACCCAGATCACGGCGAAGGTCGCGATGCCGAGGCCGATGGCATTGTTGATCAGGAGAATCTGCCACGGCCCTTCGCTGCCCGACAGGCGCTTGATGAATATGAGCTCCGCCCCGAGGCACATCGCCGCGCCAAGCGCCAGAAGTGCTCCGGGCGCGATCACGCCGCTTCCCGGCCGCATCAGGACCGCGGCCCCCGCAAGGCCGATGGCGGCGGCGCACCAGCGTAGCGGGCCGACGCGCTCGCCCAGAAGCGGTATCGCCAGCATCATGCCGAAGACCGGGTTGAGAAAGCTGATCGCCGTGGCGTCCGACAGCGGGATGAACGCCGCGGCGGCGAACATCAGCGTGACCCCGGCCCAGCCAAAGCCCGAGCGTTTGGCATGGGTCGCGAGATCGGGCCGCGTGAAATGCGGCCGGATCAGCGCCGTCATCGCGCCGATGGCGAGAAAGGCGAAAAGAAACCTTCCGTGGCTCACCTGAAGCGCATGGAGCGGGGGCCCGAGCGCATCGGTGCCCAGCGCCTTTGCGAGCAGCGTGGTACCGGCCAGCAGTGCGGCGGCCAGAAGCGTGAGCAGGGCGGCAAGCGCCGGGTTGGGGGCGTGCGGCGTGAACATGGCCGATCTGTGCGCCAGGGCCGCTGCCCCTGCAAGCGCGAAGTACCGCAGGGACGAGACGCGCGGCGGACAAATTCCCGTGTGGCGCGATCCGAAAGCGACATGGAGTCGCGCGCTGCCAAGCCGGGGCGCGCGGCGCGTGGCAAAGCCGGGGTGAAGGAGAGTCCATGCACCTGCGTTCCGTTCCCGACTGGCTGCGCCATCCGCCCACCCCTTCGGTGCGCGGCTTCGGCCTTCTCGCGGGCACTGAGGCAATCGCGCGCGGCATTCTGATCTCGGTCATGCCGCTCGAGATCTACCGCGCGCTGGGCGCCGCGGCCCGGGTTTCGGAGGTGTATTTCCTCGTTGGCCTCCTGTCGCTCGGCACCGGGCTAATGGTGCCCTACGCGACGCGCTTCGTGCCGCGCCGCTGGGTCTATGCAGGGGGCTGCGCGATGTTCGCGGCCGGCGCGGCCCTCGGGGCTGCGGGCGGGGCGATGGCGATGATCGCGGCGCTGGCGATGGTGACGGCGGCGACGGTGACGATTTTCGTGTGTTTCAACGCCTATGTGCTCGACCATATCGCCAAGGCCGACCTGGGCCGCTGCGAGACGTCGCGCATGTTCTTCGGCGCCCTCGGCTGGACGGCGGGGCCGTGGCTCGGCGTGATGTTGCTCGATCTCTGGCGGCCGCTACCGTTCATCATCGCCGCACTTGCCGCGCTGACCATGATGGGCGTGTTCGTCTGGCAGCGCCTGGGCAATGGGCGGCTCATCACCCGGGCGCGCGGCCCGGCGCCCAACCCGCTGGCGTGGCTGCCGCGCTTTGCCGCGCAGCCGCGGCTCGTGGCGGGCTGGGTGTTTGCCGTGATCCGCTCCTGCGGCTGGTGGGTCTACGTGGTCTACCTGCCGATCTTCGCGGTCGAGCGGGGCCTGAGCGAGGCTTTGGGCGGCATGCTGCTCTCGGCCTCGAACGGGGTGCTCTTTGCCACGCCGCTGATGCTGGCCTGGATGCAACGCCGCTCGATCCGGCAGGCGGTGCGTACCGGGTTCACTGCCGCCGGGCTGCTCTTTGTCATCGCGGCCTTATTGGGCGGGTGGTCCTGGGCGGCGGTCGCGGCGCTGGCGCTTGCGTCGGTTTTCCTGGTGCTGCTCGACATCTCGGCGGGGCTGCCATTCCTGCTCGCGGTCAAGCCGTCGGAGCGCACCGAGATGTCGGCGATCTATGCCAGTTTCCGCGATGTCTCGGGCATCGTGACGCCGGGTGTGGCGTGGCTGGTGCTGCTCGCTGCGCCGCTGTCAGGGGTCTTTGCCCTGACCGGGGCGGGATTGCTGGGCTGCGCGTATCTGGCCCGGCGACTGCATCCGCGCCTCGGCACCATGCGCCGTCGCGAGATTCCGCTTTCCCATGTACCGGAAAGCGGGTAAGGCAGCAGCATGACCACGCGCCTGACATATTCCGCAATCCGACGCCGACGCACCCGCGCCTGACGTCCCGCGACGCCCGTGATCCCCGGCGCCACCCGCGCCCTATACCCCCTCATCGTTGACTTGCCCCCGCCCATACGGCACTCAAGGGGCTTCTTGCTGAAGGACCATGCCATGATCCCGTCGATCCTGCCGACCTATAACCGCGCGCCGCTTTCCTTTGTGAAGGGCGAAGGCGCATGGCTGATCGAGGCGGACGGGCGCCGATTTCTCGATCTCGGGGCCGGCATTGCGGTCAATGCGCTGGGCCATGCCCATCCCGCCCTCGTGGCGGCGCTGACCGAACAGGCCGGCAAGCTGTGGCATACCTCGAACCTCTACCAGATCCCTGCGCAGCAGGAGCTGGCCGACCGGCTGGTGGAGGCGACATTCGCCGACACGGTGTTCTTCACCAATTCCGGCACCGAGTCCTGCGAACTCGCCATCAAGATGGCGCGCAAGCATTTCTTCGATGCCGGCCAGCCCGAGCGCACGGATATCGTCGCCTTTGAGGGATCGTTCCACGGGCGGTCCTCGGCGGGTATCGCCGCCGCCGGGTCGGAGAAGATGACCAAAGGGTTCGGCCCCCTGCTGCCCGGTTTCAAGCATCTCCCCTGGGGCGACCACGACGCGCTCCATGCCGCTATCGACGACGATACCGCCGCGATCCTCATCGAGCCGGTGCAGGGCGAGGGGGGTATCCGCCCGCTGCCCGATCAATGCCTCAAGGGGCTGCGCGATCTCTGCGATGAGAGGGGCATCCTGCTCATCCTCGACGAGGTGCAGTGCGGGGTGGGGCGCACGGGGCGGCTCTTTGCCCACGAATGGGCCGGGATCACGCCCGATATCATGATGGTCGCCAAGGGCATCGGCGGCGGCTTTCCGCTGGGCGCGGTTCTGGCTACGGAAAGTGCCGCCGCGGGCATGGGGGCAGGCACGCATGGCTCGACTTATGGCGGCAACCCGCTGGGCTGCGCCGTGGGGTGCGCGGTGATGGATCATGTCGCGACGCCCGAGTTCCTCGCCGAGGTCAACCGCAAAGCGGGGTTCATGCGCCAGCGCCTCGAAGGGCTGGTGGCCGCGCATCCCGACATCTTTACCGGCGTGCGCGGGCTGGGCCTGATGTTGGGGCTCACCTGCAAGGTGGCGAATACCGACGTGGTCAAGGCGGGTTATGACACGCTGGTGGCCACCGTCCCGGCGGCCGATAACGTGATCCGCCTGCTTCCGCCGCTCACGATCACTGAAGGTGAGATCGCCGAGGCAGTCACCCGCCTCGACGCCGCCGCCACCACGTTGGAAACCGCCTGAGTTTCTTCTGGCAAGACATATCCCGGGGTTGTGGGGCTTGCCCCCACGGGTGCCCCGATTGCAAAAGTGAAACACGACATGACCCATTTTCTCGACATTCACAAAACCGATCCGGCCGATCTGCGCGCCATTATTGACCGCGCGCGTGCGATGAAGGACGCGCGTGATGGCTGCCCGCGCGGCACGCCCGACGCCGAGCAGCCGCTCGCCGGGCGCATGGTCGCGCTCATCTTCGAGAAGCCGTCGACGCGCACGCGGGTCTCGTTCGACGTGGGCGTGCGGCAGATGGGCGGGCAGACCATGGTGTTGTCGGGTGCCGACATGCAGCTTGGTCATGGCGAGACCATCGCCGATACCGCTCGGGTCATGAGCCGCTATGTCGATCTCATCATGATCCGCACCTTCGACGAATCTGTGCTGCTGGAAATGGCCGAGCATGCGGATGTGCCGGTGGTCAACGGGCTCACCGATCGCACCCATCCCTGCCAGATCATGGCCGATATCCTGACCTTCGAGGAGCATCGCGGGCCGATCACCGGCAAGAAGGTGGTGTGGTCGGGCGATGGCAACAACGTCTGCGCCTCGTTTCTGCATGCCGCGGCGCAATTCGGGTTCGATCTGACCTTTACCGGGCCGATGCAGCTCGATCCCGAGCCGGAATTCATCGGGCTGGCGCGCAAGGCGGGGCGTTCCGTGGCTATCGAGCGCGACCCGGCCAAGGCGGTGGCGGGTGCCGATCTGGTGGTGACCGATACCTGGGTGTCGATGCATGACAGCCAGTCCACCAAGGAGCGGCGCCACAACATGCTGCGGCCCTACCAGGTCAATGCCGACCTGATGGCGCAGGCGAAGCCGGGCGCGCTGTTCATGCATTGCCTGCCCGCGCATCGCGGCGAGGAGGTGACATCGGAGGTCATGGACGGGCCCAATTCGGTCATCTTCGACGAGGCCGAAAACCGCCTGCACGCGCAGAAGGCGATCCTTCGCCACTGCCTCGGGGTGTGAGGGGTGTGCTTGCGTTTTCTTGTTTCAGCGCCTAGGGTTAGAGCTACCCGTTAGCGGTATCGGAGAGGGGATGGCCAGCGCGAATATCGGCATATACGGCCTCGGCACGATGGGCAGCGCGCTGGCACTGAACATGGCCGAAAAGGGCTTTGACGTGGCCGTGAGCAACCGCGAGGCCGAGTGGATCGCGCCCTTCACCGACGAGGCCGGAGGGCTGGCGAAACGGCTGCATCCCCATGAAAGCCTTGCGGATTTCGTCGCCGCGTTGGAGCGTCCCCGCGTCATCCTCTTCATGATCCCGTCGGGCGCGCCGATGGATGCGATGCTGCGCGAGATCGACCCGTTGCTGGCGCCCGGCGATATCGTGATCGACGGTGGCAACGCCGATTTCCACGACACAAGGAGACGGGCCGCGGAATTGTCGGTATCGCGTCGGTATTACGTCGGTCTCGGCGTCTCGGGCGGCGAGGCGGGCGCGCGCACCGGCCCGTCGATGATGGTGGGCGGCCCGCCCGAGGCATGGGAGCGGATCGCGCCGGTCCTTACCGCCATCGCGGCGCGGCACGAGGGCAGCCCTTGTGTGGCGCATCTGGGCCCCGATGGCGCGGGGCATTTCGTCAAGACCGTGCATAACGGCATCGAGTATGCCGACATGCAGATCATCGCGGAAATCTACGGCCTGTTGCGCGGCGGCGCGGGGCTGTCGCCGCCCGAGATCGCCGCGCTGTTCGAGACATGGAACGCGGGGCCGTTGCGCTCTTTCCTCGTCGAGGTCACCGCCGAGGTGCTGGCGGCGACCGACCCGCAGACCGGGCATCCGGTGGTTGATGTCATCAAGGACGCGGCGGGGCAGAAGGGCACCGGGCGCTGGACGGTGATCGAAGCGCTGCGGCTGGGACAATCGGCCAGCGTGATCGAGGCGGCGGTGGGCGCGCGAAGCTGGTCCTCGGAAAAGGAAGTGCGGCAGGCGGCCGAGACGGTGCTGGGCGGTGCCGCGGGCGCGATCACGGCCACACCGGAGACGCTGGCCGAGGCGTTCCTTGCCGCGCGGCTGCTGGCCTATGCGCAGGGGTTCCGGGTGATCGCGGCGGCGTCGGTGGCGTATGGCTGGGCGCTGGAGCCGCAGGTGATCGCGCGGATCTGGCGGGCCGGGTGCATCATCCGCGCCGACCTGCTCGACGATATCGCCGGTGCCTTTGCCGCGGGGGCGCCGGAGGGCGAGCTGCTTCTCGCGCCCGGCTTCGCGGAGCGCCTGGTCAGCCATCTGCCGGCACTGCGGCAGGTGGTGGCCGAGGCGGTCCATGCGGGCCATCCGGTGCCCGCACTTTCGGCGGCGCTGGCGTGGTACGACACGATGCGCCACGGGCACGGCACCGCCGGGCTGATACAAGCGCAGCGCGACCGGTTCGGCCATCACGGGTTCGAGCGGCTGGGGCAACCGGGGCGCCATCACGGGCCGTGGTGGGGCTGACATCGGCGCAGGCAGCCCTGCCCGGAGAATGTGCAGCGCAAAAAAAAGGCCGAGCGCTAAGCTCGGCCATAGTCCAACAGGGAGGTATGAGGGTGATGGGCTTTCGCCCGGCACCGTCATGATTGGCACATAGAGACGCCACTCCGCTCGATCAAGACCAATAATGCCGCAAGTGCAGCATGGCCGGTATGATAAAAGCGCATATCTTGGACCGGAACTGCCTGTTGGCTGGGCGGGGTGATTGCGATCCGGTCACGCGGGTCCGGGGCTGGCCCGCGCGGGCAGGCGCGGGGCTCACTCGCGCAGGCTGCGGCGATAGGCGACGATCTCCTGCTGCACGAAATCGCGGAAGGCCGATACCCGCCTGGATTGCCGCAGTTCTTCCGGGTAGGCGAGAAATACCGGCACGACGGTCGAGGCGAAATCCGGCAGGACGCGCACAAGCTGTGGGAAATCGTGGCTGAGGTAATCGGGCAGCACGCCGATCCCGAGATCGTGGAGCACGCCCTGAAGCACGCCGAAATAGTTGTTGACCGTGAGCAGCGACGAGATGTCGCTTGTCATCAGCTCGTTGACCAGGGTCGCCGCGGCCCCGACCTGCGCGGAGCGCGGATTCTGGCAGATCAGGCGGTGACCGGCCAGCGCCTCCTGATTTTCCGGCATGCCGCGTTTCTTCACGTAGCTTTCCGTGGCAAACAGGCACATATGCACCGTCATCAGCCGCTTGCGGATCAGGTCGGCCTGGCTCGGTTCCTTCATGCGGATGGCGATATCGGCCTCGCGCATCGGCAGGTCGAGCACCCGCTCCTCTAGCATCAGGTCGATCTTGAGGTCGGGATATTTCTCGTAGAGCTTGGGCAGCCGCGGCGCGAGCCAGAGCGTGCCGAAACCGGTGGTGGTGGTCACGCGCAGCTCGCCGAACACCTCTTCCTCGCTGTCGCGGATGCGTGCGGTCGCGGCCTCGAGCCGCTTCATCATCGCGCGGGTGGCGTCGAACAGCAACTCGCCCTGCTCGGTGAGAATCAGGCCGCGCGCATGGCGGTGGAACAGCGTCGCGCTGAGCGTCTCCTCGAGCGCGCGGATTTGGCGGGAGACCGCCGATTGGGACAGGTGCAGCAGGTCGCCGGCATGGGTCAGGCTCCCGGCATCCGCGACCGCGTGAAAGATTCTGAGTTTGTCCCAGTCCATTGCGCTCTATTCCGAAAAGTATCAGCACTCGTGACGTAATAGCAGAAAATCCGGTTGCGGCGATAGCAAGAGCACGATCTTTTTATAAAAATCCGCTTTATAGGTCACAAATTATGACCTATTATTACCCTATATTGAGACCTAATTCTCAAGAAGGGAGGCGCGACATGACGATGCAGAAGGTTTCGCTCGACGATCGCTTCGATCTGGAGAAATCGCCGGTTCTACTCAATGGCACGCAGGCGCTGGTGCGGCTGATGCTGATGCAGAAGGCGCGCGACCGGGCGGCGGGGCTGAATACCGCCGGGTATGTCACCGGCTATCGCGGCTCGCCGCTGGGCGCGGTGGACATACAGATGACGCGCGCCGAAAAGGTGCTGCGCGCCGCTGATATCCGTTTTCAGGCGGGGCTCAACGAGGATCTCGCCGCCACCGCGCTGTGGGGCACGCAGCAGGCGGAGTTGCGCGGCGAGGGGAAGTATGACGGCGTGTTCGGCCTGTGGTACGGCAAGGGCCCCGGCGTGGACCGCTCGGGCGACGTGATGCGCCATGCCAACATGGCGGGCACGGCGCCCAACGGCGGTGTGCTGATGGCGATGGGCGACGACCACACCGGCGAATCCTCGACCGTGCTGCACCAGAGCGAATGGGCGCTCGTCGATGCCTATATGCCGGTGGTCAGCCCCGCCGGTGTGCAGGAGATCATCGATTACGGCCTCTATGGCTATGCGCTGAGCCGGTTTGCCGGGGTCTGGGTCGGCCTCAAGACGATGAAGGATACGGTCGAGGCGACGGCGGTGGTCGATGGCCGCCCCGACCGGTTGCGGATCGTGACGCCGGAGTTTCCGATGCCCGAGGGCGGGCTGAACATCCGGCTGATCGACACGCCGCATGCGCAGGAAACGCGGATGATCGACTTCAAGCGCTTTGCCGCCGAGGCGTTCAGCCATGCCAACGGCATGGATAGGCGCATGTGGGGCAAGCCGGGCGCCAAGATCGGTTTTGTCGCGGCGGGCAAGAACTGGCTCGATCTGGTGCATGCGCTGCAATTGCTGGGCATCGACGCCGAGGAGGCAGAGCGCCTGGGGATCACGACCTACAAGGTGGGGCAGGTCTTTCCGCTCGACATGAAGGGGTTTCATGACTGGGCCGAGGGGCTCGACCTGATCGTGGTGGTCGAGGAAAAGCGCAAGCTGATCGAGGTGCAGATCAAGGAGGCGATCTTCGACGACCGGCGCGGGCGGCGCGTCTATGGCTGGTACAAGGGCGGCGCGGGCGGCATGCATCGCGACGAGCTTTTCCCGACCCGCGGCGCGCTCGATCCGATCTGGATCGCCGAGAAGCTGGGCGATATCCTGATCGAAGAGGGGCGCGGCACCGACCGGATCAAGGCGGGGCTGGCATCGCTCTCGGAGGCGCGTGCCGGTGACAACGCCGAGGAAATCGCGACGCGGCTGCCGTATTTCTGCGCCGGGTGTCCGCATAATTCATCCACGAAGCTGCCCGAGGGGGCCCGCGCCTATGCCGGGATCGGCTGTCACTACATGGTGCAGTGGATGGACCGCGAGACGACCGGATTCACCCATATGGGCGGCGAGGGGGCCAACTGGATCGGCGAGGCGCCGTTTTCCACGCGGGGGCATGTGTTCCAGAACCTTGGCGACGGCACCTACAACCATTCCGGGGTGCAGGCCATCCGCGCCGCGCTCGCCGCCGGCACGACGATGACCTACAAGATCCTCTACAACGACGCGGTGGCGATGACCGGCGGGCAGGGCAACGATGGCGGGCTCGACGCGCCGCAGATCGCGGCAGAGCTGCGGGCGATGGGGGTGAAGCACCTCGCCGTGGTGTATGACGACAAGGAGGACGTTGATCCCAGGGCGTTTCCGCAGGGCATCGAATTCGCGGAACGATCCGATCTGATGGCGGTGCAGGAGCGGCTGGCACAGGTCGAGGGCGTCAGCGTCATCCTCTACATCCAGACCTGCGCCGCCGAGAAGCGGCGCCGCCGCAAGCGCGGCAAGTTCCCCGACCCGGATCGCCGCGTGTTCATCAACACCGACGTGTGCGAGGGGTGCGGCGATTGCGGCGTGCAGTCGAACTGCGTCGCCATCGTGCCCGTCGAGACCGAGCTGGGCCGCAAGCGGGCGATCGACCAGTCGAGCTGCAACAAGGATTTTTCCTGTCTCAAGGGGTTCTGCCCATCCTTTGTCACGCTGGAAGGCGCGAAGCCGCGCAAGGACAGCACCGCCGATCTGAGCCTGCCCGAGATGCCCGCACCCGCGCTGCCCGAGATCGACGGCACGCATAACGTGGTGATCACCGGCGTGGGCGGCACCGGGGTCGTCACCGTCGGCGCGATCCTCGCACAGGCGGCGCAGATCGACGGCAAGGGCGCGGGCATGATGGAGATGGCCGGCCTCGCGCAGAAGGGGGGCGCGGTGCATATCCATTGCCGCATCGCCGAGAAACCGGGCGATATCAGCGCCATCCGCGTGGCGACGGGCGAGGCGCACGCGCTCATCGGCGGCGATCTGGTGGTGAGTGCCGGGGCCAAGACGCTTGGCCTCACGCGACAAGGGCGCACGGGCGCTGTGGTCAACAGCCACGAGATCATCACCGGCGATTTCACCCGGCAGCCGGAGTTCCGCCTGCCCGCCGACAGGCTGCAACTGGCGCTGGAGGCGCGGCTGCGCGACGATGTGCAGCTCTTCGATGCCACGGAGCTGGCCAAGGCGGTGATGGGCGATTCGATCTATTCCAACATGATGGTGTTCGGCGCGGCGTGGCAGCGCGGGCTGATCCCGCTGAGCCATGAGGCCATCGCCGAGGCGGTCCGCCTGAACGGCGCGGCGGTCGATGCCAATTTGCGCGCCTTCGAGGTGGGCCGCTGGGCGGCGCACGCACCCGACGAGGCGGTGCGTCTGGCCACACCCTCCGTGGTGGAAAAACCCAAGAGCCTGGAGGAAAGGATCGCCTATCGCGCCGACCACCTGACCGCCTATCAGGGCAAGCGGCTGGCGAAACGTTACCGCAAGCTGGTGGACGGCATCGCGGACGAGCGCGTGCGCGAAGCGGTGGCCACCGGCTATCACAAGCTGCTGGCCTACAAGGACGAGTACGAGGTCGCGCGGCTGCACCTGGAAACGGCGGAAAAGGCGCGCGCCGAATTCGGCGGCGACTTCACGATGAAATTCCACCTTGCCCCGCCGATCCTGCCGAAAACCGGTCCTGACGGCCGCCCGAAAAAGCGTGAATTCGGGCCGTGGATGCTGCGTGCGTTTCGCCTGCTGGCACCGCTGAAACGCTTGCGCGGCACGCCGCTCGATCCCTTCGGGCGCAGCGCAGAGCGCAGGATGGAGCGCGCGCTCATCCGGCAATACGAGGCCGACATGGCGGAGGTGCTGCCCAAGCTCGACGCGGCCACAAGCGACGCGATCATCGCGCTGGCGGAGCTTCCGCTTTCCATCCGCGGCTTCGGCCCGGTGAAGGCGGCCAATGCCGCCAAGGCCGAAAAGCGGCGCGAGGAACTGCTGGCCGCGATCCGCGCGGGAGGTGGCGATCTGGCGCGGGCGGCGGAGTGAGCGTCATGAAACTGTCATGGGATCTGGTCATGACCGTCGCGTAAACATAACCCACGCGCGACTCAGACCAGGACAGCCCATGCGCCCCGACCGCCACATCGCCCGCGACATCAGCTATGCCTATTCGGCCCAGACCAAGGGCGGGCGCGCGATGATCCGCACGATGGAGAACCTGACCGGCCGCATCGGGCTGATAAAGCGGGCGGCGGGCTACGAGCGCGAGGTCTTGCAGGGCCGCGATTTCTGGGAGGTGCTCGTCGAGCGCTATGGGCTGAGCCTCGATATCATCGGCGGCAGCCTCGATCTCATCCCGCGCGAGGGGCCGTTGATCCTGATCGCCAATCACCCCTACGGCATCCTCGACGGGCTGATGATGGGGCATATCCTCAGCCGCACGCGGGGCGATTTCCGCATCCTTGCCCACAAGGTGTTTCGCAAGGCCGCCGATCTCGACCGCGTGATCCTGCCGATCAGTTTCGACGAGACCAAGGAAGCGGTGGCGCTCAACCTGGAAACGCGCAAGACCGCGCTGTCGTATCTCGGGCAGGGCGGGGCCATCGGCATCTTTCCCGGCGGCACGGTGAGCACCTCGGCCAAGCCGTTCTCGCGCCCGCTCGATCCGGGCTGGCGCGGCTTTACCGCGCGGATGATCGCCAAGAGCGCGGCCACGGTGGTGCCGGTCTATTTCGACGGCCACACGAGCCGGCTGTTCCAGTTGGCGAGCCACATGCATTACACGCTGCGGATGGGCCTGCTGATCAAGGAATTCAGGGCGCGCCTGGACAGCCCGGTGCGGGTGGTGATCGGCAACCCGATTCCGCGCCCCGATCTCGACCGGTTCGCGGGCGACACCAAATCGCTGATGGCGTTCCTGCGCCAAAGGACGTATGAGTTGTCGCCGCACCCGGTCGCGGCCTCCGAGATCGGGTTCGAGTTCGACTGATCTGTTTCGAGGCGGGGTCATGGCGGTTGGGATTTTCGATAGCGGGCTGGGCGGCCTGACGGTCTGGGACGCGGTGCACAAGCGCCTGCCCGACATGCCGCTGGTCTATCTGGGCGACAACGCGCACACGCCCTATGGCGTGCGCGATGCCGACGACATTTACGACCTGACCACGGCGGGTGTGGCGCGGCTGTTCGATGCGGGCTGCGATCTTGTGATCCTGGCCTGCAACACCGCGTCCGCGGCGGCGCTTCGGCGGATGCAAGAGCGTTGGGTGCCGCAGGGCAAGCGCGTGCTGGGCGTGTTTGTGCCGCTGATCGAGGCGCTGACCGAGCGGCAATGGGGCGACAATTCCCCGCCCCGAGAGGTGGCGGTAAGCAACGTGGCGCTGTTTGCCACCCCCGCCACCGTGGCGAGCCGCGCGTTCCAGCGCGAGCTGGCATTCCGCGCCATCGGCGTGGATGTCGAGGCGCAGGCCTGCGGCGGCGTGGTGGATGCCATCGAGGAGGGCGACATGATCCTCGCCGAGGCGCTGGTGCGGTCCCACGTGGACGCGCTCAGGCGCAAGATGCCGCACCCGCAGGCGGCGGTTCTGGGCTGCACGCATTACCCGCTGGTCGAGGCGGTGTTTCGCGATGCGCTGGGCCCCGATGTATCGGTCTATTCACAGCCCGATCTCGTGGCGGCGAGCCTGGCCGATTACCTCGGGCGCCACCCCGACAAGCTGGGACAGGGGGAAGAGGCGGTGTTTCTGACCACCGGCGATCCCAAGCGCGTCTCGAGCCGGGCGACGCAGTTCCTGCGACGAGAGATCGCGTTCCAGCCCGCCTGATCCCTGACCGACCATCCTCTGCGAGGACACCGACATGACCCACAAGATCGCCATACTCGGCGCCTCCGGCTATACCGGGGCCGAGCTTGTCCGGCTCATCGCCACCCATCCCGCGCTCGAAATCGCAGCCCTTGCCGCCAACTCCAAGGCGGGGCAGGCGATGGGGGCCGTGTTTCCCCACCTGCGCCATCTCGACCTGCCCGACCTCGTGACCATCGACGCCATTGATTTCTCCGGCATCGACCTGTGCTTTTGCGCGTTGCCGCACAAGACCAGCCAGGAGGTGGTCGCGGGGCTGCCGCGCGATCTGCGCATCGTGGACCTGTCGGCGGATTTCCGGCTGCGGGATCCGGCGGATTACGAGACATGGTACGGCACCCCCCATGCCGCGCCGGAGTTGCAGAAAGAGGCGGTCTACGGGCTGACGGAGTTCTACCGCGACGAGATCGCCGCCGCGCGGCTGGTGGCCGGGACCGGGTGCAACGCGGCGACGGGGCAATACATGCTGTGCCCGCTGATCGCGGCGGGGGTTATTGATCTCGACGAGATCATCCTCGACCTGAAATGCGGGGTGTCGGGGGCGGGGCGCAGCCTCAGGGAAAACCTGCTCCATGCCGAGCTTTCCGAGGGCTATCACGCCTATGCGGTGGGCGGCACGCACCGGCACCTGGGCGAGTTCGACCAGGAGTTTTCCCGCATCGCCGGGCGGCCCGTGCAGGTCCAGTTCACGCCGCATCTCGTGCCGGCCAATCGCGGCATCCTCGCCACCGGCTACGTGCGGGGGGCGGCGGACGCGATCCACGAGGCGCTCGCCGCTGCCTACCGCTCCGAGCCGTTCATCGAGGTGCTGCCGATGGGCGAGGCGCCCAGCACGCGCCATGTGCGGGGCAGCAATTTCTGCCATGTCGGAGTGGTGGCCGACCGGCGCCCGGGCCGCGCCATCGTCATCGCCGCGCTCGATAACCTGACAAAAGGTAGCAGCGGGCAGGCATTGCAAAACGCCAACCTGATGCTATCTCTGGCGGAGACGACCGGCCTCATGCTGGCCCCGGTCTTTCCCTGACGCGGACCCTGCCCATGAAAACCCTCAAGAAGAAACGCCGTGTCCAGGTCGTGGCCATTGCCGCGCTGGCGCTGATCGCGGCGACCGCGCTCATCGGGTACGGGATGCGCGATGGCATCAATTTCTTTCGCTCGCCCAGCGAGGTGGTCGCCAAGCCGCCCGCGCCGTCGGAGGTGTTCCGCATCGGCGGGTTGGTCGAAGAGGGCAGCCTCAAACGCGGCGAGGGCAAGACCGTGCGCTTTGCCGTCACCGATGGCGGCGCGTCGGTGCCGGTCACCTTTACCGGCATCCTGCCCGATCTCTTTGCCGAGAATCAGGGCATGGTCGGCACCGGTTCGTTGCGCGATGGCGTCTTTGAAGCCTCCGAAATCCTTGCCAAGCACGACGAGGATTACATGCCCAAGGAAGTGGTGAACGCGCTCAAGGAGCAGGGCGTGTACCGGGAGCCGGACGGAAGCTAGGGCTGTCAGCGTCGGCTTTCGGGTATTTTTGCCAAGAAGAAGCCGTGATCGGCCGCGGCCTCGGCGCGCGCTGCGTCAGGCGCGCGTTAACCTGTCGGCCACGATCCTCTCGCCGGTGTTTCACAGCGCGGGGCGGACAGGCGGATGCGGAGTGTCGAGCGGATAGCTGAAGAGATCGTCGCCCGCGAGGGCGGCTTTGTCAACGACCCGGACGATCCGGGCGGGGCCACGAATTTCGGTGTGACGATCCAGACGCTGCGGCGTCTGGGGCTCGACCTTGACGGCGACGGCGATGCGGACGTCGCCGACGTGCGGCGGGTGACGCGCGCGCAGGCGGTCGATCTCTTCATCGAGCACTATTACCGGCGCCCCGGTATCGCGCGGTTGCCAGAGGTGCTGCGCGCAAGCGTGTTCGACATGCAGGTGAACGCCGGGTCCAATGCCGTGCGTATCCTGCAACGGCTGTTGCGCGAGATGGGGCAGGCGGTGGCGGCGGACGGGGTGATCGGCCCGCGGACCGTGGCCGCCGCGGAAACCGCCGCGCGCGCCGCGCCCGGCCACATCGCCGATGCCTACGGGATCGCGCGCCGCAACTATTATTTCCGTCTCGCCGATGCCCGCCCCGCCCTGCGCAAGTTCGCGCGCGCGCGTTCCGGCGGCAAGGGTGGCTGGATACGGCGGGCCGAGACGTTCATATCGCCGCGCTATCAATTGAGCGAGGCCGGGTTCCAGAGGAGGGTGGCGGAATGGTAGGCGATATCCTGCGGGTGCTGTTCGGCGGTGGCGGCAACGTCGTGCGCGAGACGGCCGAGGTGTTTCGCGTCAATGCCGAGGCCGCCGATGCCCGCGCGGCCGCCATGCAGCGCGCGGCGCTCGATCAGATGGCGGCAGAGTTCCGACCGGAGGGCCGGGGCCTGTTCGACCGGGTCATCGACGCGCTCAACCGTCTTCCGCGCCCGGCGATGGCGCTCGGTACGCTGGGCCTGATGGTTTCCGCGATGGTCGATCCGCTGTGGTTCGGCGAGCGGATGGCGGGGTTGGCGCTGGTGCCCGAGCCGCTGTGGTGGCTCCTGGGTGCGATCGTGAGCTTCTATTTCGGGGCCCGCCACCAGGCCAAGGGGCAGGAGTTCCAGCGCGGGCTGGCGGCGAGCCTCGCGCGCGCGCCGCAGGTGCTCGCCACGATCGAGGGGCTGCGCCGCCTGCGCCACGACAGCCCCGGCGCGGCCGATCCCGGCCTGGACGCGGGCGCCACGCTGGGTGCCGTCGCGCCGGAGGAAAACGCCGCGCTGACGGACTGGCGCGCCGGGCGCTGAGGGGGGGGGGCGCGACAATGTGATCCGGGATTCGCGCCGATTGCTGTTGGACGGCGCGCGCGCAGCCCATATACTTGCGGTCATGATTATCGAGCTTGGCCACTTCTCCCTCATCCTCGCCCTGTTCGTGGCCTGTCTTCAGGCCGCGATCCCGCTTATTGGCGCACACAGGCGATGGCCCGGATGGATGGCGGTGGCCGAACCGGCCGCCACCGCGCAATTCCTGTTGATCGCGGCGTCTTTCGCCGCGCTCACCTATGCCTTTGTCACCTCGGATTTCTCTGTGCGGCTGGTGGTGCTGAACAGCCATACCGACAAGCCGCTGCTCTACAAGATCACCGGCACCTGGGGCAATCACGAGGGCTCGATGCTTCTGTGGGTGCTGATCCTGTCGCTGTTCGGCGCGGCGGTGGCGTGGCTGGGTGACAACCTGCCGCCGACGCTCAAGGCGCGGGTGCTGAGCGTGCAGGCGATGATCGGGGTGGCGTTCCTTCTGTTCATCCTGTTCACCTCCAACCCGTTCCTGCGCGTGGCGGTGCCGCCCTTCAACGGGCAGGACCTCAACCCGCTGTTGCAGGATCCGGGCCTCGCCTTTCATCCGCCGTTCCTCTATCTCGGCTATGTCGGGCTCTCGACGACCTTTTCCTTTGCCGTCGCGGCGCTGATCGAGGGGCGGGTCGATGCCGCCTGGGCGCGCTGGGTGCGGCCCTGGACGCTGGCGGCATGGATGTTTCTGACCGTCGGCATCGGGCTGGGTTCCTGGTGGGCCTATTACGAGTTGGGCTGGGGCGGGTTCTGGTTCTGGGATCCGGTCGAGAACGCGAGCTTCATGCCCTGGCTGTTCGCGGCGGCGCTCCTGCATTCGGCGATCGTGGTGGAAAAGCGCGAGGCGCTCAAGAGCTGGACGATCCTGCTGGCGATCCTTGCCTTCACCTTCTCGCTGATCGGCACGTTCATCGTCCGCTCCGGGATTTTGACAAGCGTCCATGCCTTTGCGACCGATCCCGAGCGAGGTGTTTTCATCCTGTTGATCCTTGCAGTGTTCGTGGGCGGGGCACTGACGCTTTTCGCATTCCGCGCGAGCGCGATGCAGGCCAAGGGCGTGTTCGCGGCCAAGAGCCGCGAGACCGCGCTCATCCTCAACAATGTTCTGCTGGCCGTCTCGGCGCTGGTCGTGTTCACCGGTACCATCTGGCCGTTGGCGGCGGAGATGTTCTTCGGGCGCAAGCTGTCGGTGGGCGCGCCGTTTTTCAACGCCGCGTTCACGCCGTTTATGGTCGCCATCGGCCTGTTGCTGCCGTTGGGCGCGATGTTGCCGTGGAAGCGGGCGCGGGTCGGTCGGGCCGCGCGCGCGCTCTTGCCCGCCTTCGGGCTTGCCCTCGCCGTGGGAGCACTGGCCTGGACGATGCAGAGCGGGCGCTCGACGCTTGGACCGGTGGGCATGTTCCTTGCCGCCTGGCTCATATCGGGAGCTGCGGTCGATCTGTGGTCGCGCACCGGGCGCGGGGCGGGACGGCTCGCGCGTCTCTTGCGCCTGCCGCGCGCCGATTGGGGCAAGCCGGTAGCCCATGCCGGCCTCGGCGTGACCATGGCGGGCATTTCCGCGATGCTGGCATGGCAGGCCGAGGATATCCGCGTGATGCAGGAGGGCGAGTCGCTCCAGATCGCGGGCTACGAGCTGCGCCTCGACGCGGTGAACCGCGAACAGGGGCCGAACTATTTCAGCACCAAGGCGAGCTTTACACTGAGCAGGGACGGTCGCGAGATCGCCACGATGCTGCCTGAGAAACGGGTCTATCCCGTAGCGCAGATGCCCACCACCGAGGCTGCGCTCGACAACGGTTTCCTGCGCGACATCTACGTGGTGATCGGCGATCCGCAGGATAACGGCGGCTGGGCGGTGCGCAGCTATTACAAGCCGCTGGCCAACTGGATCTGGGGCGGCGCGATCCTGATGGCGCTGGGCGGGTTCCTGTCGCTGAGCGACCGCCGCTTCCGCGTGGCGGCAGGTGCGCGCAAACTGCCGCAAGGGGTGCCCGCCGAATGAGGCGGCTGATTCTCGTCCTCATCCTGCTTGCGGCTCCCGCGCTCGCGGTGCAGCCCGACGAGATACTCGACGATCCGGCGCTCGAGGCGCGCGCGCGCGACATCTCGGCGGGCCTGCGCTGTCTCGTGTGTCGAAGCGAGAATATCGACGAGTCGAATGCCGGCCTGGCGCGCGACCTGCGCCTGCTGGTGCGTGAGCGGCTGGTGGCGGGCGACACCAACGAGGAAGTTGTCGATTACATCGTCGATCGCTATGGCGAATACGTGCTGCTCAAGCCCACGGTTGACGGGGCGAACCTCCTGCTCTGGCTCGCCGGGCCGCTGATGCTGGGCGCGGGGCTGGTGATGGGCGGGCTCTACCTGCGGCGGCGCGCGGCGGCGAGCGAGCCCGAGACCGCCCGGCTGAGCAAGGACGAGGAGGCGCGGTTGCGCGAAATCCTCGACGATTGACGCGCCGTCCCCCTTGGCCCGGCCGCCTGCTTGCGCTTTGATGGCGCGACCCCAGCGATGATGAGGCGCGACACCATGAAGCATTACGAGACCATAACGCTCGACATCTCTGACGACGTGGCCATCCTGTGCCTCGACCGGCCCGAGCGCATGAACGCGCTCAACACGCGGATGCGCGCCGAGATTACCGATGCCGTCACCCACGCGGGCCGCGAGGCGCGGGTGGTGGTGCTGACCGGCAATGGCCGCGCGTTCTGCTCGGGGCAGGATCTCAGCGATGGCGGCAATGCCGCCACGCTCGATCTCGAACGGGTGCTGCGCGAGGAATACGTACCGATGCTGCGCGCGATCACCGATTGTCCGGTGCCGACGATCAGCGCGGTGGGTGGCCCCGCGGCGGGGGCCGGGGCCAACCTGGCGCTGGCGGCGGACGTGGTCATCGCCGCCGAGAGCGCCTATTTCCTACAGGCATTCACCCGCATCGGGCTGATGCCCGATGCCGGCGGAACATGGGCCTTGCCGCGCCAGATGGGGCTCGCCAAGGCGATGGGGGCCGCGCTATTCGCCGAGCCGATCAGCGCCAGGCAGGCGAGCGACTGGGGCATGATCTGGGAATGCGTGAGCGACGAGGGCTTCGAGGCGCATTGGCAGGCCCGCGCGGCAAAGCTTGCCACCGGGCCGACGCAGGCCTACCGCGCGGTGAAGGAGGCGATCCGGGGGTCGTGGGACAATACGCTCGAGGTTCAGCTGGACCTTGAGGCGAGGTTGCAGGGCGCCTGCGGCCAGAGCCGCGATTTCCAGGAGGGCGTGCTGGCCTTTCTTGAAAAGCGCAGCGCACGGTTCGAAGGGCGCTGAGGGGCGCGGCATTCCTGGTCCGGGGCGGATGGTGGTGATGCTTGCGCTGGCGCGGCTCGTCAATCGTCAGGCCAACGGCGGAAACAGCCCAATCCCGACACCACCCCGGAAACGAAAAAAGGCCCGCCATTGGCGGACCTTTTCCATCGAATCTTGTGGCGTGGACTGCGCGCCTCAGCGCTTCTCGATATCCACGTAGTCGCGCAGCGTTTCACCCTGGTAGAGCTGGCGCGGGCGGCCGATCTTCATTTGCGGGTCGCTGATCATCTCTTTCCACTGGGAAATCCAGCCGATGGTGCGCGAGACCGCGAAAATGGGCGTGAACATCGAGGTCGGGAAGCCCATCGCCTCGAGGATGATGCCGGAATAGAAATCCACGTTCGGGAACAGCTTCTTCTCGGTGAAATACGGGTCCGCAAGCGCCTGTTTCTCCAGCTCCTTGGCGACCTGCAGCGTCGGGTTGTTGTCGATCCCCAGAAGCTCCAGCACCTCGTCGGCGGATTGCTTCATCACCTTGGCGCGCGGGTCGAAGTTCTTGTAGACGCGGTGGCCGAACCCCATCAGGCGGAACGGGTCGTCCTTGTCCTTGGCGCGGGCGATGAATTCGGGGATGCGGTCGGGCGTGCCGATCTCCTGAAGCATTTCGAGACAGGCCTGGTTCGCGCCGCCATGCGCGGGCCCCCAGAGGCAGGCGATACCGGCGGCGATGCAGGCGAACGGATTGGCCCCCGACGACGAGGCCAGCCGCACCGTCGAGGTGGAGGCGTTCTGCTCGTGATCGGCGTGCAGGGTAAAGATGCGATCCATCGCGCGGCTGAGGATCGGGTTGACCTCGTAATCCTCGGCCGGGACCGAAAAGCACATGCGCAGGAAATTGGACGCATAGTCGAGATCGTTGCGCGGATAGACCACCGGTTGTCCGATGGAGTATTTGAAGGCCCAGGCCGCGATGGTCGGCATCTTGGCGATGAGCCGGATCGAGGCCACCTCGCGCTGCCATTCGTCGCGGATATCGGTGCTGTCGTGATAGAAGGCCGACATCGCGCCCACGACGCCCACCATGATCGCCATCGGGTGCGCGTCACGACGGAAGCCGCGGAAGAAATACACCATCTGCTCGTGCAGCATCGTGTGATTGGTCACGCGGCTTTCGAAATCCTCGAGTTCCGCGGGCGACGGCAGCTCGCCGTAGAGCAACAGGTAGCAGACCTCCAGAAAATGCGACTTCTCGGCCAGTTGGTCGATCGGGTAGCCGCGGTGCAGCAATTCACCCTTGTCGCCGTCGATAAAGGTGATGGTGCTGTCGCAGCTTGCCGTCGAGGTGAACCCGGGATCATAGGTAAAGACGCCCGCCGTGCCATAGAGTTTGCGGATATCCACCACGTCGGGCCCGACCGTTGGCGAAAAGATCGGCAACTCGTAGGTCTTGCCTTCGATCTCCAGCTTTGCGGTTCTTTTCTTGTCAGACATTCCGGGGTCCTCCCTCTCAACGTCCGGCCCGCCCTGGGCGCGTCGGACTGGGTATACTTACTTCCTTGCCAGAGGATTACCCCTCGTCGCAAGCGGCGTCGGTCAGCCGGGCGATCGCTTCCTCCCGCCCGAGGACCAGCATCATGTCGAACACGCTCGGCGTCGCCGTGCGCCCGGCCAGCGCGGCCCGGAGCGGGCCCGCCAGCTTGCCGAATTTCATCCCGTGAGCCTCGGCAATGCCGGTCGCCACGGTATCGAGGCTGTCGCGGGACCACGTAGCATTTTGCAGCTGCGGCGTCAATTCACGCAGTATACTACGGGATACATCATCGAGCTGCGCCGCCGTCTTTGCGTCCGGGACGATGGGGCGATCGGCTATGATAAATTCTGCCTTATCAATTAGTTCCGGGAATGTCTTGGCGCGATCCTTGAGGCAGTACATACCCCGTTCAAACAGTGCCGCCTTGTGCTCGGAGAGCGGTGGCGCACCGGTAACAGCGAGGAATTCCCGCAATTCATGCAGCAGCGCAGCATCCGCCATCGCCGCGATATGCCGGCCACAGAGATTCTCCAGCTTCTTGAAGTCGAGCCGCGCGGGGGACTTGCCGATTCCGGTGATGTCGAACCACTCCCGCGCCTGCGCGTCGGTAAAGAACTCGTCGTCGCCGTGGCTCCAGCCGAGACGGGCGAGGTAGTTGCGCATCCCCGCCGCCGGATAGCCCATGTCCCGGTATTCCGCGACCCCGAGTGCGCCGTGGCGCTTCGACAGCTTCTTGCCGTCGGGGCCGTGGATCAGCGGGATGTGGGCGTAGGCGGGCAGCGGCCAGCCCATCGCCTGGTAGATCAGCATCTGGCGCGCGGCATTGTTGAGGTGGTCGTCGCCGCGGATCACATGGGTCACGCCCATGTCGTGATCGTCCACCGCGACGGCGAGCATGTAGACCGGCGTGCCGTCGCTGCGCAACAGAACCATGTCGTCGAGCTGGTCGTTGCGGATCGTCACGTCGCCCTGCACCGTATCGGCGATCACCGTGGCGCCCTCGCGCGGGGCCTTGATACGGATGACATGGGGCGCACCCGCGGGGTGGGTGGCCGGATCGGCGTCGCGCCACGGGCTTTGGTAGAGGGTCGAGCGGCCCTCGGCGCGCGCGGCCTCG
>JADQCC010000044.1 GCA_016278295.1 Roseovarius sp. | reverse complement strand
CGCGTCCGTCTGGGGGACGGAAGGTCGCAGGTTCGAGTCCTGCTAGCCCGACCAAATCGACCGACGATCCCGCCGCCCGCATGTCGCGGGGCCTCTGCGACGGCCTGGGAGGCCACCGATGACCGGCGTTCTCTCCTGCCAGCAAATCACGGCGATGATCGACGCGGGCCAGATCACGTCCGATCCCGCCATCCTGCCCGAACAGGTCCAGCCCGCCAGCCTCGATCTCCGTCTCGGTCCGGTGGCCTACCGCGTGCGCGCCTCGTTCCTGCCCGGTGCCGGACAGACCGTCGCCGACCGGCTCGACGAATTCGGGATGCACCGCATAGAGCTGGGCCCCGGCGCGGTTCTGGAAAAGGGTTGCGTCTACCTCGTCCCGCTGATGGAACGGTTGGCGCTGCCCGAGGGCGTGCAGGCGGTGGCCAATGCCAAGTCCTCCACCGGACGGCTCGACCTGCTCACCCGCACGATCACCGATGGCGGGACCGAATTCGACCGCGTCCCGCCGGGCCACACCGGCCCGCTCTATGCCGAGATATGCCCGCGCTCCTTCTCGGTGCTGGTGCGCCCCGGCATGCGGCTCAACCAGATTCGCTTCCGCTCGGGCGACGCGCGGCTCTCCGATGCCGCGATGCACACCCTCCACGCCGAAACGCCGCTCGTCGACGGCCCGGCGGTGATCGACGGCGGGCTCGCCTTCTCGGTCGACCTGCGCCCCGAGACGGGCACGCTCACCGGCTACCGCGCCAAGCCGCATACCGGCCTGATCGACCTCGACCGCATCGGCCACTACCCCGCCGCCGATTTCTGGGAAGAGGTCCACGCGCGCGACGGCCATATTGTCCTCGACCCCGGCGCGTTCTACATCCTCGTCAGCCGCGAGGCGGTGCACATCCCCCCCGGCTATGCCGCCGAGATGGCCCCCTTCGTGGCGATGGCGGGCGAATTCCGTGTGCATTACGCGGGGTTCTTCGATCCCGGCTTCGGCCACGCGGCTGCGGGTGGCACGGGCGCGCGCGGCGTGCTCGAGGTGCGCTGCCACGAGGCGCCCTTCGTGCTCGAACACGGCCAGATCGTCGGCCGGCTGGTGTATGAGGGCATGGATCAGGTGCCCGACCGCCTCTACGGCGCGGACATCGCGTCGAACTACCAGGGGCAAGGGCTGAAACTGTCCAAGCACTTCCGGGCCTGACGCCCGGTCAGAAGCGCCCCATCCGCCGCCCCAGCTTCATCGTCTTGCGGGCATTGCGCGCGGTCTTCTGCCCGTCGGGACCGTTGCCACCACGGCCGCGCGCGATCTTGTCGATCCCGGCATTGACCCCGCGGCGCATCACCTGCCGCATGACCATTCGGATCACCATGTTGATCATCTGGTTGGCGTTCATCGCGCCCTCCTCTCGCTGCCTCTGTCGGGGACCATAGCACCGAAACGTGTGGAAATCAGGGCGTCCCCGGCGATTATCTTGACGATTTCCTGCGCGAGCGTCCGCGCGGCGCGCCGAACCGTGCGGTTCGGGCCGCGAACCGACAGGTTCGTCAGTCGCCGAACAACTCGTCCTGCCCCGCGGGCGGCACCTCCGCGTCCTCGTCTTCCTCGCCCTCGCCGCCGATCCCCGGCAATGTCCCCGGTGGCGGACGGTTGTCCAGCAGCCCCGCGGCGCGCAATTCCTTGAGCCCCGGCAGGTCGCGGGCGCTTTCCAGACCGAAATGGTCGAGGAATGTCTCGGTGACCACAAAGGTCACCGGACGGCCCGGCGTCATCTTGCGCCGACCGAAACGAATCCATTCCATTTCAAGGAGTTGATCGACAGTTCCCCGGCTGACCGACACGCCGCGTATCTCCTCGATCTCGGCGCGGGTGACTGGTTGATGGTAGGCGATGATGGCCAATGTCTCGATTGCCGCACGGCTCAGTTTGCGGGTCTCCACCACCTCGCGCCGCATCAGAAAGCCAAGGTCGGGCGCGGTGCGGATGGCCCAGCCATCGCCCACTTTCACCAGCGTAACCCCCCGTCCCTCATACCTTTTTTTCAGATGCACCAGCGCTTCCGCCGGATCGCACCCATGCGGCATCCGCGCTGCCATCTCGCGGGTGTCCATCGGCTCGGTGGCGGCAAACAGCATCGCCTCGATCATCCGCTCCTGGTCGGCCATCGGTGGAGCATAGAACAGGGTTTCTTTTTTTGTATCAATATCTTGCGGCATATTGTTAATCCTTCCGCCGAAGCTCGACCGGCGCGAATATCTCGGTTTGCCGCAACTCCGCCCGCCCCTCCTTCACAAGCTCCAGCGCCGCGGCAAAGGTCGAGGCCGTGGCCGAACGCCGCCTCTGCGGATCGGCGGTGAACCCCTCCGGCAGATAGCCCGCGATATCGGTCCATGTCGCCGCCTCGCCGATCACCCCTCGCAATCGCTCAAGTGCTTGTTCCATAGTGAAAATCGCGTCACGGTCCATCACGAAGGGACGAAATTCATCGCGCGTGCGAAGCCGCGCATAGGCCTGCATCAGGTCCAGCAGGTTCGCCGTATAGCGCACCTCGCGCCGCCGCGTCACGTCCTCCGGCAGCCCCCGCGCAAAGAAATCCCGCCCCAGCCGGTCCCGCCCCATCAGCCGCGCCGCGCAATCCCGCATCGCCTGCAACCGCTCAAGCTGAAACGCCAGATGCGCCGCCATGTCCTCGCCCGACGGCCCCTCTTCGGCAGGGTCGGGCGGCAGCAGAAGACGCGACTTGAGAAACGCAAGCCACGCCGCCATCACGAGGTAATCGGCGGCCAATTCGATCCGCAGGGCGCGCGCTTGCTCGACAAAGACGAGGTATTGCTGCGCCAGTTGCAGGACGGAAATGCGCCTTAAATCAACCTTTTGCGTGCGCGAGAGCGTCAGCAACAGGTCCAGCGGCCCCTCGAACCCATCGACATCGACGATGAGCGCCTCCGCCGCGAGCCGCTCGGCCACGGGCGTCGGTTCCACGCTGTCGTCAAAGATGTCTTCAGCCATGCTGCCGTCCGCCCGTCAACGCATCAAGCTGCGCTGCGAGGGCGGAAATGTCAACCGGATCGGGCGTGCGGCGGGCTGCGAGCGCCCGCTCGGCACGATCCTGTGCGGCAGGCCGCATCTCGCCCGCAGCCGCCGCCACGGCCTGCCGCTCGGCCAGCGTGCCGTTGCAGTGCAGGACCACGTCGCACCCCGCATCCAGCGCCGCCCGCGCCCGCGCCACCAGGCTGCCAGACAGCGCGTTCATGGCGATATCGTCGGTCATCAACACCCCGTCAAACCCGATGGAGCGGCGAATTACCTCAATGATAACAGGCGACAAGGTCGCCGGGCGTGCATCGAGCGCGTCATAGACCACATGCGCCGTCATCGCCATCGGCAAATCGGCAAGCGCCTCGAACGGGGCAAAATCGACCTCGGCCAGATGCTCTGCCGGGTCGGTCACACGGGGCAGTTCGTGGTGGCTGTCAGCCCTCGCGCGCCCGTGTCCCGGGATGTGCTTGACCACCGGCAGCACGCCCCCCTCCATCAGCCCGTCCGCCACCGCCCGGCCAAAGAGCGCAACCCGCCCCGCCGTCTCGCCATAACAGCGGTCGCGCAGAAACGGGTGGGTATCGCGCCCCGCCACGTCCACCAAAGGCGCACAATTGCTGTCGATCCCCAGGGCGACAAGCTCGTCGGCGATGATCCGGTAGCGCAGGTGCAACGCCTCGGCCGCCCGCGCGCCAGCCGCGGCCACGTGATCGAGCGGCGCGGGCCATTCGCGCCAGGCAGGCGCGCGCAGGCGCTGCACGCGCCCGCCTTCCTGGTCGATGGTGATAACCGCCTCGTGCCCCGCCGCCTCGCGCATCTCGTCGCACAGCGCGCGCACCTGATCGGGGGTGTCTATATTTCGCGCGAAGAGGATGAATCCAAAGGGCCTCACCTCACGAAAAAACGCTTTTTCCCCGAGGGTTAGCCGATGCCCTTCGGCGCCGATGATGACCGCGCCGAACCCTGTCACCGAGCAACCACCGGGATGCATTCGGCCCGCTCTGCCTGCAAGGCCGAACAGAAGCGGCGCGCATCCGCGAGGTCTTCGAAACCGGCTGCGCGCAGCCGGTAGAAAATCCGCCCGCCGCTCTCGGCGCGCTGCACCACCCGGCGTTTGCCGTCCAGAAGATCGCCAAGCTGCGCTGTCAGACGCTCCCATTCCGAGCGCGCCACCTCTTCCGACTCGAAGGCCCCGAGCTGCGCGAGCCGCGAACCGACCGGCAGTGTCTCGGGGTTGACCTCGACCGACGAAGCGCTGGTCGCCGACGCGAGCGCGTAGGCCACCGGGTCGGGCAGCGCCGGGCGCAGCCGCGGACGCAGCGACCGCCCAAGCCCACCCTCGACCGTTTCAACGCGCGCCTGCGTTTCGGGCGCGGACTCGGACGCTGTCTCGGCGCGCGCTGTCGCCTGCGCCGGTTGCCGCGCCACCGCGAGATACACGTCACCCGAACGCGATGCCGTCGACGCCTGTGCCGCGGCCCTTTCGGCACGCGGGATATCCTCGAGTGTCAGGTCGAGCGGTGGGGGGGCGATGATTACCCGGTCGGGCGGCTCTGCCGCCGCCGCCTGCGCCGCCACACGGTTGACCGACAGGCCCTGATGCGCCGCCTCGCGCCCGCCCGGCTCGACCGGGGTCTCGCGCATGGGATCGCTGAGCGCACGCACAACCGGCACGCCCGACACGTCGCGCATGATCACCTTGTAACCCCATTGGCCAATTCCGACCAAGAGCGCCACCGAGACCAGCGCGCCTGTAATGTTGGTGAATTTCGTCACGGCCGCCGCGCGATCGTCCGACCCATACCCCGTCCGGGATGCCTGCATCTCCGCCATGATCTGCCTCTTGCCACCGGCGATACATGGTCGCCGGTTCCTGGTTGCCTGCTCGCACCGGTGGCGGCGGCGTTCAGCGCATCTCGTCCACCGGAGTGACGCCAAGGATACCAAGACCGGCGCAAATCACAACCGTTGCCGCACGCACCAGTGCGATTTTACCGCGCGTTGTGTCCGGATCGCCCTCTTGCAGGAAGCGCAGCGCCGGTTCGTCATGGCCGCGGTTCCACAGCCCGTGCAATTCGGAGGCCAGATCGTAGAGGTAGAACGCCACCCTGTGCGGCTCTCCCGCGCGCGCGGCGATCTCTACCTGGCGGGGCCATTCCGCGATCTTGCGTGCGAGCGACAGCTCCGCTTCGTGCACGAGCGGCGACAGATCGGCCTCCGCAAGCGCCGCGTCATCCACCGTGATCCCCGCCGCCGCGGCCTTGCGCAGCACCGAGTTGACCCGTGCATTGGCATACTGGACGTAGAAGACCGGGTTGTCCTTGGACTGCTCCAGAACGCGCGCGAAATCGAAATCGAGCGCCGCGTCGTTCTTGCGCGTGAGCATGACAAAGCGGGTCACGTCCGGCCCGACCTCATCCACCACGTCGCGCAGGGTGATGAAGGTACCGGCGCGCTTGGACATCTTGAACGGCACGCCGTTCTTGTAGAGCTTGACCAGTTGACACAGCTTGATCTCGATCGGCACGCGCCCATTCGACAGCGCCGAGACGGCCGCCTTCATCCGCTTGACATAGCCGCCGTGATCCGCCCCGAATACGTCGATCAGCAGATCGTATCCCCTTGAAATCTTGTCATAATGATAGGCGATATCGGGGGCGAAATAGGTCCACCCACCATCGGATTTCATGATCGGGCGATCCACGTCATCGCCGTGTTCCGTCGATTTGAACAGGGTCTGCTCGCGCGGTTCCCAATCCTCTGGCATCTTGCCCTTGGGCGGCTCGAGCACGCCGCGATAGATCAGCCCCTTGCCGCGCAGATCCTCTATCGCGGCCTCGATCAGCCCGGTGCCATAGAGCGATTTCTCGGAGAAGAAGTGATCCATCTCGACGCCAAGCGAGGCCAGGTCCTCGCGGATGAGCGTCATCATCGCGTCGGTGGCAAAATCGCGCACCTCGGCCAGCCAGACCGCCTCGGGCTCGTCGACATACGCGGCGCCGACCTTGTCCTTTAGCGCGCGGCCCACCTCGATCAGGTAGTCGCCCGGATAGGTGCCATCGGCAAAGGCCACGTCCTGCCCGTGCGCCTCGAGATAGCGCAGATAGACCGAACGCGCGAGCACATCGACCTGCGCGCCGCCATCGTTGATATAGTATTCGCGCGTGACGTCATAGCCCGCGAAATCCATGAGGCTCGCCAGCGCGTCGCCGAACACCGCGCCGCGGGTGTGGCCGACGTGCAACGGGCCGGTCGGATTGGCCGAAACGTATTCGACATTGACGCGGCGGCCCTGCCCCAGCGTGGCGCGGCCGAAATCCGCCCCCTGCCGCAGCGCACCGCGCAGCACATCGTGCCAGACCGCTGGCGCCAGCCGCAGGTTGAGAAAGCCGGGGCCGGCCACCTCGGCGCTGTCGATGCGCGCATCGGCGGCGAGGTGCTCCGCGAGCACGGTGGCGATGTCACGCGGCTTCATCCCCGCCGGTTTCGCCAGCACCATCGCGGCATTGGTCGCCATGTCGCCATGCGCGGGATCGCGCGGCGGCTCGACAGTGACGTTCCCGAGGTCGAGCGAGGCAGGCAGCGCACCTTCGGCCTGCAGACCGCGCAAGGTGTCGAGAACGAGACCGCGAATGTCGTCAAAGAGGTTCATGAGCCGCCTTTCCGTGTTGGCACGCGCGCCGGTTTACCACCCGTGGCCGGGGCGTCAATCGCCTTGGGTGCGGGTCACGTCGCCCGCTCCGGCGAGGTTGATCACCGCGCCGCGCGCGCCGTCGCGCGCGCCCTCTGCGAACCGCCGCGCCTCATGTATCAGCGCCGTGCGTCCGGTGTGCGGGCCAAGCCGCAGAACGTTGACACGGGCGTTCGAGCCCGCCTCGGCCTGCATGTGCGGGGCGAGCGCCGCCAGCGCCGCGTCGAACGCCCGCACCTCCGGGCGCGCGTCATGGCCTGCGGCACGGCAGCCGACGAGCACCAGCCCCTCGCCCTGTGCCAACCCGTCCATCAGCGCGCGCGTCAGCGCCGGGATCGCCGCCACCGCCGCCCCGAGACGGCGCGGGCTACGCAGCGGGTGCAGATGCACCAGCAGGTCGAGCGGCGTGTCGCCCCAGATCTCGCCCAGCCGTCGGCATTGGCCGGGACGCAGGCAATCGAGCGTCAGGCTCTCGATATTGCGCGGCATGCGCCGCGCCAGCGCCAGAGCGCGCCGTTCCGCATGATCGACCACGACCACCAGCGCCCCGGTCGCCGCGAACCTTTCTGCCAGCTCCCCACCGACCGCACAGCCCGCAGACGCGATCAGCACGGTTTTCCGAGATGTCTCCCCGTCCACACCACCCTCACCACTCGATACGCATCCCGTGGATATCACTAACACCCGGCACCGTGCGCTTCAACTTGTCGGCGGCGGTGCCTCCCCGTCGGTGCCGCGCGGCGGGGCAAGCGCGGTGATACGCATGTCCTCGCCGCCCCGTGGCGCGTCCTCGCCCACGACGAAACGCAGCGCGCCGGCCTCGCCCGCCTCAAACAGCGGCACGGCCTCGGGGTTATCGGCGCGCCAGTTTTCTGCGGTGTAATCGGCGCTGAGCCGGGTGGTGCGCACGCGCCAGCCGTCCGTCATGCGCCGCGCGAGCGTCCGGTAATCGAGTGCGCCGCCGATCCGTTTCCCGCCCAGCGTGGCAGGAAGGGCGTGGCGCGCGTCCTCCTCGCGCGCGCGGCGCAGTTGAAAGACATTGTCGCGCCCGAATTCGGGCGCGAGATCGGTGGTGACGAGGGTGTTGTAGGCGTCGTTGTCGGTGAGCGCCACGACCTGACCAAAGATCACCAGCTCGACTCGGTTCTCGGCCGCCTCCGACAGGATGTCGCCGAAGAAGGTGTCCAGCCCCGCCGCCCGTGCCGCGCGCAACCGCGCGTGGTTCGGGTCGCTCACCAACACCGGCACGTCGAGCTCTTGGAGCGCCTCGCCGAGCGCGACGGAAAAGGCCGAGCCGCCGACCAGGATCACCCCCGGCGGCCCCTTCTGCGCCAGCCCGAGGGCGCGCGCCATCGGGGCCAGCGCAAAACCGTGCAACACCACCGTCGCCGCCACCAGCGCAAAGGCAAGAGGCGCGAGCCGCGCCGCATCCTCGAAGCCGAGCGCCGCCAGCCGTTCGCCGAAAAGTCCGGCCACCGCCACCAGCACCACGCCGCGCGGCCCGGTCAGCGCCACCAGCAGCCGTTCGCGCATCGGCACGCCTGAGCCGAGAAACGAGAGCAACACCGTGCCCGGGCGGACCAGCAGGATCGTTACCGCCACGAAGATCCCCGCGCGCCAGTCGAGCAGCATCAGCCGGTCAATATCCATCGACGCGGCCAGCAGGATGAACACGCCCGAGACCAAAAGCACCGTCGCGTGCTCCTTGAACCGGCGCAGTTCGGCATAGCTCGGCAGATCGGCATTCGCCATGTAAAGCCCCATCGCCGTCGCCGTCAGCAGGCCGCTCTCGTGCAGCACCGCGTCGGAGAGAGCAAAGACGCCGAGCAACACGGCAAACAGCACCGGCACCTTCATGTATTCCGGCACATGCCCGTCGCGGAACCCGCGGGTCAGCCCCCAGCCCGCACCGAGCCCGAGCGCCAGCGCCAGCGCGATGCCCCACGCCATCGACAGTGCGGCTTCGGTGGCGGTCTCGGTGGCGGCCATCACCAGCACCACCTCGAACGCCAGCACCGCGGCCAGCGCGCCCACCGGGTCGTTGACGATCGCCTCCCATTGCAGCAGTTGCGCGGGCCGCCGCGCAAGCCGCGCCTGCCGCAAAAGCGGCGCGATCACGGTAGGGCCGGTGACGATCATGATGCCGCCGAACACGGCCGCCACCTGCCAGTCGAGCCCGGCGGCGTAGCGCAGCGCCAGCGTCGAGCCCAGCCACCCCAGCGGCGCCCCCAGGACAACCAGCCGCCACACCCCCTCGGCCGCGTCGCGCAGGCTATGGAGATTGAGCGACAAGCCACCCTCGAACAGGATGACCGCAACCGCGATCGCCACCATCGGCCCCATCAGCGGCCCGATATCGCGCGCCGGGTCAAACAGGCCCAGGCCCGGCCCGACCACCAGCCCCGCCGCCAGCATCAGCACGATGGCGGGCATCTGAAGCCGCCATGCCAGCCATTGCGCCCCGACGCCGAGCGCGCCCACCATCGCGACCGCCGTCACCGGATCGAGCGCGTCCATCCCTGTACCGGCCGCCATGTCTACACCCCTTCCGGCAGGTCTTTTGCCGACGCGCCACCGACCAGCCGGGCGTGGCTTTGCAATGCGAACCGGTCGGTCATGCCGGCGATGTAATCGCCCACCAGCCGCGCCAGCGCCGCCCGGTCAGGCGCGCGCGCCACGTCTGCGCGCCATTCTTCGGGCAGGTGGTCGGGCGCGTCGAGATAGACCGGGAACAATTCGCCGATCACCCGCCCCACCATGCGCCGCATGTCATTGACCGCCGGGGCACGATACATCCGGGTGAACAGGAATGCCCGGATCGCTTGCAGATCCTTCCACAGCCCGGGTGAAAAGCGGATCACCGGCACGTCAAGCGCGCGCAACTCCTCCACCGAGCCCGGCGAACGGGCGGCCAGCAGGCGCTGGCTCTCGGCGATCACATCGCCCACCATCTCGCCGAACACCCGACGCAGCGCCTCGTGGCGGCGGCGCTTGGGGTCGAGGCGCGGGTAGAGCCGGTCCACCTCGGCGTAACAGGGGCCGACGATGGGCAGCGCCGCGATTTCCTCGTCGGCGAATAACCCCGCGCGCAGCCCGTCATGCAGGTCGTGGTTGTTGTAGGCGATATCGTCGGCGATGGCCGCCACCTGCGCCTCGCCGCCCGCATGGGTGCCAAGCTCCAACCCGTGCACCGCGTCGCATTCCGCCAGCGCCAGCGGCAGATCGCCCGTGACCGGGCCGTTATGCTTGGCCAGCCCTTCCAGCGTCTCCCATGTCAGGTTGAGCCCGTCGAAGGCCGCATAGTGGCGCTCCAGCACCGTCACGATGCGCAGCGCCTGCGCGTTGTGATCGAAGCCGCCATAGGGCGCCATCAGCGCGGCAAGCGTATCCTCGCCCGCGTGGCCAAAAGGTGTGTGGCCGAGGTCATGGGCAAGCGCGACCGCCTCGGTCAGGTCGGTATCGAGGCCGAGCGCGCCGGCGATGGTACGCGCCACCTGCGCCACCTCTATCGAATGGGTGAGCCGGGTGCGGTAATAGTCGCCCTCGTGTGCGACAAACACCTGTGTCTTGTGCTTGAGCCTGCGAAAGGCGCTGGAATGGATGATGCGGTCGCGGTCGCGCTGAAAGGGCGAGCGAAAGGCGCTCTCTTCCTCCGCCACGCGGCGGCCGCGTGTCCGGCCCGGGTCGGTCGCGAAAGGGGCGGTCATGGATCGGTCCTTGTGGCGGGGCGCTCGGAGCATATATTGCAGAAAGAAATGCCACGCGAAACCTCCGAGGAACCCATGCAACTGCCCCCCAAGGTCACCCCCCGCGCTTATGCCCGCCTCGCCGAGATCGGTGCCAGCGCCGATGGCAAGGCGCTGCGCGTGGCGGTCGAGGGCGGCGGCTGTTCGGGGTTTCAGTACGACATCCGGCTCGATTCCCCCGCCGAGGACGATCTCGTGCTCGAGGATGCAGGCGAGCGCGTGGTGGTCGATAGCGTCTCGCTGCCCTTCCTCGCGGGCGCGACCATCGACTTCACCGAAGAGCTGATCGGCGCGCGCTTTACCATCGACAACCCCAACGCCACAGCGTCCTGCGGCTGTGGCACCTCCTTTTCCATCTGAGTCTTGCACAGCAGCCGGGGCCGCGCGATAGAGGGGCCGGGCGCCGCGGGAGGGATGGCCATGCGCATCGCGTGTTTCAACATCAACGGGATCAAGGCGCGGCACGCCGCGCTCTGCGACTGGTTGGACGAGGCGTCCCCGGACGTGGTGTTGCTACAGGAAATCAAGTCGGTGGACGAGAATTTCCCGCGCGAGATGTTCGAGGATCGCGGCTACAACGTCGAAACCCACGGGCAGAAGGGCTTCAACGGGGTGGCGATCCTGTCGAAATACCCGCTGGAGGACGTGCACCGCGGCCTGCCCGGCGACGATAGCGACGAACAGGCCCGATGGATCGAGGCCACGGTGACGGGCGCGGCGGGCGCGCTGCGGGTCTGCGGGCTCTACCTGCCCAACGGCAACCCCGCGCCGGGCCCGAAATACGACTACAAGCTCGCGTGGATGGACCGCTTGCGCGCCCGCGCGGCAGAGCTTCTCGCCACCGAAGAGCCGGTACTCATGGGGGGCGATTACAACGTCATCCCCCAGGACGAAGACGCCGCCCGCCCCGCAGCGTGGCGCGACGACGCGCTCGCCCTGCCCGACAGCCGCGCCGCCTTTCGCCGCCTCCTGCACCTGGGGCTGACAGAGGCGTTCCGCGCCCGCGTGCAGGGGCCGGGCCATTACACGTTCTGGGATTACCAGGCCGGTGCGTGGCAGCGTAACAACGGCATCCGCATCGACCACATGCTGCTCAGCCCGCAGGCCGCCGACCGGATGACCGATTGCGGCATCGACACGGCCGTGCGCGGACGAGACAAGCCATCCGATCATGTGCCGGTCTGGGTTGATCTCGACATCTAGCGCGGATTCAGGCGGCGAACGGCCAGTCGCGCCGGTAATGGCCATTGGCAAAGCCGGGGCTGACGCGGCCCAGCCAGGGCGCCTGCCACGCGCCGCCCAGCATCCAGTCGAGTTCGGGATCGCGGATGCGCTTGGTGCAGCCATTGGGCACCAGACCGATCTCGCCGAGATAGACCTCGCCGCCCCGGATGAACATGTCCACGCGAATGAAATCAAAGAACCGCCCGATTGCCTCGGCGGCCTCCACCATCAGGTCGAGCCGCGCGGGCGGCGCCACGGGCCGCGCCCCGCCCTTGCGCACGTAGAGCTGCTTGTCCAGCCAGGTGCCTGAGCGGCTGTAGACCGTCTGCAGATGCGTGCCCGAGCGGTCGGCGTCGTGCTGATAGACCACGACACGCCCGTTGCAGACGTAGAACTTCCAGTCGGCGGCATCGCCCTCGCCCTCACGCAGATCCTCCTCGAGATAGATCGCGCGCTCGATCAGCTCGTACCACCACAGGCTCAGGCGCTTGCTGTGCACCCGCCTGAGCCATCGCCGCGTGAGCGGGATCAGTTCGGTACGGCGGTCGTCATCCAGGGGGAAGGCCACCGGCAGGTTGGTTCCCGAGCCGTGGTTGCACTTGAGCCAGTAGGTACCCGGCGCGATCTCGTCATTGCCGGGCAACTCGGGCGTATTCCCGCGCCACAGGATGCGCGGGCGGTGAACCTGCGCGCGCAAGCGCTGCGGCAGCCAGTCATGCGCGCGCAGCTTGTCCGAGGGGGTGACGCGCGGAATCAGGCCGAAAAACTTGAACAATAGCTGCTTGCTGGTAAAGGTCTGCGGGTCGATCAGGTCGGGCCAGTCCCCGTGGTTCTTGCGGTATATCTCGACCGACCGCACCAGCCCCGGCGCGAACTCCTCGCCCAGCCTCTCGATGCCGCGCAGATAGCGTTCCGGCACCGGCTCGTGGATGCCGTGCAGGCTCTCGTCGGCTATGCGCTCCAGCGCCAGTATCGCGTATTTCTCGGCGCGCACTATTCGTCCCAGCCCGATGGGGGGCCGTGCGCCCCCGGTTGTCAGCCATCGTTGACCGGCTGCCCGACCGCGTCAATCGCGTTGTAGCCGTAAATCCAGTCGAATTGCCGGATCATTCGGGCAGGGGCGAGCCGCCCTCCGGCGCGTAGCGCGGTATGTGCCGCCCATCTCAGCGGTGGAAAGGCGAGATGGTATTTCCACGCGTTGGCACTCGCCGCCGCGACCACCCGGCGCGCCCGCGCTTCGCGCAGGGCCTGGTAGCGCACCACCCCCTTTGCCACGTCGCCTTCCTCGTCGAGCGCCGCGGCCAGCACCCAGCCATCCTCGAGCGCGAGGCACGCCCCCTGCGCCATGAAGGGCAGCGTGGGATGTGCCGCGTCGCCGAGAATCGCCAGCCCCTCGCCGTGCCACGCGCGGGCCACCTCGTGCCGGAACAGGCCCCAGAGATTTACCTTGTCCACGGCAGCGAGCATCCCCTGCACCTCGTCACAGAAATCGCCGAACGCGGCACACAGCGCCTGCGGATCATCCGTCTGGCTCCAGCTTTCGGCGGTCCAGGCGGCGCGCTCCTGCACCGCCACAAGGTTGAGCAGGCGACCGCCGCGCAAAGGATAGCTCACCACATGGCGGATCGGCCCCATGTGGACACGCACCTCCGGGCCGCGCCCGGTGCGGTTGGGAATGAGCGCGCGCCACGCCACCTGACCCGTGAAAAATGGGGCACGCGGGCCGTTGAGCGCGGCGCGCACCACCGAATGCAACCCGTCCGCGCCGATCACGAGATCGGCGTCGAACCCGGCACCGTTGGCCAGTTCAACGCGCGGGCGCGTCCCGTCGGTGACGCCGATGATCCGCTGCAACAGCCGGATGCGCACGCCCGCCGCGCGCGCGCCGGTGGCCAGCAGGTTGATGAGATCGGCACGGTGAAGAAAATGATAGCCGCCCTGCCCCGTCTCACCGAGATCGAGCCGCACCACCTCGCCCCCGCGGTAATCGCAAAGCTGCACAGTCCGCGCCATCACCGCGTGCTCGCGAAGCCCGGCGCCCAGCCCGAGCGCATCGAGCACCCTCGCGCCATTGGGGCTGATCTGAAGTCCGGCGCCCACCTCGGCGATTTCGGACGCCTGTTCGAGCACGGTGACATCCGCGCCGCGCCGCGCCAGCGCTTGCGCCACGGCCAGCCCGCCAATCCCAGCGCCGATCACGGCGATCTTCATTTTATCCAGACCCATCGGCCCCTTTCCGAAAAAGACGCGCGCCGGAGGGGTGCCCCGGCGCGCGCCTGTCCGTTTCCGTCGCCCGAAGCAGCGCCTCAGTCGTCGCGATGTACCTTTTCGCGGCGTTCGTGGCGTTCCTGTGCCTCGAGCGTCATGGTGGCGATCGGGCGGGCGTCCAGCCGCTTGAGGCTGATCGGCTCGCCCGTCACCTCGCAATAGCCGTATTCCCCGTCTTCGATGCGGCGCAGCGCGGCGTCGATCTTGGCTACCAGCTTGCGCTGGCGATCGCGGGTGCGCAGCTCCAGCGCGCGGTCGGTTTCTTCGCTGGCGCGGTCGGCCACGTCGGGAATTGCTCTTGTTCCGTCCTGCAGGGATTCGATCGCCTCGCGGCTGCCTTCGAGCAATTCCAGCCGCCAGCGCACCAGCTTGCGGCGGAAATACTCCAGCTGCAACTCGTTCATGAACGGCTCGTTTTCTGCGGGCGTGTAATCCTCTGGCAAGAACACTTCGGCTTTCATCTCGATCCCCTCGTCAAGGCCAGTGTCCGGCATCATGAACTCCTCAGACAGTCGGTGCCTTCGAGCGCTCATCTACACGCGGCGCCGGGGAATGTCACTAGCCAATCACGCGTCATTGATGTGACCGGGCGAAGCGTCTAGGTTCCCGGCATTGTTTCCATTTCCGCGCACGAAAGGGTCGCCCGACCGATGAAATTCAAAGGAACCGATGCCTATGTCGCCACCGGCGATCTGACCGTGGCGGTGAATGCCGCCGTCACGCTCGAGCGGCCCCTCCTGGTCAAGGGAGAGCCGGGCACCGGCAAGACCGAACTGGCGCGCCAGGTGGCACAGGCGATGGGGATGCGACTCATCGAATGGCATGTCAAATCCACCACCCGCGCGGCGCAGGGGCTCTATGAGTACGATGCCGTCAGCCGCCTCCGCGACAGCCAGCTTGGCGACGGCCGCGTGCACGATGTTTCCAACTATATCCGCCGCGGCAAGCTGTGGGAGGCGTTTGCCTCCGAAGAGCGCGTGGTGCTGCTCATCGACGAGATCGACAAGGCCGATATCGAATTCCCCAACGACCTGTTGCAGGAACTCGACCGGATGGAATTTCACGTCTACGAGACCGGCGAGACGGTGCGCGCCCGTCATCGCCCGGTCATCATCATCACCTCCAACAACGAGAAGGAATTGCCCGACGCCTTTCTGCGGCGCTGTTTCTTCCACTACATCCGCTTCCCCGAGGCAGAGACGCTCCGGCGAATCGTCGAGGTGCATCATCCCGGCCTCAAGGAGGCCCTGCTGACCACCGCTCTCACGCAGTTCTACGAGATTCGCGACACGCCGGGGCTCAAGAAAAAGCCCTCCACGTCCGAGGTGCTCGACTGGCTCAAGCTGATTCTCGCCGAGGATCTCTCGCCCGAGGATCTGCGGCGCGACGGGGCCGACGCACTGCCCAGGCTGCACGGTGCGTTGCTGAAAAACGAGCAGGACGTGCACCTGTTCGAGCGGCTCGCCTTCATGGCCCGGCGCCAGCGCTGAGATTTGCCAGAAGCAGGCATTTCCCCCTGACATCTGGCCTGATCCGTGACATCAGTAGTCCAAAGGCGATCTTTCCGATCAAGGAGGCGCGCATGGATCATGCAACGGTGATGACGCTCGTGCAGTGGATGCACGGGGCCGAATGGCGGATCACCCTGCAGCATTCCTGCCCATGCCACGCCCTTGTCTGGATGACGCGCGGACAGGGCATCGCCGTGGTCGAGGGCGTGCGTCGGGGCATAGGCGTGCACAACGCGCTGGTGCTGCCCGCACGCACGATGTTCTCGCTCGATCCCGGCAAGACCGGCTTTGGCCTCGTCTGCGAGATGCCCGCTCAGGCCACCGCGCCCATGCCCGACCGGCCACTGCACATGCGAATCCGGGACGTCATGGGCCAGAACGAGCTGACAGCTATCTTCGAAGCGATGCAGCGCGAGCAGAACGACGCGCGCCGGTTCTCGGAAGAGGCGGTGGACGCGCAGGCGGCGCTGATGAGCGTCTGGTTACGCCGCGCCATGCTCTCGCAACCCGAAGAGCCCGCCCACGGTGCCGCCGAGCGGCTGGTGCGGGCCTATGCCGCGCTGATCGAGCGCCATCACGCCAGCACCCGCAGCATGGCCGACCACGCCCGCACGCTGGGCGTGACACCGACGCACCTGACACGCGTCTGCCGCCGCCTCTCGGGGCTGAGCGCCGCCGAGTTGCTGACGGAACGCAGCCTGCATGCCGCCCGCGACCTGATCGAGGCGGGCGATCGCCCGATGGCGCAGATCGCCGCCGAGCTCGGCTTTGGCAGCGCCGCCTACTTTTCGCGCTTCATCCAGCACCACACCGGCCGGACACCCTCGGACCTGCGCAGCGCCGCCCGCGCGCGCACCGCCTCTCCCGCCGCCGCTACGGCCCGGCAGATGATCTGACGGCCGATCCGGGTTGCGTGCGCGGATGCGCCGGGCTCTAATGGAAGCGGTCCCAAGCGAGAGAATCCTGCCATGCCGCACCCTGCCCCGCCCCATCATCCCGGTCTCGCCACGCTGTGCGACGATCTGCGCGCGGGCCGGATGGGGCGACGCGCATTTCTCGGCCATGCCACGGCGCTCGGGCTGGGGGCGGGCGCGGCGCTGTCGCTCGCCGGATTGCCGGGCACGGCGCACGCGGAAACAGCCATCGCGCAAGGCGGCACGTTGCGCATTCAGCAGAACGTCAAGCCGCTCGGGGATCCACGTAGCTTCGACTGGAGCGAAATGGGCAACCAGGTTCGCGGTTTCCTGGAATACCTGGTGGAATACCGACGCGACGGCACCTTTCGCGGCATGTTGCTCCAGGGCTGGGACGTCAGTGCCGACGCCATCCGCTATGTGCTGCGCGTGCGCCCCGGCGTGCGCTGGAACAATGGCGATGCGTTTACCGCCGCCGATGTCGCGCACAATATTGCACGCTGGTGCGACAGCACCGCGCCGGGCAATTCAATGGCCAGCCGGTTCTCTGCGCTGATCGACTTCGCCACCGGACAGGTGCGCGAGGGCGCGATCGAGATTACCGATCCGCTCACCGTCACCCTGCGGCTCAACCGGCCCGACATCACGCTGATCGCCGGCATGTCGGATTACCCGGCGGCAATCGTACATCAAAGCTATGCCGGCGGCGATCCCTTCGCGCATGGCATCGGCACCGGCCCGTTTCGCCCGGTCAACCTGAAGGTGGGCGAGCGCTGCGTGCTCGAGCGTGACCGCGATCACAACTGGTGGGGAACAGAGGTGTTCGGCGGGCCGTGGCTCGATCGGGTGGAATTCATCGACCTCGGAACCAACCCGACGACCTGGCTCGCCGCCGCAGAGGCGGACGAGATCGACCTGCTCTACGAAAGCGTCGGAGCCTTCATCCCGGCGATGGACGCCATCGGCTGGACCGCGACCCGCGTCGAGACCGCCGCCACCATCGTGTTTCGCGGCGCGCAGAACGCGCGCATGGTCGGCACCAACCCCTACGCCCGCCGGGATGTGCGCCGCGCGCTCGCGCTGGCGGTAGATAACGCGATCTGTCTCGAACTTGGCCACGACGGGCGCGGTACGGTCGCCAACAACGATCACGTCAGCCCGCTGCATCCCGCGCATGCCGATCTCGGTCCGGTAGACCACGACCCGGCCGAGACGCGCCGCCTCGTGACCGAGGCGGGGCTCATGGGTTTCAAGCACGAGCTTGTCACCCTCGACGACGAATGGCAGCGCTACAGCGGCGACGCGGTCGCGGCACAGCTTCGCGATGCCGGTCTCAGAGTGGAGCGGCGCATCGTTCCGGGAACGACTTTCTGGAGCAATTGGCACGAGTACCCGTTTTCCGGCACCCAGTGGAATCACCGCCCGCTCGCCGTGCAGGTGCTCGGGCTGGCCTACCGCTCGAACGCGGCGTGGAACGAGACGGGCTTTGCCAATGCCGAGTTCGACGCCCTGCTCGACGAGGCCAATGCGTTGTTCGATGCCGACGAACGCCGCAAGGTTATGGCGCGGCTTCAATCCATTCTGCGCGAGGAAGGGGTTATCATTCAGCCCTACTGGCGGGATCTGTACAATCATCACAACGGACGCATCGTGAATGCCGCCAAGCATCCCGCCCACGAAATCCATCTATACCGGATCGGTTTTGCCGCCTGACCGCGCGGGTCAGCTCCCGAGGATCACCCGCACGTAATTGCGCGTCTCATTGTAGGGGGGCACGCCGCCGTATTTCTCCACTGCCTGCGGCCCCGCGTTATACGCCGCCAATGCCAGCCGCCACGAGCCGAACTTGCGGTATTGCGCAGCAAGGTAACGCGCACCGCCCTCGAGGTTCTGCCGCGGGTCGCGGGGATTGACACCCAGCAGCCGTGCCGTCTGCGGCATGAGTTGCGCCAGCCCGAGCGCACCCTTGTGCGACACGGCGTCGACCCGCCAGCCGGATTCCTGCTGCACCAGCCGCAGGAACAGGCTCTCGGGGACGCCGTGGCGGCGCGCAGCCTGCTTGGCCATATCGAGATAAGGGCCGTTATACGCCCCGCGAAACAGCGGCGACGGCGAGAGATCGCCCCACATCGTGGGCGTGACAAAGCCCGGACGCTCGAGTCTTATGGTGCTCTTGCGCTCTTGCCGCTCCCGCCGGTCGAGGACGCGCGCCTGCGACTGGAACACATCGACCCGCCCCCTGGTCGAGAGCGTTTCCGCAAACCCTTGCTGCGGCCCGGCCAGCACGACGAGCAGCGCCATCCCTATCCAGCGCATCACTTTTGATCCCCCGATCCGTATCTGGGCGGAAAATACAGGATTCCGCAGGATTTTCGAGTGTTTTTCGAAATGGGCTGTCACCGGCGTGGTAAATCGCCGTCGGAACGCGAATTTTAACCTTTCCTTCACGCTGTTGCGGTGGTGTAACCGGGGCAAGGCGAACAGCGAGAACAAGGAGGGCACGATGGCCGGCTCCGTCAACAAGGTGATCCTTATCGGCAATCTCGGGCGCGACCCCGAGACCCGCACATTCCAGAACGGGGGCAAGGTGTGCAACCTGCGCATCGCCACATCCGAGACATGGAAGGACCGCAACACCGGCGAGCGACGCGAAAAGACCGAATGGCATTCGGTCGCGATCTTTTCCGAGCCGCTCGCACGCGTGGCCGAGCAATACCTGCGCAAGGGCTCCAAGGTCTATATCGAGGGCCAGTTGGAAACCCGTAAATGGCAGGACCAGTCCGGGCAGGACCGCTACAGCACCGAGGTGGTGCTGCGACCCTACCGCAGCGAATTGACGATGCTGGACGGCCGCGGCGACAGCGGCGGTGGCGGTGGCGGTGGCTATGGGAGCGACCGGGACCAGGGCCAGGGAAGCGGCGATTACGGTGGCGATTACGGCGGCGGCGCCCCGGCCGGGCGCCCCCCCGGCGACATGGATGACGAGATCCCGTTCTGATCCCGAGCACATCCGGGCCGCTTTGCCTCTGGTCATTCTGCGTCGCGGCGTCTAAGGCGCATGCGGAACAGGATTCAGGACACCGCACCAATGGATTTGCGTAATATCGCCATCATCGCCCATGTCGACCACGGCAAGACCACGCTCGTGGACGAGCTGCTCAAGCAGTCCGGTGCCTTTCGCGCCGGGCAAGCCGTGGACGAGCGTGCGATGGACAGCAACGACCTCGAACGCGAGCGCGGCATCACCATCTTCGCCAAGCCCACCTCGGTGGTCTGGAAAGGCGCCCGCATCAATATTGTCGATACCCCCGGACACGCCGATTTCGGTGGCGAGGTCGAACGCATCCTGAGCATGGTCGATGGTGTCGTGCTGCTCGTCGATGCCGCCGAAGGCCCGATGCCGCAGACCAAGTTCGTCACGTCCAAGGCGCTGCGGCTCGGGCTGCGTCCGATCGTGGTGCTCAACAAGGCCGACAAGCCCGCCGCCGAGCCCGACCGCGTACTCAACGAGGTGTTCGATCTGTTCGCCAACCTCGACGCCAGTGACGACCAGCTCGATTTCCCGCATATGTACGCCTCGGGGCTCAACGGCTGGGCGGATCACGCGCTCGACGGGCCGCGCCGCGATCTCTCGGCACTGTTCGATCTGATCGTCAACCACGTCCCCGCGCCGAAGCAACTCGCCCAGGCCAACGATGATTTCCGAATGCTCGCCACCACGCTCGGGGCCGATCCGTTCGTCGGGCGCATCCTCACCGGTCGCGTTGAATCGGGGCGGCTCAAGGTCGGCCAGACCGTGCAGGCCCTCAGCCGTATCGGCCAGAAAATCGAACAGTTCCGCGTGAGCCGCATTCAGGCATTCCGCGGCCTCGCCAGCCAGGATATCGACGAGGCAAACGCCGGCGACATCGTCACCATCGCCGGCATGTCCAAGGCGACCGTGGCCGATACGATCTGCGCGCTTGCCGTCGATACGCCGATCGCGGCCCAGCCCATCGACCCGCCCACCATCTCGGTCACGTTCGGCATCAATGACAGCCCGCTCGCCGGTCGCGACGGCAAGAAGGTGCAGAGCCGCGTGATCCGCGAGCGCCTGATGAAAGAGGCCGAATCGAACGTCGCCATCAAGGTCAGCGACACCCCCGGCGGCGAAGCCTTCGACGTGGCGGGCCGGGGCGAATTGCAGATGGGCGTGCTGATCGAGAACATGCGTCGCGAAGGGTTCGAGCTTTCGATCACGCGCCCGCAGGTGCTGATGCGGGAGGGCGAGAACGGCGAGCGGCTGGAGCCGGTCGAGGAAGTCACCATCGACGTGGACGACGAATTTACCGGCGCGGTGATCGAGAAGATCACCGGCCCGCGCAAGGGCGACCTGGCCGAGATGAAGCCCTCCGGCGCGGGCAAGACGCGGATCGTGGCGCATGTGCCGTCGCGCGGGCTGATCGGCTATCACGGCGAGTTTCTGACCGACACCCGCGGTACCGGCGTGCTCAACCGTGTCTTTCACGGCTGGGTGCCGCATCGGGGCCCGATCCCGGGGCGGCGCGCGGGCGTGCTCATCTCGATGGAATCGGGCGAGGCGGTGGCCTACGCGCTATGGAATCTCGAGGAACGCGGGCGCATGTTCATCGGCGCGCAGGCCAAGGTGTACGAGGGCATGATCATCGGCGAGCACAACCGCGAGAACGATCTCGAGGTCAATCCGCTCAAGGGCAAAAAGCTGACCAACGTGCGCGCCTCCGGCACCGACGAGGCGGTGCGCCTGACCACGCCGATCACCCTCAGCCTGGAAGAGGCGATCGCCTATATCAACGATGACGAGTTGGTAGAGGTAACGCCGAACGCGATCCGCCTGCGCAAGCGCCACCTCGACCCGCACGAGCGCAAGCGCGCCGCCAAGCAGGGCTGAGGCGCGCGGCTCACTCCGTGATCTCGACGATCACGAGATCCCGCTCGGATGCGCTGCGCGCATGGTCGAGCGCCTGCTGGTACTCGGGGCTGTGATAACACGCTTCCGCGGCTTCGAGGCTGGGAAAGCGGGCCACCACGTTTCGGGGGCGATCCTTGCCCTCGAGCTGCACATACCGCCCTCCGCGGGCAAGGAACTCGCCTCCGTGCGCGGCGATTGCCGGTCCGGCCAGCGCCGCATAACGGCCATAGGCCTCGTCATCGGTGACGGTGACATGGGCGATCCAGAGTGCGGGCATGGGGGTGTCCTTTCGCAGGGCGTGATGGTGGGATCAGACGCCGTCGACGATCACAAGATCACGGTTCGCCGCCGATAGGGCCAGCGGCAGGATACGGCGATATTCGGCGCAATTGTACCAGTCGAGGGCGGATTGGCGGTCGGGAAACTCGATAATGACGTGCCGGTCGGGGCAATTGCCCTCGATCACGGTTTGCTCCCCGCCTTTTGCCAGGAACCGGCCACCGAACTTGCGTGCCAGCGCTTCGGTCTGCTCGGCATAGGCGGCGTAATCCTGCGGGTCGGTGATAGTGACCCGACCGATGATATAGACGCTCATTCCCCCTCCTCAGGAGGCCAGAACCTCCTCCGCCGCGGTGATCGCCGCCTCGGCACCGCCGATATCATTGCCGCCGCCCTGCGCCATGTCGGGACGGCCGCCGCCGCCCTTGCCGCCGAGCGCGGGCACCGCCGCGCGCACCAGATCCACGGCCGAAACGCGGCCCGCGAGGTCGGCGGTCACGCCCGCCGCCACCGCCACCTTGCCGCCGGTATCGGCAATAAGCAAGATGGCACCGCTACCGAGACGCGCCTTGTGTTCGTCGATGAGCGGCGGCAAGTCGCGCCCCTGCACACCCGAGAGCACCTGCGCAAGGAAGGTGACACCGCCCACCTCTCGCGGTCCCGGACCGGCATCCCCTGCGGTGCCGCCCGTCATCGCCAGCTCGCGGCGCAGCTGCGCCACCTCGTTTGCCAGTGCCCGGCGCTCCTCGATCAGCGCGCGGACACGTTCGGGCACGTCCTCGGCCCGCGCCTTCAGGTCGCCCGCCACCGCGGCGAGGCCGGCGCTCCGCGCCGTAAGATGATCAAATGCCGCCGCCCCGGTCAGCGCCTCGATCCGGCGCACCCCGGCGCTCGACGCGCCCTCGCCGATCACGGCGAACGTGCCGATGTCGCCGGTCCGTCGCACGTGTGTGCCGCCGCACAGCTCGATCGAGTAGGTCGCCCCGTCCGTGCCCTTGCCGGAACCGTCCGACCGCCCCATCGAGACCACCCGGACCTCGTCGCCGTACTTTTCACCGAAAAGCGCCTGCGCGCCAATGGCGCGCGCGTCATCGGGCGTCATGATCCGCGTCTCCACCGGGCTGTTCTGGCGGATGAAGGCGTTGACCTCCGCCTCGACGCGGCAAAGATCGTCGGGATCGAGCGCCTTGGCATGAGAAAAGTCGAAACGCAGACGGTCCGGCGCGTTGAGGCTGCCGCGCTGCGCCACATGCGGCCCAAGCGCGCGGCGCAACGCCTCGTGCAGAAGATGCGTGGCGGAGTGGTTGGCGCGGATGGTGCTGCGCCGCTCGTGGTCAACCTCGAGCCGCGCTGCCGCACCCGCCTTGATCTCGCCGGCCTCGACCTCGGCAATGTGCACGAACACGCCCGCCACCTTCTTGCAGTCGCTCACCCGGGCGCGGCCGCTCTCGGTCTCGATCACCCCGGTGTCGCCGACCTGCCCGCCGGCCTCTGCATAGAACGGCGTCTGGTTGAGCACGATCTGCACGCGCGTGCCAGGTGCTGCCTCCGCAATCTCGGTGCCATCGGCGACCAGCGTCAGGATACGCGCCTCGGCGCGCTCGGTCTCGTAGCCGAGAAACTCCGTGACCCCGTGGATCTCGGCAATGTCGAACCAGACCTGCTGGTCAGCGGTCTCTCCCGAACCGGCCCACGCGGCGCGCGCCTTGGCCTTCTGCTCGGCCATCGCCGCCTCGAAACCCGCAAGATCGACCTCTCGCCCCTGCTCGCGCAGCGCATCCTGCGTCAGGTCGAGCGGGAACCCGAACGTATCATAAAGCCGGAATGCCGCCTGACCGGGCAGGGCCGCGCCCTCGGGCAGGTGGCCAAGCTCATCCTCCAGAAGCCGCAGACCACGCTCCAGCGTCTGCCGAAACCGCGTCTCCTCAAGGTGCAACGTCTCGGTGACAAGCGCCTGCGCGCGGCCCAGCTCCGGGAATGCCTGCCCCATCTGCGCCACCAGCGCGGGCACCAGCCGGTGCATCACCGGCTCCTTGGCGCCCAGCATGTGCGCATGACGCATGGCGCGCCGCATGATCCGGCGCAGCACGTAGCCGCGCCCCTCGTTCGACGGCATCACGCCGTCGGCGATGAGAAACGAGGTGGACCGCAGGTGATCCGCGATCACCCGGTGATGCACGCGCCCCGGCCCGTCGGGATCGGCGCTCGTGGCGTGCGCGCTCGCCTCGATCAGGCTGCGCATCAGGTCGGTGTCGTAATTGTCGTGCTTGCCCTGCAACAGCGCGCCGATCCG
>JADQCC010000207.1 GCA_016278295.1 Roseovarius sp. | reverse complement strand
CGTGACGGTGAGCGATCCCGCCCGCTCGGTTCTGCAACTGGCCAATTCCGAGACCGGCGTGATCCAGACGCTGCCCGAGGGGCTGGCCGTGAGCGACATGACGCAGGCGTTCGGCAAGCTGCCGGTGGCGTTCAACTGGACGGGCGTGGACATGGCGCTGGTTTCGGCGCACAAGCTGGGCGGCCCCAAGGGGGTGGGCGCGCTGGTGGCGCGGTCGGGCTGCGAGGTGGCCGCGCAACTGCGCGGCGGCGGGCAGGAGATGGGCCGCCGGGCGGGCACCGAGAACGTCCCTGGCATCGCCGGATTCGGGGCCGCGGCAGAGGCCGCCGCGCGCGATCTGGCCGACGGGGTCTGGTCCGAGACCGAAAAACTTAGAAACATTCTAGAATCAACTATTGCAGAGATTTCAAAGGAGACTATTTTCGTGGGGCAAGAGGGGCCGCGCCTGCCGAACACAAGCTGCCTGCTCACACCGGGCTGGAAAGGTGAGACGCAGGTGATGGCGCTCGATCTCGCGGGGTTCGCCGTATCGTCGGGCAGCGCCTGTTCGAGCGGCAAGGTCCGGGCAAGCGGCGTCTTGCAGGCGATGGGCATTGATGCGGCGGCGGCAAACTCGGCGCTGCGCGTGTCTCTGGGGCCGGAGACGAGGACGGACGATATCATGCGCCTTGCCGAAATCTGGGCAAGGCTGTGGAACAGACATCGGGCCCGCTCGGCCTGAGCGACAGGAGAAAACGGCAATGGCGGCTTTGGACGACAGACAGGTCAAGGACGGCGTCGATCGGGAGACGGTCGATACCGTGCGGCAGGTCGGCGGGGCCTACAAGTATGGCTGGGACACCGATATCGAGATGGACTATGCGCCGCTCGGTCTCGACGAGGATATCGTGCGCCTGATCTCGTCCAAGAACGAAGAGCCGGAATGGATGACCGAATGGCGGCTCGCCGCCTATCGCCGCTGGCTGGAAAAGAAAGAACCCACCTGGGCGATGGTCGATTATCCCAAGATCGACTTTCAGAAGCAGTATTACTATGCGCGCCCCAAATCCATGGAGGTCAAGCCCAAGTCGCTGGACGACGTCGATCCCAAGCTGCTGGCGACCTATGAAAAGCTGGGCATTCCGCTCAAGGAACAGATGATCCTCGCCGGTGTCGAGGGTGCCGAGGAAGCCCCCGCCGAGGTGCGCAAGGTGGCCGTGGACGCGGTGTTCGATTCGGTCTCCGTCGGCACCACCTTCCAGGCGGAACTGAAGAAGGCAGGCGTGATCTTCTGCTCGATTTCCGAGGCGATCAAGGAACACCCGGAACTGGTAAAGAAATATCTCGGATCGGTCGTGCCGGTCTCGGACAACTTCTATGCCACGCTCAATTCGGCGGTGTTCTCCGATGGGTCGTTCGTCTACGTGCCGCCGGGTGTGCGCTGCCCGATGGAATTGAGCACCTATTTCCGCATCAACGCCGAGAATACCGGCCAGTTCGAGCGCACGCTCATCATCGCCGACAAGGGCTCTTTCGTGAGCTATCTCGAAGGCTGCACGGCGCCGCAGCGTGACGAGAGCCAGCTTCACGCCGCGGTTGTCGAGATCATCGCCGAGGAAGATGCCGAGGTGAAATATTCCACGGTGCAGAACTGGTATCCGGGCGACGAGAACGGCAAGGGCGGCATCTACAACTTCGTCACCAAGCGTGCCGATTGCCGTGGCGACCGGTCCAAGGTGATGTGGACGCAGGTCGAGACCGGCTCAGCGGTGACGTGGAAATACCCGTCCTGCATCCTGCGTGGCAACGACAGCCAGGGCGAGTTCTACTCCATCGCTATCGCCAACAACTGGCAACAGGCCGATACCGGCACCAAGATGATCCACCTGGGCAAGAATACCCGCTCGCGCATCGTGTCCAAGGGGATCAGTGCGGGCCATGCCCAGAACACCTATCGCGGGCTGGTGTCGATGCACCCCAAGGCAAAGAGCAGCCGCAACTACACGCAGTGCGACAGCCTGCTCATCGGCGATACCTGCGGCGCGCACACGGTGCCGTATATCGAGGTCAAGAACAATTCGAGCCGCGTCGAACACGAGGCCACGACCTCCAAGGTGGATGACGACCAGCTCTTCTACTGCCGGCAACGCGGCATGGACGAGGAAGAGGCGGTGGCGCTCGTCGTCAACGGATTCTGCCGCGAGGTACTTCAGGCATTGCCGATGGAATTTGCCATGGAGGCCCAGCAGTTGGTGGCGATCTCGCTTGAGGGGTCGGTGGGCTAGCGCCTGCGTGCAGCGATGACGGATACCGAGACCATATCGCGGCCGGAACTAACCCTGCCCGAGGCCGAGGCGGCGCACCTGCGTGCGGCTTACGAGCAGGCGGGGGCGATCCTCGAATACGGCTCGGGCGGCTCGACGGTGATGGCCTCCGAGATGCCGGGTAAACGCGTCTGGTCGGTAGAGAGCGATGCGGCGTGGGCCGGGATGATGCGGGACTGGCTTGCCGCCAACCCACCCGCCCAGGACACCGAGGCCGAGGTGATCTGGGCCGACATCGGCCCGACGAAGCAATGGGGGCATCCGGCAAACAAGGGCAGCTACATACGCTATCCGGGCTATTCGCTGGGCCCGTGGGAGCGCGGTGACGTCGCCCCCGACGTGGTGTTGGTGGACGGGCGGTTCCGCACCGGCTGCGCGCTGGCGGCGGCGCTTCACACGAAGAAGCCGCTGCGGCTTCTGTTCGACGATTACGCGCCGCGCCGTCATTACCACCGGATCGAGACCTATATCGGCGCTCCGCGCCAGATCGTCGGACGGATGGCCGAATTCGAGGTGGTGCCGATTGCGCTGCCGCTGGAGCGTCTGAGCGACGCGATCGAGATGATGCTGCGGCCGTGACGCCGCGAGCGATGTTGAAAGGAAAAATCATGCTGGAAATCAAGAACCTGCACGTCGATCTTGAAGAAGAGGACAAGACCATCCTCAAGGGTGTCGATCTGACCGTCGAGGCCGGCAGCGTCCACGCGATCATGGGGCCGAACGGGTCGGGAAAATCGACGCTGAGCTATGTGCTGTCGGGGCGCGACGGCTACACGGTGACCGAGGGCTCGGCCACGCTCGACGGGCAGGATCTGCTGGACATGGAGACCGAAGAGCGCGCCGCGGCGGGGCTGTTCCTGGCGTTCCAGTATCCGGTGGAAATCCCCGGCGTGGGCAACATGACCTTCCTGCGCACCGCAGTGAACGCGCAACGCAAGGCGCGCGGGCAGGACGAGATCAGCGCCGCCGACTTCCTCAAGCTGGTGCGCGAACGGGCCAAGGCGCTCGAGATCGACGCCGACATGCTTAAACGTCCGGTCAATGTAGGCTTCTCCGGCGGAGAGAAGAAGCGCAACGAAATCCTTCAGATGGCCGTCCTGGAGCCGAAGATGTGCATCCTGGACGAGACCGATTCGGGCCTCGACGTGGACGCGATGAAGCTGGTGGCGAACGGGGTGAATTCGTTGCGCGATGCGGGCCGTGGTTTCCTTGTTATTACCCACTATCAGCGTCTGCTCGATCATATCGTGCCCGACGTCGTGCACATCATGTCGGAGGGCCGCATCATCAAGTCCGGCGGGCCGGAACTCGCACTGGAGGTCGAGAAGAACGGCTATGCCGATCTCAAGGCGGAGGTGGCGTGATGGCGGCAGCACCGCAGGCAAAGGCAGATACGGCGATGCAGGTCGGCGCGTTGCGCCTGCCCGAGGGCGGGGCATGGATCACGGCGGCCCGCGAGGAGGCGCTGGCCCGCCTGCGTGCCACCGGCCTGCCGCAGCGCCGTGACGAGTACTGGAAATTCACCCGCCCCGACAGCCTGACGCTGGCCGAGGCGCCGCGCGCGGCGCTGTTCGAGGACGCAGACGAGCCCGAAATGTTCGGCGATATGGACCGCCTGCGCCTCGTCTTCGTCGATGGCGTATTCGACCCGGAGGCGAGCGACCCCCCCGAGATGGCCGGCGTGCGCATCGAGCGGCTGGCAGACGTGGCGGGGCAGGACCTGCATTGGGCGCGCGACCTCTACGGTACGCTAGAGGCGCGCGGACAGACCCCGGTGCCGCGCCCGCTGGCGGCGCTCAACACCGCGCTTGCGGATGACGGGGTGCTGATCCATGTCACCGGCAAGGCGTCGAAGCCGATCAACCTGATTTATCACCACAGGTCGGAGACTTCCGATGCGATCCTTCACCACTTGATCAAGCTCGACCCCGGTGCCGAGCTGACCGTGCTGGAGAACGGCCCGGCGGCGGCGCGATTCAACAAGGTGATAGAGGTGGACGTGGCCGACGAGGCGCGCTTTCACCACGTGCGCGTGCAGGGGCGCGACCACGAGCGCCGCGCGGCCACCCATGTCTTTGCCCGGCTGGGGCGCGAGAGCGCGTTCAAGTCCTTTACCATGACCGCGAACGGCGTGATGACGCGCAACGAATGTGTGGTCGAGCTGACCGGCGACGACGCCAGCGCCCATGTCGCGGGGGCGGCGATGGGCGACGGCGATTTCCACCAGGACGACACCGTGTTCATCACCCACGACGCCGAGCGCTGCGAGAGCCGGCAGGTGTTCAAGAAGGTGCTGCGCAACGGCGCGACCGGTGTGTTCCAGGGCAAGATTCTCGTCAAGCCCGGCGCGCAGAAGACCGACGGCTACCAGATCAGCCAGGCGCTCCTGCTGGACGATGACAGCCAGTTCCTGGCCAAGCCAGAGCTTGAGATATACGCTGATGACGTGGCGTGCTCGCACGGCTCGACCTCTGGCGCGATCGACGAGGACGCGCTCTACTACCTGCGCTCGCGCGGCATCCCCCGGCCGATTGCCACCGACCTTCTGGTGCTCTCGTTCCTTGCCGAGGCGGTGGAGGAAATCGCCGAGGAGAGCCTGCGCGACGAGATCACGGCCCGGTTCTCGGGCTGGCTGGAGCGGCGGCGCGGCTGATGCCCGTCACGCGCGACATCATCGCCACCTATCGGGGGCCACGCCGGGTGATGCGGCGCCTGTTGGACATGGGCCAGCGCGAGGATCGCGCGCTGGTCATGCTGATCGCGGCCTGCGTGGTGGTGTTCGTTGCGCAATGGCCGCGGCTGGCGCGCGAAGCGCACCTGACCGGGCAGGATCTGAACCCGCTTTTGGGTGGGGCTCTGCTGGCCTGGGTGTTCATCGCGCCGCTGCTGCTCTATGCGCTGGCGCTGCTCGGCCACGGGGCGGCGCGGCTTATCGGCGGGCGCGGCACGGCCTATGGCGCGCGGCTGGCGCTCTTCTGGGCGTTTCTCGCCGCCAGCCCACTCATTCTGTTGCACGGTCTGGTCGCCGGCTTCGTCGGCCCCGGGCCGGGATTGCAGGGTGTTGGGCTCATCTGGTGTGGTGTTTTCGGTTGGTTCTGGCTATCCGGGCTGCGAGAGGCGGAATGGAGCGGGTGATGACAGGCGAGGCGTTCTGGTCGCTGGTGCGGCAGACATTGTTCGAGCCGCGCGAGGCGGCAGGGCGCATTCTGGCCCTGGGGCTGCCCGCACGCGAGGGCTGGCTGATGCTTGGGCTGATGGCGGTGCTCAACACGCTGGTCTATTCGTTGTCGATCCGCCTGAGCCCGCCGAGCGACCCGGCGATGACGCACATGATGGGGTCGGCCTTCGGGGCGCCGCTCATCTTTGCCGTGACGCTCTTTGCGGCGCTGGCGCTGACCGCGCTCGCGTTTACCCAGGCCGGGCGTGCGCTGGGCGGGACCGGCAGGATGGACGGGATGCTGGTGCTGCTGAGCTGGATGCAGGCCTTGCGCCTGCTGATGCAGGTGGTGCTCGTGGTGCTGGCGACGGTGATGCCCGCGCTCGCGGGGGCCGTGGTGATCGTGGCGGCGGTCTGGGGGCTTTACATCCTGCTGGCCTTCATGGCCGAGGCACACGGATTCGACAGCCTGTGGCGCGCCGCCGGCGTGCTCATCATCGCGTTCATCGCGTTCTTGGCGCTGGTCTTCGGCCTGAGCCTGCTTTTCAGTCTGGCGGGCGTGCGCGTCGCGGGGGGGATTTGAGATGTATGACGTTGAGAAAATCCGCGCTGATTTCCCGATCCTGTCACGCGAGGTGAATGGCAAGCCTCTGGTCTATCTCGACAACGGCGCCAGCGCGCAGAAGCCGCAGGCGGTGATCGACGCGGTCACCCGGGCCTATTCACAGGAATATGCCAACGTGCATCGCGGCCTGCACTATCTCAGCAATCTTGCCACCGAGAAGTACGAAGCCGTGCGCGGCATCGTGGCGCGCTTTCTTGGCGCCGCGGACGAGCGGCAGATCGTGCTCAACTCTGGCACCACCGAGGGCATCAACATGGTCGCCTATGGCTGGGCCATGCCGCGGATGGAGGCGGGCGACGAGATCGTCCTGTCGGTCATGGAGCACCACGCCAATATCGTGCCGTGGCATTTCCTGCGCGAGCGGCAGGGTGTGGCATTGAAGTGGGTGGACGTGGATTCGCGCGGGGCGCTCGATCCGCAAAAGGTGATCGACGCCATCGGGCCGAAAACGAAACTTGTCGCAATTACCCATCTTTCCAACGTCTTGGGAACCGTTGTTGATGTAAAATACATCTGCGATGCGGCCCGCGCCAAGGGCGTGCCGGTGCTCGTGGATGGCAGCCAGTCGGCGGTGCACATGCCCGTCGATGTGGATGATATCGGCTGCGATTTCTACGCCATCACCGGCCACAAGCTCTATGGACCCTCCGGCTCTGGCGCGATCTTCGTGCGAAATGAGCGCCTTGCCGAGATGCGCCCCTTCATGGGCGGCGGCGACATGATCCGCGAGGTCAGCAAGGATCAAGTGATCTACAACGACCCGCCGATGAAATTCGAGGCCGGCACGCCCGGCATCGTGCAGGCCATCGGGTTGGGCGTGGCGCTCGAGTACATGATGGGCGTCGGCGTGGATGCGATCGCCGCCCACGAAGCCGACATCGCCGCCTATGCGATGGAGCGTTTGTCCGGGCTCAACTGGCTCGGGCTTCAGGGGACGGCGGACGGCAAGGCGGCGATCTTTTCCTTCACGATGAACGGCGCGGCGCATGCGCATGACATCTCGACCATCCTCGACAAGAAGGGTGTCGCTGTGCGCGCGGGCCACCATTGCGCCGGGCCGCTGATGGATCATCTCGGGCTGACCGCCACCTGCCGGGCCTCGTTTGCGATGTACAACACCCGCGCAGAAGTGGATACGCTGATCGAGGCGCTGGAGCTTGCCCACGAGCTTTTCGGCTGAATTTGCGATTGCGGCACCGGGCACGGCCAGCTATAGGTTTCCCGCGTGCACCCATAGCTCAGCTGGATAGAGTGTCGCCCTCCGAAGGCGAAGGTCGTAGGTTCGAATCCTACTGGGTGCGCCATTTTCAATAAAAAACAATAACTTGTGCCGTTGTTGAGGGTGCAGGCAGAAGATTATTCCGGCAGTATTCACGATCGGGATTGGCGCGAACTGTCGGCCTACCCCGGCGTTCCTGCCCGCTCCGGCAGTAAGGTGCCCTTCTGCCGACTCCATTGTCAGAAAGCGGCCCGTCGATTCGACGACGACATCGACACCCACATCACCCCAGGCAATCTCCGCCGGATTTGTCGTTTTTCACAAATAGGTTCAGCACTGTCCGTTGTTTTCATTGACATGCGCCTGTCACAAAAGAGTTCAATACTGATCGCCAAGCAGTTCAGTGCGTTACGTTTCCGTCAGAGAACGGTTCAGCGCGTTGCAGGAGGCAGGATCGGTCATGGACCTGGAAACCGTTCCGAAAACGTATGGCAGAAAGCCGAGAAACGGACGGTTTTGCTCTGGCCGCTTGCCGCCCGTGATAAAGCACCAGCGCATCTCGTTTGCGTTGCAGCGAATGATTTGAAAATTTCCGAACGTTGGGCTTATAGGCTGATCCGCCGATTGCGTGAAGAGCACGGCGCAGTCACCGCGCTACTGCCGCGCGAGGGCCGCGGTGCTGCGCGCAGGCCCCGGATCGCGGGGGATCGGGAAGCGATCATCCGTCAGGTCATCGAGGACTTGTATCTCAACCGACAGAAGGCGTGCCCCTCGGAAATCGTAAGGACGGTTCAGATCGAGTGCCGAAAGGCGGGCGTTTCACCTCCGAGCGAAGCCACGATCAGGCGACGGATCAATCAGATCGACAAGGGTGTCGTATCCCGGCGACGCGAGGATGATCCGGGTACGAAGCCGATCCTCGGCGCGACCCCGATCCCGAACTATCCGCTCGACATCGTGCAGATCGACCACACGCCGGTCGATGTGATCCTGGTCGATCCGTTCGAGCGTCTGCCAATCGGGCGACCATATCTGACGGTGGCGATCGACGTGATGAGCCGGGTGATCGTGGGTTTCCATCTTAGCCTCGATCCGCCCTCCGCCACGAGTGTCGGCCTGTGCCTCGCCCATGTCGCGGAGGACAAGAGACCCTGGATGACGGCGCGCGGCATCAAGGATGTGGAATGGCCGATAGCGGGCAAGCCGAAGAAAATCGGCGTGGATAATGCCGGCGAGTTCCACTCGCAGGCTTTCGAGCGCGGTTGCGCGCAACACGGCATCGAGATCGACTGGCGGCCGCCGGGACAACCACAGTTCGGCGGCATTGTGGAGCGTGTGATCGGAACCCTCATGCGGCGTATTCACAAGTTGCCGGGCACGACATTTTCCAACACGGCTCAGCGCGGCACATACGACAGCGAAGGGCGGGCTTGCCTGACCCTTGAAGAGCTGGAACGCTGGCTGACGGTTGCGATTTGCAAGGACTATCACCTATCCGCGCATAGTGGTCAGGACGGAATCGCGCCGCTTGCGCGGTTGAAAGAAGGTCTTGCGGCCTTGGGCCGATCCGGCGGAGCTATCGCTATTCCGCGGGACATGCGCAGTTATCTGATCGACTTCCTCCCGGTCCTGCGCCGAACGTTGCAGCGCGACGGGTTCACCGTCGATCACATCCGCTATTTCTCGAATACCCTGAAACCGTGGATCGTCTCGCGCGACGCCCGGACGGAAGGACCGCTGATCCTGCGGCGCGATCCAAGAGACCTGTCGCGTGTTTATGTTCTCGACCCTTTCGACGGCTCATGGCTCGAAGTGCCGTATCGCACGCTCTCCCGACCGTCGATGACGCTCTGGGAACATCGGGCAGCGCGGCGACGGGCATTCAAAAATGGATGCCGGATGGGGAGCCGCTCAGACAGCCCGATATCACCCAGATCAGCGCGCTGACGGTCAGGAACGAGACCAGCGTCGTGGTTACCAGTGCCGTGGCGCAGACCTGCTCTGCGCCATGTGCCGCGCCAAGGATCGGGTAGATGGACAGCATCGGCACCGCCGCGATCAGCACCGCGGTCAGCACCACCGGATCGCCCGCGTCGATCAGTAGCGTCAGCACCGCAAAGACCAGCGCCGGGTGCAGCACCAGCTTGCCGATGGTGATGGCCGCTGTGCGCCGCCACATCGGGCTGATGTTGTAGCGCGCGATGATCCCGCCTACGACGAAGAGCGCCACGACCGGGGCCACGGAGGAGATCATCTCGATGACCTTTACTGCCTCGATCGGGAGCGGCGCGCCGCTGGACCGCACGGCCAATGCAAGGGCCACCGCGATGACCAGAGGATTGCGCAGGAAACTGGCCCCGGCCTTGCGCGCCGCCGCGTTGATGCCGCCACCTGCGCCGGACGCGATCTCGGCGGCGATGATCGCGAAGGGGATGACCACGACATTCTCGACGATCATGATCCATGCCAGAACCTGCAAGGCGACCTCGGGAAAGACCAGCGCCGCGATCGAATAGCCGATAAAGCCGCTATTGGAATTGGCCACGCCCAACCCGTGAATCCAGGACGCGCCCCGCGCCTGCGCAAAGCCCCGGCGCATCACGAGATAGCCGATCATCATCGAGATCATCGAGGCGAGCAGATAGCCGCCGCTCAGGGTCCAGTTCAGCGCGGTCTCGGCGTCGCTCAGGGCAATGGCGCTGAAGATCAGCGCGGGCAGGCTGACCTTGACGGTGAACGTGCTGAGGGCGGTGATCACGGCGCCGTCGAGATATCCCGTCCGAACACAAGTGAACCCGGCGATCATGATCAGATAGACCGGAATCGTGATCGACAGGATTTCGGTCACCGGGCGTCAGACCGCATGGCCCCCCCGGGCTCGTAGCCGATGACGACCGCACCGAGGATCATGTCGATTACGTGCTCTTTCAGCCGCTCTTGCCGCTCCGGCGTGAACAGCGCCTCGCCGAAGGAGGTCGAGAAGGTCGCCCGGTTCGAGACGTTGTAGAAGCTGGGTGCGCTGATCATCCAGTGCAATTCCAGCGGGTCGGCACTGTCGCGAAAGAGGCCCGCCACCTTGCCGCGCGCGCAGACATCCGCCAGTTTGTCGATGATCGACCGGTTGAGGCGCGGAATGATGTCGGAGCGGCGCAGATAATCGGCGTTGTGGATGTTCTCGATCATCACCAGCCGGATAAAGAGGGGGGTTGCGGCATGGGCCTCGAACGTGGCCCTGACCAAGAGTGCCAGCCCCTCCACCGGGCCGAGGTTTTCGACCTTGAGCCGGTCCTCGTTCTCGCGCAGCGTGGAATAGACCCGCTCCAGCACCGCCTGATAGAGTCCCTCCTTGTCGCCGAAGTAATAGTAGATCATCCGCTTGGAGGTCGAGGTATTGCGGGCGATTTCGTTGATATTGGCCCCCGAGAGGCCATGCGCCGCAAACTCCTGCGTCGCGATGGTCAGGATGTTCTCCTTGACTGCCTCGGGGTCTTTTTTCCACGAGGTTCTCCGTTTCTTCGTCGGACCCTCCGTGCCTCCATCCATCGCCTTACCTCTTGTGGCCGCCTGATTCTGGTTCCTTGAATAGCATGGAATTAACTTCGGGGTACATTTTTGTTGACAAATTAACCCATAGGTACAAAAAGAGGGGGTGATCAGCGATGCGAGGAGCGAATCGCTGACCGGAACACACCAAGGGAGGACAGGAATGTCTCGCAAACTGATTGGCGCACTCGTGGCGCTTGGACTGGGTGCAAGTGTTGCAACCGCTCAGGACTACCCCACCAAGGAAATCCAGGGCATCATCCAGTGGGGCGCGGGCGGCTCGACCGATACGGTCATGCGCTCGGTCACGCCACATGCCGAGGACGCGCTTGGCGGCACCATCGTCATGCAGAACATGACCGGGGCGGTGGGGGCCATCGCGCTGAACCACGTCGCAAGCGCGCCCGCCGACGGCTACACCCTGCTGATGGGCGCGGAAAACCCGATGCTCTACAAGATCATGGGGCTGGGCGACAAGGATTACTCGGAATTCGTGCCGATCAACATCCTGGCCCGCGGCACGCCGATCCTGGTGGCCAATAACGAGGCCCCGTTCGACGACTATGCCGGGATGATGGCCTATATCGCCGAGAACCCGGGCGAGCTGCGCATCGGTTCCACCGGGCCGGGCGGCGTGCCGTCGGTGATCACCGCCATGATGAACACGGTCGAGGGCGATCTTGACGTGATCGCGGTGCCCTATGACGGCGACGGCCCGGCGCTGACCGCGCTTCAGGGTGGGGCGATCGACGTGATGCCCGCCGTTCTGGGGGCCGCCATCGAGGGCATTCGCGCGGGCACGATGAAGCCGCTTGTGCTGTTCGACACGCAGGCCAGCGACAAGCTGCCCGACGTGCCTGCCGTCACCTCGTTCAACGAGGACTATGCCACCTACCTCCCCTGGGGCCCGTTCTTTGGTGTTTTCGTCCCCAAGGGCACGCCGGATGACGTGGTGGCCAAGCTCAGCGATGCCTATGCCAAGGGCGCGGAGCATCCCGATTTCGTCAACCTGATGGATAACCGCGGATTCACCATGATGGGGATCAGCGGCGACGAGGCCGAGGCGTTTCTGACCAAATGGCAGCAGGGCACCGCGTGGCTGTTGCACGATGCCGGTCTGACCAAGGCGTCGCCTGAAGAGTTCGGCATCGCGCGTCCGGGCGAGTAACGCCCGGTCTGACGATTGCGGGTCTTCGGACCAAGTGACAATGGCGCCGCCCGCGCCGACAAGAGGCTGGGCGGCGCTTTGCGTTCCGGGAGAGGAGCCCGGGATAAACCTTGAGGGAGGAGAGCGTCATGGATCCGGAATTCAGAGGTGACAGCGACCATCACGATGGCACATCGGATGCGACGCCCGGCGGCTACGCGGAGGGACGCAGACCCGGCGAACTGGGCTTTGCCCTGATCCTGACCGTCGCCAGTCTCTACCTGCTCTATAGCGCCTATGGCATTTCCGGCTTCACCGCCCTGTCGGGGCCCGGTGCGGTGCCGATGGCCACCACATTTGTCATGGTGATGGCGGCGGGGATCGTGGCGCTTCGCACGTGGCGCCTGCCACGGATCACCACCGAGACGCTGAGCCGCGATATCCTGCCACGGGTGGTGATCCTCTTCATCGGCTTTCTGATCGTCTTCGGCCTGCTTTTGAAACCGCTCGGCTTCGTGACCACGGCGGCACTTTTCCTGACGCTGGCGATCAAGGTGCTGGCGCGCCGGGGCTGGGGGTATACGCTGGCGGTGGCGTTCGGCTCGCTGATCGTGATCTGGATCGTGTTCCGGGTGGTGTTCACCGTTCTCCTGCCCGCCGGTATCCTGCCCGAGGCCGAATTCATCCAGTTCTTCCGCACGTTTCTTTCCGGGGGGGCGTCGTGATGGACACGCTGCTCGCCATTCTGACGATCTTCGCGCAACCCGAACTGCTGCTGCTTGTGGGTGCGGGCACCTTCGCCGGCATTTATATCGGGGCGATCCCCGGCCTGTCGGTGACAATGGCCGTCTCGATCCTGATTTCGTTTACCTTTTCATGGGATGTCTACCCGGCGATTTCGCTGATGGTGGGCATCTACATGGGCGGCGTCTATGGCGGCTCGCGCACCGCGATCCTGCTCAACATCCCCGGCGCGCCCTCGGCCATCGCCACGGCGATGGACGGCTATCCGATGGCGCAGCGCGGCGAGGCCGGACAGGCGATCGGCGTCACCACGGTCATGTCGTTCTTCGGCGGGCTGGTCGGCATTCTGGTGCTGGCGCTGGCCGCGCCCTTCGTGGCGGATTTTGCGCTGACCTTCCAGCCGCGCGACTACATGCTGCTGGCGGTGCTGGGCATCCTGCTGGTCGGCTCGCTCTCCACCGGCTCGCTGGTCAAGGGCATCTTCGCGGGCGCGTTCGGCATCGCCGTCGGGGCCGTGGGCCGCGACCCGCTGACCTTTGCCGAACGGTTCACGTTTGACCTGCAACTGATGGAGGGCGGGATTTCCTTCATCGCGGTGATGATCGGGATGTTCGGTGTCTCCGAGGCGCTGTTGCAGCTTCAGAACGTGAACCTCAAATCCGTGCGCCAGAAGATCGACAGGATCGTGCCCTCGTTTGGAACCATCCGCAAATACCTGCCGCTGTCGCTGCAAACCTCGTCCATCGGGGTGATCATCGGCGCGCTGCCCGGCACCGGCGGGGATATCGCGGCGCTGATGGCCTATGATCACGCCAAGCGCGTGACCAAAAACCCCAAGGTGCCCTTTGGCAAGGGCGCGATGGAAGGGCTTGTCGCCCCCGAGACCGCCAACAACGCCGCCGTCGGCGGGGCTTTCATCCCGATGATGACGCTTGGCATTCCCGGCGACGCGGTGACCGCGATCATGATCGGCGCGCTGTTCATCCACGGGCTGAACCCCGGACCGATGCTGATGATCGACCGGCCCGATATGTTCTGGTTCATCGTCGGCGCGCTTCTGACGGCCAATGTGTTCATGCTGATCTTCGGCCTGACGGGTATTAAAATCTTCACCAAGATCGTCGAGATGCCGCGCTCTGTCATCATCCCGCTGATCCTGCTTCTGTCGATCGTCGGGGCCTATGCGGTGAACAACCGGGTGTCGGATGTCTACTGGATGCTGGGCTTTGGCGTGTTCGGATATTTCATGCGCCATTACGGCTATCCGCTCGGGCCCGTCATCCTCGGGGTGATCCTGTCGCGGCTGCTGGATGACAACTGGCGCCGTGCGATCATCTCCGAGCGCGAGGATCTGGGGCGGTTTTTCGAGGGCATCGTCACCAGCCCGCTGTCGCTCGTGCTGTTCGTCGCGGTGATCCTGATCTTCGTCAGCCAGACCCCGCTCTGGACCGCGCTGAAAATCCGCCTCTTCAGAAAGGCCACATCATGACCTGCCTGCCGTCTGGCCCCGTGAAACTCGGCCTCATCGGCGACAACATCACCCGGTCCAAATCGCCGCGCCTGCACCGTACCGCAGGCCAACTGACCGGGTGCGAGGTCTCCTATGACCGGCTCATCCCCAGGGATATGGACCTGAGTTTCGACGAGGTGTTCGAGAAGGCCCGTTCGGGCGGCTTTCGCGGCATCAACGTGACCTATCCCTACAAGGAGGTGGTGACCGCCAAGGTCACGGTCACCGATCCGCTGGTGCGCGCCATCGGGGCGGTCAACACGGTGGTGTTCGACGCGGACGGGCCAAAGGGTTTCAACACCGACTATTCCGGTTTCATGGCCGCCTATCGCGCGGTGCGGGGCAGGGATGCGCCGGGCACCGTCTGCCTGATCGGCACCGGCGGGGTGGGCAAGGCGGTGGCGTTCGGCCTGATCGGGCTTGGCGCGGCGGTGATCCGCTGCGTCGATCTCGACCCGGCCAAGGCCGAGGCGCTGGCCGATGCCCTGCGCGCTCTGGGGTCCGACACGACGGTTGAAACATCCGGCGATGCGCGCTCTGCGGCAGCGGGTGCCGACGGGATCATCAACTGCACCCCGCTCGGCATGGTGGGGATCGGCGGCACGCCCTTGCCGCCCGACGCGATGGTGGGTGCGAAATGGGCCTTCGACGCGGTCTACACCCCCGTCGAGACGCAGTTCCTGCAAGACGCGGCGCGCGCCGGGCTGACGGTGATTTCCGGCTACGAGCTGTTCTTTGGCCAGGGCGTCGATGCCTGGGACATCTTCACCGGTATTCCGCTCGACCATGCCGCGCTGCGCGCCGCCATTCAGGAGGAGGACCAATGAAAACCTCGATCGCCACTGTGTCCATCTCCGGCAACCTCGTCGAGAAGCTGGAGGCGATTGCCGCCGCCGGGTTCGACGGGATCGAGATATTCGAGCAGGATTTCATCGCCCATGACGGCAGCCCGCGCGAGGTGGGCGATCTGATCCGGTCGATGGGGCTTGAGATCACCCTGTTTCAGCCGTTCCGCGATTTCGAGGGGCTGCCCGACCCGCTGCGCGCCAAGGCGTTCGACCGCGCCGAGCGCAAGTTCGACCTGATGCAGGAGCTGGGCACCGATCTGGTGCTGGTTTGCTCGTCCTGCCACCCGCAGGCGCTTGGCGGGGTCGATCGCGCGGCGGCGGATTTTCACGAGTTGGGCGAGCGCGCCGCGCGCCGTGGCCTGCGCGTCGGGTTCGAGGCGCTGGCCTGGGGGCATCACGTCAACGATCACCGCGACGCGTGGGAGGTGGTGCGCCGCGCCGATCACCCCAATGTGGGCCTCATCCTCGACAGCTTTCACACCCTGGGGCGTGGCATCGACCCCGACACCATCCGCCGCATCCCCGGCGACCGCATCTTCTTTGTGCAACTCGCCGATGCGCCGCGCATCGACATGGACCTGCTCTACTGGTCCCGGCATTTCCGCAACATGCCCGGAGAGGGCGATCTCGATGTGACCGGGTTCATGCGGGCGGTGATGGCCACGGGCTATGCCGGGCCGGTCTCGCTTGAAATCTTCAACGATCAGTTTCGCGGCGGTTTGCCGCGTGGCATCGCACGGGATGGCTATCGCTCGCTGATCGCGCTGATGGATGACGTGCGCCGCGAGGGGCCCGCGAGCGTCCCTGACCTGCCCGATATACCCGCCCGCTCGCGCGTGGGCGGCGTGTCCTTTGTCGAGTTTGCCACGCGCGGCGATGAGGCAGAGGCGCTGGAAACCATGCTGACAACGCTCGGCTTTCAGCATTCCGGCACGCATATCGCCAAGGCGCTCACGCTCTGGGCCCAAGGCGACATCCGCATCGTGGTGAACCGCGAGACCACCGGCTTTGCCAGCAGCGCCTATGCCATGCACGGCACCACGGTCTGCGATATCGGCATCGCGGTCGAGGATGCGGCGGGCACGGTCGCGCGGGCAAGGCAGCTCGGGGCCGATCCGTTCCAGCAGCCCACCGGGCCCGGAGAGCTTGATATCCCCGCCATTCGCGGCCTCAGCGGCAGCGTGCTGCATTTCATCGACGAGGCCAGCGGGCTGAGCGATGTGTGGTCGGTCGAATTCACCCGGACCGAAACAGAGAACACCGATGCCGGGTTGCGGCGGATCGACCATCTGGCGCAGACCATGAGCTATGACGAGATGCTCAGCTGGTCGCTGTTCTACACCACGCTGTTCGAGATGGGCAAATCGCCGATGGTCGATGTGGTCGACCCCGACGGGCTGGTGCGCAGTCAGGCGCTCGAGGCCACGGATGGCGCGTTTCGGATCACGCTCAACGGCGCGGAAACGCATCGCACGATGGCCGGGAACTTCCTCGCCGACAGTTTCGGGGCCTCGGTGCAGCATATCGCGCTGGCCACCGACGATATCTTCGCCACCTCCGCCGCACTTGCGGCGCGCGGGTTCAAACCCCTGCCCATATCCGAGAATTACTATGCCGATCTTGCCGCCCGCTTCGATCTGGCCCCTGATATGCTGGAGCGTCTCAGAGAGGGCAACATCCTCTATGACGAGGATGCGCAGGGCGCGTTCTTTCAGCTTTATTCGCGCCCCTATGCAGGTGGCATGTTCTTTGAAATCGTCGAGCGGCGCGGCGGCTATGCGGGTTATGGCGCGCCCAATGCGCCGTTCCGCATCGCCGCGCAGAAACGCCTGATGCGCCAGAAGGGGATACCGAAGCGATGACCGACCGATACGAGACAGGGATGAGCGTGCGCCGCGCGGTGCTGGGCGACGCCCATGTCGACCGCGCCGAGGCCGCAAAAACCGGGTTCGACACCGCCTTTCAGACCCTTATTACCGAAAGCGCCTGGGGCACGGTCTGGGCCTCGGACGCGATCACCCGTCGCGAACGCTCGATGCTGACGCTGGCGCTGTTGGCGGCCACCGGAAATTTCGACGAGATCCCGATGCATATCCGCGCCACCGCCCGCACCGGGGCCACGCCGCAGGACGTGATCGAAGCGTTTCAGCATGTCGCGATCTACGCCGGGGTTCCGGCGGCCAATCACGCGATCAAGCTGGCCAAGCAGACCTATGCAGAGATGGAAAGGGACGCGACATGACCCCCCCAGAGCTATATCAACGCGACCGCCAATGGCATCCGCCCAGCCTTGTACCGGACTACAAGACCAGCGTCGCCCGCGCGCCGCGCAACGCGCTCTTGTCGCTGCAAGGCTCGATGAGCGAGCTGACCGGCCCGACCTTCGGGCATGATGACATCGACCCGCTCGACAATGATCTGCTCCGCAACTACGCGAAGGAAGGCGATCCCATCGGCGAGCGGATCATCGTGCATGGCCGGGTGCTGGATGAAAACGCGCGGCCCGTGCCCAATACGCTGGTCGAAATCTGGCAGGCCAATGCCGGCGGGCGCTATCGCCACAAAAAGGACAGCTACCTCGCGCCGATTGATCCCAATTTCGGCGGTTGCGGGCGCACCCTGACGGATGCCAACGGCTATTATGTGTTCCGCACAGTCAAGCCCGGCGCCTATCCGTGGCGCAACTGGGTCAACAACTGGCGGCCCGCGCATATTCATGTGTCGGTGTTCGGCACCGCCTTTGCGCAGCGCCTCATCACACAGATGTATTTCGAGGGCGATCCGCTGATCGCCAAATGCCCCATCGTCCAGACGATCCCCGACCAAAGGGCGATAGATCAACTGGTCGCGGCGCTTGACCTCAACGCGACCGTGCCGCTCGATGCCATCGCCTACAAGTTCGACATCGTGCTGCGCGGGCATCGCTCCACCTGTTTCGAGAACCGCCCGGAGGGGAACTGATCATGGTCCAGCCATTGCCGTATCTCAAGGAATCCGCCTCGCAGACCGCCGGGCCTTATGTCCATATCGGGCTGGCCCCCGGCGATGCGGGGTTCGACATCTATGCGCAGGAACTTGGCCGCGACATCACCGGCCCGAACGCCCAGGGCGCGCGCATCACCGTCACCGGCACGGTGACGGATGGCACCGGCGCGCCGGTCAAGGATGTGCTGATCGAGGTCTGGCAGGCCAATGCGGCGGGCATCTATCCCGGCGCGGGAGAGGTCGAGGACGGCTTTCGCGGCTGGGGTCGGGTGATCCCGGATTTCGACACCGGGGTGTTTGACATCGAAACGGTCAAACCGGGCGTCATCATGGGCCGCGATGGCCGCAAAATGGCCCCGCATCTCAACCTCTGGCTGGTGGCGCGCGGCATCAATGTGGGCCTCAACACCCGGATGTATTTCGGGGATGAGGAGGCGGCCAATGCCGCCGACCCGGTGCTCTCGCTCATTGAACAGGCGCACCGGCGGCAAACCCTGATCGCGCGCGCGGACGGCAACCGCTATCATTTCGACATCCGCCTTCAGGGCGAAAATGAAACCGTGTTCTTCGACGTGTGAGGGCGACCATGTCCAACCCCTGTATCATCTGCGTGGCGATCACCGGTTCGGTGCCCACCAAGGCCGACAACCCCGCCGTGCCGGTCACCCTCTCCGAGCAGATCGAGAGCACCCATGCGGCGTTCGAGGCCGGGGCCAGCATCGCCCATTGCCATGTGCGCGACGATGACGGCCGCCCCACCTCTGACCCCGACCGTTTCGCCCGGCTGAAAGAGGGGCTGGAACAGCACTGCCCCGGCATGATCGTGCAATTGTCTACCGGCGGGCGATCGGGGGCAGGGCGCGAGCGCGGCGGGATGCTGCCGCTCAGCCCCGACATGGCGTCGCTCTCTGTGGGGTCGAACAATTTTCCCACGCGGGTTTATGAGAATTCGCCAGACCTTGTGAACTGGTTGGCGGAAGAGATGATCAAATATGACGTCAAACCCGAGATCGAGGCGTTTGATTTGTCGCATATCTTTCATGCGGCGCACATGCACAAACGCGGTCAGATCAAGGACGTGCCTTACGTGCAATTCGTGATGGGCGTGAAAAACGCCATGCCCGCCGACCGCGAGGTGTTCGATTTCTACGTGGCCACGGTCAAGCGCTTGTTTGGCGATGTGCCGTGGTGCGCGGCGGGAGTCGGGCCGAACCAGATCGTGCTCAACGACTGGGCAATTGCGGCGGGCGGGCATGCGCGCACCGGGCTTGAGGACAATATCCGCCTTGATCGTGATACGCTGGCACCCTCCAACGCGGCACTGGTCAAGCGCACGGTCGGGGTGTGCGAGAAATACGAGCGCCCCGTCGCCACATGGCAAGAGGCGCGGCGTATCCTCGAACTGCGCCCGGTCGCGGCCTGATGCCCTTTGTCACGCTCAACTCTGTCACGCTGCATTACCGCTATCGCCCCGGCGCGGGCGTGCCGGTGGTGTTTCTCAACTCGCTCGGCACGGATTTGCGCATCTGGGACGCGGTGATCGCGCGGCTTGGCGCGGATGTGCCGCTGCTGTGTCTCGACAAGCGCGGTCATGGGCTGAGCGATGATGCGCCCGTCACCATGAGCCTGCTGGTAGAGGACGTTTCCGCGCTGATGAATCACCTCGGCCTGCGCCATGCGGTGATCTGCGGCGTGTCGGTGGGCGGCATGATCGCGCAGGGGCTGGCCGCCGCGTGGCCCGACCTGGTAGCGGGGCTGGTGCTGTGCTGCACCGGCACGCGCATCGGCGATGCTGAGGGCTGGAACGCGCGCATCGAGACGGTCCGGCGCGACGGGATTGCCGTCATGGCCGAGGCGATTCTGGAGCGCTGGTTCAGCACCCGCTTTCGCCGCACGCAGACCGCCGCGCTGGCGGGCTATCGCAACATGCTGACGCGGACGCCCGCTGCGGGCTATGCCGGGGTCTGCGCCGCGATCCGCGACACCGACTTCACCGAACAGAGCGCGCGTCTGTCGCTGCCCACCCGCTGCCTTGCCGGGGCCGAAGACCTCGCCACGCCGCCCGATCTGGTGGCGGCACTGGCCGAGACGATCCCCGGTGCGAGTATCGAGATACTGGATGGCTGCGGCCATCTGCCCTGTATCGAGACCCCGGAGGTCGTCGCGCGCAGCATCCGCGACATGCGCGAGGCGCTGACATGACCACAGATGTTTTCACGCACCCCTGGCTGGGCGGTCTCTTTGGGGATACGGAAGCGGAAGCCATCTGGTTCCCCGACCGGCAGATCGCGCATATGCTGCGCGTCGAGGCGGCCTATACCCGCGCGCTTGGCCGTGTCGGAACGGTGCCGCAGGAACAGGCCACCCGCGCCGCTCGCGTGATCGAGGTGTTTGATCCCGACATCGACGCACTGCGCCGCGCCTCCGCGCGCGACGGTCTGCCGGTGCCCGATCTGGTGCGTCAGATCAAGGATGCGGTCGGCGCCGATGCCGAGGCGGTCCATGCGGGCATGACCTCGCAGGATGTGCTGGATACGGCCCTGACCCTGACCTTGCATGAGATCAACAGGCTGTTGTCCGAGCGGTTGAGCAGCCTGTCTACCGCGCTCGCGGACCTGACAGACCGCTACGGCGACGTGCAGATCATGGGCCGGACGCGGATGCAGGCGGCCCTGCCGATCGCCTTCGCGCAGCGCGCCTCCGGCTGGTCGGCGCCGGTCGCGGCACATGCCGCGCGGCTCGCGTCCCTGCGCCCGAGCGTCGAATGCCTGCAACTGGGCGGGCCGGTGGGCGACCGCGCCACGCTGGGGCCGCAGGCCGATGCCATCGCCTCGGACATGGCCGCGCAACTCGGCCTGTCAAACCCGCCCGCCGCCTGGCACACGCAGCGCGAGGGGCTGGCGGATTATGCCGGGCTCTTGTCGCTGATGACCGGCACTCTGGGCAAGATGGGGCAGGATATCTGCCTCATGGCGCAACAGGGCATCGACGAGGTGCAAATCAGCGGCGGCGGCGGCTCGTCGGCGATGCCGCACAAGCAGAACCCGGTTCTGGCCGAATTGCTGGTCACGCTCGCCCGCTTCAACGCGACGCAGGTCTCAGCCGTGCATCATGCGCTGGTGCACGAACAGGACCGCTCCGGCGCGGCCTGGGCGCTGGAATGGATGATCCTGCCGCAGATGACCAAGGCCACCGCCCGCAGCCTTGCCGCGGCGCGAGACCTCTGCGACCGGATCACGGTCACCTCGGGGCGGGCCAGAAATTGAGTCCCTGCCAAAGTCACGGCAAAACACGCGCCGCTGAACGTCAGATTAGGGTCGAAACCCAATCACATCATTGAACGAACCCGCTGACGCGGGAGTTTCGTCGCTATTGGCGGGACTGGCCTCCTGATGGGAAGGTTTGGTTGCTGAGACCAACCTTTGATCAGGAGACCATCCCATGGCTGATGCCACATCAGCGGTAAGCCCGCTGCGTCGCCGTATGATCGACGACATGACGCTTCGCAACCTGTCGCCGGGCACACAACGATCCTATCTTCATGCCGTTGCCAAGTTCAGCCGGTATTTTGACCGCTCACCGGATCGGCTGGGGCTGGAAGATGTCCGGGCCTTTCAGGTCTATCTGGTATCGCAGGGCATTTCGTGGCCGGCGCTCAACCAGACGGTCTGCACCTTGCGGTTTTTCTATGGCGTGACGCTGAACCGGGCGGAGATCCCCGAGCGGATCGCCTATGCGCACACACCACGCAAGCTGCCGACGATCCTGAGCGCCGACGAGGTCGTGCACTTTCTTGAGGCAGTGCCATCCCTGAAGGCGCGCGCGGCACTGACGACGGCCTACGCCGCAGGGTTGCGCGCCTCGGAAGCGATCAGCCTGAAGGTCGCGGATATCGACAGTGATCGCATGGTGCTCCAAATCCGCCACGGCAAGGGTGCCAAGGACCGCACGGTTATGCTCTCACCGCAGCTTCTCGGCATCTTGCGAACCTACTGGCGTCTGGCGCGTCCGATCTCCTGGCTGTTTCCGGGGCGCGGCGACAAGCCAATGGACGTGCAGGTGCTGCACTCCGCCTGCCGGTCCGCAACCAAGGCGGCGGGACTGACCAAGAAGGTCAGCGTGCACACGCTGCGACACAGCTTCGCCACCCATCTTCTCGAGAGCGGTGTGGACATTCGGGTCATCCAGGTGTTGCTCGGACACAGCAACCTGTCGACCACTGCGCGCTACACGCAGGTTGCCACGACGACGATCGCGAAGACGCAGAGCCCGTTCGGTCGCCTGAGCCTGGAGGTGGTGCCGCCCGGCTGAGGGGCGCGCCATGCCCCCCACCCTGGAGGTGGCGGATATTTTCCGCCGCCATGGCCCTGCCTATGTTCAGGCTCACAACGGCCGGATCGGCCGGGTGGAGCGCCGCGTCATGTCCGCGATCGAACTGTGCCGGACGGCCGCACTTGGCGGCCATGTCGAGGGCTGCCGGGCCTGCGGTGCGGTGCGTGTCGCCTATAATTCCTGCCGCAACCGGCATTGCCCCAAGTGTCAGGGTGCGGTCGCGCGCGACTGGCTCGAGGCGCGGGCGGGCGACCTTCTGCCGGTACCTTATTTTCATGTGGTCTTCACGCTGCCCGCCAAGATTGCACCCATAGCCTTCCAGAACAAGAAGGTCGTCTACAACATCCTGTTCCGGACAACCGCCGAGACGCTGCGCATCATTGCCGCCGACCCCAAACATCTCGGTGCCGGGATCGGTCTCATCGCGATACTGCACAGCTGGGGTCAGACCCTGAGTTATCATTCCCATCTCCATTGCATCGTTCCGGGCGGCGGCCCGTCACCCGATGGCACGCGCTGGATCGCCTGCCGCCCCGACTTCTTTCTACCGGTCCGGGTGCTGTCGCGCCTGTTCCGTCGGCTGTTCCTTCAGGCGCTGCGCACTGCTTTCGAGGCCGGACAGCTACAGTTCTTCGGCGATATCGCCGAACGCGCCGACCCGCAGGCCTTCGCCCTGCTTTTGACGTCAAGCGGTCGACAGGACTGGGTGGTTTATGCCAAACCGCCCTTCGGCGGGCCGGAACAGGTGCTGGCCTATCTGAGCCGATATACCCATCGTGTCGCCATCGCCAATTCACGTCTGGTCAGCATGGCAGATGGCAAGGTGACGTTCCGCTGGCGTGACTATCGCCATGGTCGTCGGCCCAGGACGATGACCCTTGATGCCGGAGAGTTCATCCGGCGCTTTCTTCTTCATACCGTGCCGGACAGCTTTCACCGCATCCGCCATTACGGCTTCCTCGCCAACGGGCAGCGTGCTGCCCGCCACGCGGCCATGCCCCTGTTGCGGTCGATTGATGGTCAGGCTCGCCGTCTGGTATCACGGTCAAGCACCGCCCGAATGGCCATTCCGGAACGGCAGCTCATGATCGCCCATGACAGACAACAGGTATCCCACCGGTGGCCCGCCTCCATGCGGACCAGCCAGATCGTCTGCGGCACAAGGCCCCGGTTGCGCCGGTTCCGGTCGCTCCGCGAGACCACTGCCCAGCAAACTGGACCAGTTCAGTGGTCGATCACGGCCAGCCATGGCCCTGTCAGCCGACTGTTCGGCGCCATTCATCCGCCCGTTCGCCCTCGCGGTTATCACGCCAGGCCAACGCCGGAGCCACAATCCCCATAGCGCAAAACCGGCCCGCGGGTTCGTTCAATCCGGCTTCAATGAGGTCTGCCGGGCGCCCGTGTGGCAGCATCAGCGTTGCGCCCGCAGACCTCACAGAACCCTCCAGATTCCCAAGGGGCGCTGATTGTGATTCATCCTTCCCGGGAGGATCGGATCATGTCAGCACCTTTGCC
>JADQCC010000050.1 GCA_016278295.1 Roseovarius sp. | reverse complement strand
GGCCACGTCCGCGATGACGTCGCGCCATTGCCGCCCCGCCGTGACCAGCCGATCGAGATCGCCCGCCGATGGCAGCCGGTGGCCGCGTGCCACCGCATAGGCCAGAACCGAGGCCCACCACGCATCCTGCGCCCGGATCGACAGCACGGCGCGGGTGATCCGCCCGCCAAAGGCATCGGCGAGGCGCGCCATGCGCTCGCCCGCGGCGGGATAGAGCCGGCGGCGGCGCAGGCAGGTGCGCGGCGCGCCGATCATGTTCTCGTCGCTGACCACGAGCCGCGTCACGCCCGCCTCGCGTGCCCGCGCGACACGCAGGGCAATCCGCCCGCGCGCGCGCGCGGCCCGCGCCGCGTCGGAGTGGTCACCCGGCGCGGGGAGCACCCCGGCCAGAAGCCCGTCGCGCGTGATCTGCGGACCCCAGAACGCCAGCCCGCGCGCGGCGAGCGCCACGGCGCGCGCCTGCGCGTGGTGTTGCAGGCTCGTGGTGGCGGTGCGGTGGGCCCCGAGGTGAAGAATGATATCCATGATCGCGCGCGTCCCTTGCTGCCCGGCGTCGGGCCACAGGATGCCACCAACTCGTGAGCGCGGGATTAACCGCGTCGATTTTTCCCGATACGGGCAAACGGGCTTCGCAATCCGGCGCGATCCGCCTATATCTTGCCGGACAGGAGATCGCATGAAACCGTTATTCGCCCTTGTTCTGCTTGCCTTCGCAGCGGCCCCCGCCGATGCGCAGGAGACCGCGCCGGAGGCCGACGTGCCCCTGATCGTGCCCGCCGATGAAATCGCACCGGACGCATTGCTCTGGATCAAGCGCCCGCTCGTGGTGTTTGCCGATACGCCCGCCGATCCGCGATATGTCGAGCAGATGGGATACATCACCGACCGGATCGACGCTCTTGCCGTGCGCGACGTGGTGGTGATCACCGACACCGACCCGGCGGCGCGCTCGGAATGGCGGCAGGAATTGCGGCCGCGCGGCTTCGGGCTCGTGCTCGTGGGCAAGGACGGAGAGATATACCTGCGCAAGCCGCTGCCGTGGCAGGTGCGCGAGATCGTGCGCTCCATCGACAAGCTGCCGGCGCGCCAGCGCGAGATGCGCGACGGGACGACGGGGGGAAGCTGAGCGCACACCATCCTTCAGCCCTCGCCCATCGCCACGACGAGCAGCCCCTCGCCGGGCATCATCAGCAGGAGCGCGCGGCGCGTCCCGTCCCAGCCCAGCACCGTCTCTGCGTCATCGAGCGCGTGGCGAAACACGCTCTCGCTGCGGGCGTCCATGCAGGCCCGCGCCTCCAGCCCGGCCCGGCGCATCGCCATGCCGGTTTCGCGGTGGTGGTTGGCCATCGCCACCAGCGCCGCATCCGCCGCCTGCCCCGGCAGATCGAGCGCCGCCGCCCCCCGTCCCGCGATCTCGCGGCGCATCTGTGCCACGTCACGGGTAACCGGCAGGGCCGATTTCACATCCGCATTCACCACCGAGTAGAGCCCCACGGCACAGTCCCGCCTTGCCACGAAGGACAGCGTCTCGCCCAGCGCGAACCACTGCCCCAGCCACGCCCGCTGCGCCGCCTCCTGCTCGCGCTGACAGGCGGCGAGGATGACCAGCGCGGCAAGACAGGCCACCGGCACGGGATTATGGCGCGGGGCGCGGGTCATCCGCTCACTCGAACTCCATGATGACCTCGTCCACCGCGAGGCTGTCGCCCGGCGCGGCATTGACGCATGAGACCACGGCCTTGCGCTCGGCGCGCAGGATGTTTTCCATCTTCATCGCCTCCACGGTGCACAGCGCCTGCCCCTCCTGCACCTCGTCGCCCTCGGTCACGTGGACCTTCACGATCATGCCGGGCATCGGACAGAGCAGCATCCGCGACGTATCAGCGGCAAGTTTCTCGGGCATTAACGCCGCCAGTTCCGCCTGCCGCGGCGTGCGGATATTGACCTTTAGATCGGCCCCGCGCGAGCGGATGCGGAAGCCCTGCGTGATCTTGCCCACCTTGAGCACCAGCGGGTTGCCGTCCACGTCGAGCCGCGCGAGCTGATCGCCGGGCGTCCAGTCGCTGGCAACGCGCAAGGTAGCGCCATCCTCGAAGCGCACGCTCGCGCCATCCCGGTCCGCGGAGACGGTGACGGGATAGCTCTGGCCCTGAAGGCTCACCACCCAGTCCTCGCCGACGTGGCGTTCGTGGTTGTCCATCCGCCCCGAGATGCGGGTGCGCCGGATTTCCGCCACCCGGTGCATCGCCGCCGTGCTCGCCGCGATCCGGCGCAGGATGTCTCCGGCCAGGTCCACGCCGTGAAAGCCGTCGGGATATTCCTCGGCGATAAAGGCGGTGGTGATGTCGCCCGAGACGAATTTTGCGTGGTCCATCACCGCGCTGAGGAATGGCAGGTTGTGCCCGATCCCCTCGACCTCGAAGCTGTCGAGCGCCACGCGCATCGCCTCGATTGCCTGCGCGCGGTCCGGGGCCCAGGTGCACAGCTTGGCGATCATCGGGTCGTAATACATGCTGATCTCGCCGCCCTCGTAGACGCCGGTATCGTTGCGCACCGCCGTCTCGCCGGCGGGCGCCTCGCCCTGCCACTTGGCCGTCTCCAGCAGCGGCCCGGCGGCGATTTCCTGCGGCGGGCGATAGCGCGTGAGCCGCCCGATCGAGGGCAGGAAGCCGCGATAGGGGTCCTCGGCATAAAGCCGGCTCTCCATTGCCCAGCCGGTGAGCGTCACGTCATCCTGCGTGATCGACAGCTTCTCGCCCGCCGCGACGCGGATCATCTGCTCGACGAGATCGACGCCGGTGACCAGCTCGGTCACAGGATGCTCTACCTGCAAGCGCGTGTTCATTTCGAGGAAAAAGAAATTTCGCGCGCCATCGACGATGAATTCCACCGTCCCGGCGCTGGCATAGCCCACGGCATGGGCCAATGCGACCGCCTGCTCGCCCATCGCGCGGCGGGTCTCTTCATCGAGGAACGGGCTTGGCGCCTCTTCGATCACCTTCTGATTCCGGCGCTGGATCGAGCATTCGCGCTCGCCCAGGTAGACCCCGTTGCCATGACCGTCGCACAGCACCTGTATCTCGATATGGCGCGGCTGCGTCACGAATTTCTCGATGAAGATGCGGTCGTCGCCGAAACTGCTCGCCGCCTCGTTCTTGGAGCTTTGAAAGCCCTCGCGCGCCTCTTCGTCATTCCACGCGATGCGCATGCCCTTGCCGCCGCCGCCGGCGCTCGCCTTGATCATCACCGGATAGCCGATCTCGCCGGAAATCTTCACCGCCTCGTCGGCGTCCTCGATCAGGCCCATCACGCCGGGCACCGTGCTCACCCCCGCCTCCTGGGCGATCTTCTTGGAGGTGATCTTGTCGCCCATCGCCTCGATCGCGCGCACCGGCGGGCCGACAAACGCCACGCCCTCGGCCTCCAGCGCCTTGGCGAACCTGGGGTTCTCCGACAAGAAGCCATAGCCCGGATGCACCGCCTCGGCCCCGGTCCGGCGGATCGCGTCCATCACCTTGTCGATGACGATATAGCTCTCGTTGGCGGGTGAGGGACCGATATGCACCGCCTCGTCGGCCATCTGCACATGCAGCGCCTGCGCGTCGGCATCGGAGTGGATCGCGACGGTGGCGATCCCCATCTTGCGCGCGGTCTTTATTACCCGGCAGGCGATCTCTCCCCGGTTCGCGATCAGGATTTTCTTGAACATTCCTCGTCCCTTCCTCTGGCGGTTCCGGCCCGTGCGGCGGGCGCGCAGACAGTGTCACAATCCAGTAACGGATTTGTAACGAAAGATTTATTATCACTTATTTTCAAGTATTTACACATTTTCGTAGATCACCTTGATGTGAGGGGTGCGTGATCCGCCGGCTTGGCATTGTGGGACAGGCCGCCTGTGCGACGCGGCCCGCGGGGCGCGCCGCGCGCCCGCATGAACACAACAACGGGAGGAGACCACACCATGAAACGATACGTCGCAATGGCCCTTGCGCCAGCTGCGCTTCTGGTGGCAATCTATGCCACCCCCGCGTTCGCCGAGAGCGACGCGGAGCTCAAGCAGCAGGTGCGCGCGCTGACCGACCGTGTGAACGAACTCGAGGATCGCGGGTACGTCAACCTGCCCGCGGGGACAACGCTCACCTTCGGCGGTTACACCAAGCTCGACCTGATCTACGATTTCGACCAGGGACAGGGCGATACCACCTTTGTTCCCGGCCTCGTGATCGGCGCGCCCGATGGTGGCGGCTTCGACGCCCATGTGCGCCAGACGCGCCTCAACTTCCGTACCGACACGCAGACCGAAAAGGGGCCGCTTACCACCTTCGTCGAGATCGACTTCTTCGGCACCCGCGGCAACGACGTGCAGACCAACTCGCACCGCCCGCGCCTGCGCCACGCCTATGGCAAGTGGAACGGCTGGACCGCGGGCCAGACCTGGACCACGTTCATGCCGATCGAGGCCTATCCCTCGACGGTCGATTTCCAGGGCCCCTCGGGCATCCCCTTTATCCGGCAGGCGCAGCTTCGCTACACCTTTCCGGCGGGCAAGGGGGTCGATGTCTCCGTCGCGCTCGAGAACGGGGAATTCTCCGGTCGCGGCGTGGTCGGCGGCGCGACGGTGCCTATCGGCGAGACCATCGGCGGTGCCTTCTCGGGCAACAACTCGGAATTCGACCAGTCGCCCGATCTCGTGCTCGCGGCCAAGTGGCAGCAGGATGAAACCCTCCTGCGCGGGGCGTTGGTGCTGCGCGACCTCGAAGCCCCGCGCCAGATGGGTGGCGACAACGATGCCGGCTGGGGCATCAACGTCGCCGGCGGCGTGCCGCTCTGGGCGGGCGGCCGGATCATCGGCTCGTTCACCTATGGCGACGGGGTCGGGCGCTACATCATCGACGGTGCCGGGCAGGATGCGTTCGTCGATGCCACCGGAAAGCTCAACACCATCGAGTCCTACGGTGCCACCGCGCAGGTGTCGCACGACTTCTCCGAGAAGCTGACGGCGGGGCTGTCCTACGGCTTCTACTCGGTCGAGGACACCTTCGCGCCCACCGACAGCGATCAGCACCAGACGGTGCACGCGTCGATCTTCTACAAGCCGGTCGATCGCATGACCGTCGGCGCGGAACTGAGCTGGGTCGAGCGCGAGCTTGTCAGCGGCGTCTCGGAGGACGCCACGCGCCTGCAAACCTCGGTTCAGTTCAGCTTCTGAGCCACGGGCCCCTGCGCCCGCAAAAAGGGGCAGTCCGGCGACCGACCTGGGACCGGACTGCCCACAAGAGGGGACACCATGGATCAAGCGCCGCAACGGCACACTCGGGGAAAGACGATCCATGGCTGCGGAAAGTCTGCCAGCGGCGGTGGCCCCGGCCAAGCCCTGCGTCGCGCGCGCCCCGGCCTCGGCACGCGACCGCCGGAAACCGGCCCGGCTGCGCAAGACTCCGCCGACCGCGGCCCGACTCATGGCGCATCCCCACCGTCGAACACCTCGGGAAAGCTGTGCCGGGCAACGCCCAGGTCGAGCACCAGCAGCGCCTCGTAGCTTTTCGGGTCGAACGGATCCTCCGCGGGCTTTATCTCGCGCCCCAGCAGCCAGCTCAGCCGTCCGGCATCGAGGTTGCCCCGCTCGAAGGGCTGGTCGCCGAAATGCTCCCAGATGGCGCGCAGGAACTCTGTGTCGGCCCGCCGGTCGATCGGCTTGCGGTCACGATAGCGCTCGCGCGCGATGAGCGGCGTTATCCCGCGCGGGTTGCCCCGCCTGATTGTGAACTGGTAGTCTGTACCTGCGAGACGCCCCGGAAAACCGCGATGTTTCAGCATGTTACACCTCCGGCAAGGCGAAGGCGCGGCACGTTTGGCAGGTGTGGCGGGACGGACGATACCGCCCGTCCCGCCGTCAGCCCGGAGGGCTTACTTGTACTTGCCGGTCTGTACCGGCTCTTCGGTGACCGGCTCGACCACGACAAATTCTTCCTCGGCCGGCTGCGCGCACGCGGCGACGACGGCAATGAAACCAAGGGCGAGAACACTCTTGACGGTTCTGGACATGTAATACTCCTGTCTCTCGTATCTTCGATTGATGGCGCGCTCGGGCACACTACCCGAACCCGCCAAGTTGGCGAGGTGCAGGTCGCTTCGGCGCAACCTGATACAACGCTAGCGGAAATCGAACGATTTGAACACATTGAATGCGCGATCCCACGCGCATGTGTCTCCAAAGCCGCACCTTGCCAGCGGCAGGGCCATTTGCTTGAACAATATCGCGACGGCATCAGAACATCTCCCAGATACAACGGTCATTCTCGATCCGGTAGGCCTCGAAGACCTGCGTGACCGTTTCGTCGTAGACGCCGAATTCCGACTCGCGGTCGGCCAGCGAAACAATCACCTGCACGGGCTGCGGCCCGATGTTCGAAATCCGGGGCAGGGCGTGCGTCTCGCACAGCCAGGCAAGATCGCCGGAGATGGCATCGAACCGCTCCGCCCCGGCCGTGAACCCATCGGCGACATAGCGGAACCGATAGATCAGCCCGCCGCCAGAGGGCCGGTTGGTCAGCACCTCGAAGAGCCGCGCCTCTGGCCCCGAGGGCAGCCGCAGCGCCTCCTCCTGCGCCGCGGCTGCGGGGGCCTGCGCCAGCAGCGCGCTTGCGGCCATGCCCGCCAGCGGCCTCATCCGCCCACCCCCGTCCAGCGCGCCACGCGCGCCGGATCCTGGAACAGCGCGGCGATTCGCGCTTCTGCCTCTGCCCGCGCGAAGCGGCCCGCCACCGCGCCGCCCGCCCGCACATGCAGGCCGCCGGGCACGCGCCACACACGCACCACGGGGGCAAAGCCGCGCACATGCCGCAGCGCCCGCCACATATCTTGCCGCAACCGGTGCGCGACACGGGCGCGCGATGCCTCTGGCACCCGCCCCTCGACCGCCAGATCGAAGCGCACGGGCAGCCGCCGCGCCAGTGTCAGCGCGCCGTCCTCCTCGTGGGTCAGATGCCATCGGTCGCGGGTCATGTGCTGCGCCTGTCCTTGCTTCTTCTTGGTCCAGATACCCCGGGGGAGTCGCCGCTTGCGGCGGCGGGGGCAGCGCCCCCGTTGGCTCACAACGGGATGTTGTCGTGTTTCTTCCAGGGCAGCGCGATCTTCTTGTTGCGCAACGACGCGAACGCGCGGCTCACGCGCATCCGCGTGCTGCGCGGCTGGATCACCTCGTCGATAAAGCCGCGCTCGGCGGCGACAAACGGATTGGCGAACCGGTCCTCGTAGCTCTCGGTATGCGCCGCGATCTTCTCGGGGTCCTTGAGATCGGCGCGATAGATGATCTCGGTCGCGCCCTTGGCCCCCATCACCGCGATTTCCGCCGTCGGCCAGGCATAGTTGAAATCGCCGCGCAGATGCTTTGACGACATCACGTCATAGGCCCCGCCATAGGCCTTGCGGGTGATCACCGTGACCTTGGGCACCGTCGCCTCGCCATAGGCAAAGAGCAGCTTGGCGCCATGCTTGATCACCCCGCCATATTCCTGTCCGGTGCCGGGCAGGAAGCCGGGCACATCCACCAGCGTCAGGATCGGGATCTCGAAACAGTCGCAGAACCGCACGAACCGCGCCGCCTTGCGGCTGCTGTCGATATCGAGACACCCCGCCAGCACCATCGGCTGATTGGCCACCACGCCCACGGTCTGCCCCTCCAGCCGGAGGAAACCGGTGATCATGTTCTTGGCGAATTCCTCCTGGATCTCGTAGAAATCCGCCTCGTCCGCGATCTTGAGGATCAGCTCCTTCATGTCATAGGGCATGTTGGGGTTCTCGGGGATCAGCGTGTCGAGGCTCGCCTCCACCCGCCCCGGCGCATCGAAGAACGGACGCTTGGGCGGTTTCTCGCGGTTGTTCAGCGGCAGGAAATCCACCAGCCGCCGTACCTCGGCGAGCGCCTCGACATCGTTGTCGAAGGCCGCGTCGGCGACGCTCGACTTGCGCGTGTGGGTGAGCGCGCCGCCCAGTTCCTCGGCCGTCACCTGCTCGTTGGTCACGGTGCGCACCACGTCGGGACCGGTGACGAACATGTAAGAGCTGTCCTTTACCATGAAGATGAAATCGGTCATCGCGGGGGAATAGACCGCGCCGCCCGCGCAGGGCCCCATGATGACGCTGATCTGCGGGATCACGCCCGACGCCTCGATATTGCGCTGGAATACCTCGCCATACCCCGCGAGGCTGTCCACCCCCTCCTGGATGCGCGCGCCGCCCGAATCGTTGATGCCGATGACCGGCGCACCGTTTTGCATGGCCATGTCCATGATCTTGCAGATTTTCTGCGCATGGGTGGCACTGACCGATCCGCCCAGCACGGTGAAATCCTGGCTAAAGACATAGACCTGCCGGCCGTTGATCGTGCCCCAGCCGGTGACCACGCCATCGCCGTAGGGGCGGTTCTTCTCCATGCCGAAATCGGTGCAGCGATGCGCCACGAACATGTCGAATTCCTCAAAGCTGCCCTCGTCAAGGAGCAGCTCGATCCGCTCGCGCGCGGTGAGCTTGCCGCGCCCGTGCTGCGCGTCGATGCGCGCCTGTCCGCCCCCGAGCCGGGCATCGGTACGGCGGGTTTCGAGTTCCTGAAGGATATCTTTCATGGCGGTCCCCTTTCCTCACCGGGCCTTCCCGGCCATCGTTGGCGCGCACCATACGCAGTCGGGGCCACCGGGCCAAACAGAATCCCGCAAATTTGCAAATTGCTGCGAACAAATTATTGAATACCTGCAAATCGGCAAATCAACCCCGGCTTTGCACCCTATGCAAATGGACATCTCCACCCGATACCCCTAGCGTGCCGCCATGCTGTCCGAGGTCAAGGTCCGGTTTCTGGATCGCTCAACCCCACCACATATCGTAACGCTGATCCTGATGGCGGGATTGTCGGCGCTGGCGATCAACATCTTCCTGCCGTCGCTGCCGGGGATGGTGGCGTATTTCGACACCGAATATCGGCTGATCCAGCTTTCGGTGGCGCTCTATCTCGCGGTGAACGCGGGGCTGCAATTGCTGATGGGGCCGGTTTCGGACCGCTGGGGGCGGCGCCCGGTGGTGCTATGGGGGATCGGGCTGTTCATCGTCGCGACGGTCGGCTGCCTGCTCGCGCCGACGGTCATGGTCTTTCTTGCCTTTCGCATGGTGCAGGCCAGCATCGTCGTGGCGATGGTGCTGTCGCGCGCCATCGTGCGCGACATGGTGCCCCAGGATCGCGCGGCCTCTATGATCGGCTATGTGACGATGGGCATGGCCGTGGTGCCGATGATCGGCCCGGCGATCGGCGGGCAGCTGGACGAGGCATTCGGCTGGCAAGCGAATTTCTGGGCGCTGCTCGTGTTGGGCGGCGGGCTGTTCTGGCTGTGCTGGCGCGACCTGGGCGAGACCGCGCCGCTCTCGGGGCGCACCCTGGCACAGCAGTTCCGCGACTATCCGGCGCTGCTGACCTCTTACCGGTTCTGGGGCTACGCGCTGGCGGCGGGGCTCAGTTCGGGGTCGTTCTTTGCCTATCTCGGCGGCGCGCCGTTCGTCGGCGACCAGGTGTTCGGGCTGTCGCCCTCGCTTCTGGGGTTGTTGTTCGGGGCGCCCGCCATCGGCTATTTCCTCGGCAATTTCGCCTCTGGGCGCTTTTCCATGCGCATCGGCGTCAACCGGATGGTGCTGTGGGGGGCATTGTTCAACGCGGGCGGCATCGGGCTCAACCTCACGCTCTTCTACGCGGGCCTCGGCTCGCCGCTCAGCTTCTTCGGGCTGATGACCTTCATGGGGCTGGGCAACGGCATGGTGATCCCCAACGCCACCGCCGGCGCGCTGTCGATCCGGCCCGACCTTGCCGGCACGGCGAGCGGGCTTTCGGGCGCGCTGATGATCGGGCTGGGGGCCGTGCTCTCGGCGCTGGCGGGGCTGCTGCTGACACCGGAACGCGGGGCATTCCCGCTGTTGTGGCTGATGTTTGCCACCGCGCTCGCGGGCGTCGTCACCATCCGCCTCGTCATGCGCCGCGAGCGCCGATTGGGGCTGGCGCGGTAGAGGGCGCGACTGATCGGTGGCGGGGTTCCGCACAGCCCGCCGACCGGCGGGCCACGGCCCGCGAACCCCGCCTCCATCCCGGGCGCTTCAGGCAGCGCAGCCGCCCCCACCATCCGACCTGACCGGCCCATCGCGGCGACCACGGGAAATCGTGGGCGGGCATGTGGTGCGGACACGGGCACAGCGGGCGAGGGCTGGAAAGCCGAATCAAGTCGCGCGTGATTCGCGTCAAACTCCACGTTCCAGGCGGGCTGAACCTCGGGAATCGCGGTGTTCCCAAGCGTTTTTCGCGCCAGGTTTGCAGTTTTCTTGGAAATCATGGGAAATTCCAAATGAATGGTATATGTTGTGTTTGATTGAGAATGAAAGCCTACATGGGCGATAAAAACTCTAAATATTGATCCAAAACTCCACTCTGAAAGAGGGTGTGGAGCATCAGAATATCCGGTTGAACGCAAAAAAAGATTGCTATGGGACAATTTCCCATATTATCTAGGAAGCACGATGAGGACGGGATCACAGAGGGGCATCAAGACCCCCGGACAACTCCCAAGTCAGGTTTCATACAGGCACCCGGCTTCATCGAACGAAGAGTTCCGGCGCGCGGGCGAGCAGACATCCCCCCAGGTGGCGCGCGCAGTCGGATCCCCCCGCTCAGGCGGGACGAGGGCGGCGGGTTGATCAGTGGCAGCAGATCAACCCGCCGTTTCGTATCCGGGGGGGCGGTTTTCGGGACGCGGGGGCGCAACAAGGGACCGACGGGACAGTGGGCCGGATATTCAGGGGCGAGAGCCTCCACAAGGTGGATGGAAAGGGCAGGGTGTCGATCCCGGCTCTTTATCGCCGTGTGATAGAGGCCTCCGACCCGAACTGGACCGACGGCCTCAATCCCGAGCTGATCATCGTCTACGGCGATCATCGCCGCCATTACCTTGAATGCTACACGGTCGAGGCGATGCAGGAGGTGGATGCCAAGATCGCCGCTCTGCCCCGCGGCTCGCAGGCGCGCAAGCATCTTCAGCGGCTGTTCCACGGCCAGAGCTTTCCCACCGGCATCGACGAGACCGGGCGGCTGGTGCTGCCCGCCAAGCTGCGCCGCAAGATCGACCTGGAGGGCGAGGCGTTCTTTATCGCCGCGGGCGACACTTTCCAGATATGGAAGCCCGAGACCTACGAGGCCGAGGAGCTGGCCAAGACCGAGGAGTGGCTCGACGATTTCCCCGACGATTTCGACCCGCTCATCCTGCTCGACAATCCCGAAGGCGCCTGAACGATGGCCGCTGCCGCCGCCAGACCGCCCGCCACCCCGCACGTCCCCGTCCTGTTGCGCCCTTTGCTGGCCGCGGTGGCCCCGGTGCGCGGCACCTGGCTCGATGGCACGCTGGGCGCGGGCGGCTATGCGCGCGGGCTGCTCGACGCGGGGGCAGAGCACGTGATCGGTGTCGACCAGGATCCTCTGGCCATCGACATGGCGCGGGACTGGGGGGCGGACTATGGCGACCGGCTCAGCCTCGTGCAGGGCAATTTCGCGCAGCTTGACAGCCATGCCGACGCGCTCGACGGGGTGGTGCTCGATCTGGGCGTCTCCTCGATGCAGCTCGACCGGCCGGAACGCGGCTTTTCCTTTCAAAAGGACGGCCCGCTCGACATGCGGATGAGCCAGGAGGGCCCCACCGCCGCCGATCTGGTCAACGAGGCTCCCGAGGCGCGGCTCGCCGACATTCTCTTTCTCTACGGCGAAGAGCGCGCCAGCCGGCGTATCGCCCGCGCCATCGTGCGGGCGCGCGCCGAGGCCCCTTTCGAGACCACCGGCGCGCTCGCGGCGATCGTGGAACGCTGTCTGCCGCGCCCCAAGCCCGGGCAGGTGCATCCCGCCACTCGCACGTTTCAGGCCATCCGCATCGCCGTCAACGACGAGTATCGCGCCCTCGTGGACGGGCTCGAGGCGGCCGAGCGCGCGCTGGTCCCCGGCGGGCGGCTCGCGGTCGTCACCTTCCATTCCATCGAGGATCGCATCGTCAAGCGCTTCTTGCAGGACCGCGCCGGACATGGCGGCGGCGGTAGCCGCCACGCCCCCGAGGCCGCGGCGAAGCCCGCGCAATTCACCCTGCCGTCGCGCAAGCCAATCGCCGCCGACGCGGGCGAACTCGCCGCCAACCCGCGCGCCCGCTCGGCGCGGCTGCGCATGGGCATCCGCACCGACGCGCCGCCGGGCACAAGCGACCGCGCCGCGCTCGGGCTGCCCCTGCTGGCGGGAGAGAAATGATGCGCAGCCTCGTTCACGTCCTCACCGCGCTTGCCGTGATCGGCCTCGCCTTCTGGGCCTACCGCGAGAATTACCGCACCCAAGAGGCGCTCGCGCGCGCCGACACGCTGCAATCCGACATCGCCGCCGCGCGCCAGCGGGTGCGGATGCTCAACGCGGAATGGGCGTATCTAAACCGCCCCGACCGGCTCGCGGCGCTGGTCGAGATGAATTACGACCGGCTCGGGCTGATGCCGCTGCAACCGTATCAGTTCGGGCGTATCGACCAGGTCGCCTATCCGCAGACCGGGCCGGATTTCACCATCACGAACCCCGTCGATGTCATGAGCGATGGAGAACGCCCATGATCCGCACCCCGCTGCGCCCGCTCGCGCGTATCCTCGATGCCCGCCGCAGGGGCGAGAACCCCGACGTGATCGAGCGCGAAAACATCCGCCTGCGCCACGAGGAGATGCGCGACCGTGCCCGCCGCCGGGCCGAGGGGCGGCTGCTGGTGCTTGCGGGGCTGTTTCTTGCCGGGTTCGCGGTGATCGGCGGGCAGATGGCGGTGCTGGCGCAGTCCGAACCGGCCGAGCCCCGCGCCGGCGCGGGCGGCGCGCGCATCCTCGCCCAGCGCGCCGATATCACCGATCGCCGGGGGCGCGTGCTGGCCACGAATTTCGACACCTACAGCCTCTATGCCCAGCCAGAGCAGATGATCGACCCGGAGAACGCCGCCGAGAAGCTGGCCGCCATCTTCCCCGATCTCGATCGCGCGCGGCTGTTGCGCGACTTCACCGGCAAGCGCAAGTTCCTGTGGATCCGCCGCACCCTCAGCCCCGAGCAGAAACAGGCCGTGCACGATATCGGCGAGCCGGGGCTGTTGTTCGGCCCGCGCGAGATGCGGCTTTATCCAAACGGGCGCCTCGCCGCGCATGTGCTGGGCGGGGCAAGTTTTGGCGACGAGGGCGTGAGCGCCGCAGAGGTCGTGGGCGTGGCCGGGATCGAGAAGGCGCTCGACGCGCGGCTGCGCGATCCGGCCCGCGCCAACGAGCCGCTCGCGCTGTCGCTCGATCTCAGCGTGCAGGCGGCGATGGAAAAGGTGCTCGCGGGCGGCATGAGCATCATGAACGCCAAGGGCGCGGCGGGCATCCTGATGGACGCGGACACCGGCGAAATCATGGCCATCGCCTCGCTGCCGGATTTCGACCCCAACAACCGCCCCGCCCTGCCAACGCAAGGCAAGCCCGATGACAGCCCGCTCTTCAACCGCGCGGTGCAGGGCGTCTACGAGCTCGGCTCCACCTTCAAGACCTTCGCCATCGCGCAGGCGCTGGAACGCGGGCAGGTCAAACCCGACACCATGATCAACACCCAGAGCCCGATGACCTGGGGCAAGTACACGATCCGCGACTTCCACAATTACGGGCGCGAGCTGAGCGTCGAGCAGGTGCTGGTGAAATCCTCCAACGTGGGCACGGCGCGCATCGCCGTCGAGACCGGGGCCGAGCGGCAGCGGGCGTTTCTGCGCACGCTGGGCCTGCTCGATCCCGTGCCTCTCGAAATCACCGAAGCGGGCGGCAGCCAGCCGCTTCTGCCACCGAAATGGTCGGAGCTTTCGACCATGACCATCTCTTACGGGCACGGCCTTGCCGTCAGCCCGCTGCACCTTGCCGCGGCCTATGCCACAGTGGTGAATGGCGGGCGGCGGGTGACGCCCACGCTGCTGCACGATCCCGCACGTGCGCCCGGGCCGCGCGTGCTCTCCGAAGCGACATCGGCCACCATGCGCGGGCTGCTGCGCAAGGTCGTGACCGACGGCACCGCCAGCCTTGCCGAGGTGCCGGGATACAGCATCGGCGGCAAGACCGGCACCGCCGACAAACCGAAGCCCGGCGGCGGCTATTACGACGACAAGGTGATCGCGACCTTCGCCGGCATGTTTCCCGCCAACGATCCCCGTTATGTGATCGTCGTCACCCTCGACGAACCGGTCGAGACCTCGGGCGAGGAGCCGCGCCGTACCGCCGGATGGACCGCCGTGCCGGTGGCCGCCGAGATCATCCGCCGCACCGCCCCGCTTCTGGGCCTCAGGCCCACGATTGAACAGGGGGATGCGGCTGCTATAAGGCAGGCATCGAACTGAGATGACAACCGGGGTGGCAGGCGCGTGGCGCAGATCCGAACACTGGCAGAACTGGGGCTGACCGCGCAGGGCGGGCGGCAGGCACGGGTCACGGGGCTCGCCACCGACAGCCGCGGGGTCGAGGACGGCGCGCTCTTTGCCGCCTTGCCCGGCGCGCATACCCACGGTGCACGCTTCATCGCCACCGCGCTTGACCGGGGCGCGGGCGCGATCCTGACCGATGCCGCCGGTGCGCGCCTCGCCTCGGGCGCTATCGCGGACTCGGGTGCCGCGCTGGTCATCGCCGAAGACCCGCGCCAGACGCTGGCCTATGCCGCCGCGCTGTGGTTCGGCGCCCAGCCCGAGGTGATGGTCGCCGTCACCGGCACCAACGGCAAGACCTCGGTGGCCACCTTCACCCGCCAGATATGGGAGACGATGGGCCTTGCCGCGGTCAACCTCGGCACCACGGGGGTCGAGGGGGCGGTGCGCGCGCCCCTGAGCCACACCACGCCCGAGCCGGTGACGCTCCACCGGCTGTTGGCGGATTGCGCCAAGGAAGGCGTCACCCATGCCGCGATGGAGGCGTCGTCGCACGGGCTCGACCAGCGCCGCCTCGACGGCGTGCGGCTCGCGGCGGCGGCGTTCACCAACATCACGCAGGATCACCTCGATTATCACCCGGATTTCGCCGCCTATCTCGCGGCCAAGGCCGGGCTGTTCGATCGGGTGCTGCCCGAGGACGGGGTGGCCGTGGTCAACATCGACGACCCGCACGGCACCCACATGGCCGAGATCGTGGCGGCGCGCGGGCAGGACCTCATCACCGTGGGCCGCAGGCCGGGGGCCGATCTGCACATCACCGGTCAGCGCTTCGACGCCACCGGGCAGGTGCTGCGCTTTGACTGGGAGGATCGCAGCCACCAGATCCGGCTCGACCTCATCGGCGGGTTCCAGGCGGAAAACGCGGCGCTTGCCGCGTGCCTCGCCATCGCCGCCGGGGCCGATGCCACCCGCGTGATCGCCGCCCTGCCCGCGATGACCACCGTGCGCGGGCGGATGCAGCTTGCCGCGACCCGCGGCAACGGCGCGGCGGTATTCGTCGATTACGCCCACACCCCCGACGCCGTGGCCACCGCGCTCAAGGCGCTGCGCCCGCACGTCATGGGCCGGCTTACCGCCATCATCGGCGCCGGCGGCGACCGCGACCGCGGCAAGCGGCCCCTGATGGGACAGGCCGCCGCGCAATTCGCCGACGTGGTGATCGTCACCGACGACAACCCCCGCACCGAGGATCCCGCCACGATCCGCGCCGCGGTGCGCGCGGGCTGTCCCGGCGCGGCCGAGGTGGCCGACCGCGCCGAGGCGATCCTGCGCGGGGTGGACACATTGGGCCCCGGTGACGCGCTCCTGATTTGCGGCAAGGGGCACGAGACCGGGCAGGTGGTGGGGGCCGACGTGCTGCCCTTCGACGATGCCGAACAGGCGAGCCTCGCCGTCTCGGTGCTCGACGGGGGCGTGGCATGACGCTGTGGACCGCGACAGACGCCGCCGCCGCCACCGCCGGGCGCAACACGGCTGACTGGGCCGCCAGCGGCGTCTCCATCGACACCCGCACGCTTCAACCCGGCGATCTGTTCGTGGCGCTGAGCGCGGCACGCGACGGCCACGACTTCGTGGCCGACGCGCTGTGCAGGGGTGCCGCGGCGGCGATGGTCAGCCACGTCCCCGAGGGCATCCCCGCCGACGCGCCGCTCCTCGTGGTGGCCGACGTGCAGGCGGGCCTCGAGGCGCTGGGCCGCGCCGGACGCGCGCGCGCGCGCGCGCGTGTGCTCGCCGTCACCGGCTCGGTCGGCAAGACCTCGACCAAGGAGATGCTGCGCGCGGTGCTGTTGCACCAGGGCCGCACCCACGCCTCGGTCCAGAGCTACAACAACCACTGGGGCGTGCCGCTGACGCTGGCGCGGATGCCCGTCGACACCGAATTCGCGGTGATCGAGATCGGCATGAACGCACCGGGCGAGATCGCGCCGCTGTCGCGCATGGCCCGGCCCCATATCGCGCTGATCACCACCGTCGCCGCCGCCCATCTCGAGGCGTTCGACGACCTCGCGGGCATCGCCCGCGAGAAGGCGGCGATCTACGCGGGGCTGGAGCCCGGCGGCACCGCCCTCTACCACGCCGACGTCGACACCGCCCCGATCCTGCGCGCGGCGGCCACCCGCCACGCCACCCGCACGATCAGCTTTGGCCGTGCGCGCGGCGCGCATCACCGGCTGCTGTCGGCCGATTTGCACGCCACTTCCACGGTGGCGCGCGCCCGCGCCTGGCGCACGCCGCTGCTCTACAAGATCGGCACGCCGGGGCGGCACTTCGCGATGAACGGGCTGGCGGTCCTGGCCTGCGTTCAGGCGCTCGGCCTCGACCGCGCGGTGGCCATTGCCGACCTCGCCGCCTGGGCCCCGCCCGAGGGGCGCGGCACGCGCGAGCGGCTGGTCCTCGACCTCGCCGCCGACGGCATGAGCATCGACCTCATCGACGACGCCTTCAACGCCAACCCCGCCTCGATGGCGGCCGCGCTCGACATGCTCGCCGCCAGCCGCCCGCAGGACGACGTGGGCCGGGTGGCGCGCGGACGGCGCATCGCCATCCTCGGCGACATGCTGGAACTGGGCCCGACCGAGGCGGCGCTCCATGCCGCCCTCGCGGATCTGCCCGCGATGCAGGCGGTGGACGAGGTGCATTGCGTGGGGCCGCGGATGCGCGCATTGTGGGACGCCCTGCCCGACGCCAAGCGCGGCCGGAAGACCGCCACCGCCGAGGCGCTCGCCAGCCGCGCGCACCGGCTCGTGGATGCGGGCGATGTCGTGCTCGTCAAGGGATCGAAGGGCAGCCGCGTCAGCCTCATTGCCGAGGCGCTGCGCCGCGCGGACCGCCGCCTGGAAAAGGATCAAGGCTAATGCTCTACTGGCTCACCCTCCTGTCGGATGGCGGCGACCTGTTCAACCTGTTTCGCTACATCACCTTCCGTGCGGGGGGCGCGTTCTTCACCGCGCTTATCTTCGGCTTCCTGTTCGGGCCGCCGCTCATCATGTCGCTGCGCCGCCGTCAGGGCAAGGGACAGCCGATCCGCGAGGACGGGCCCGAGAGCCATTTCTCCAAGGCCGGCACGCCCACCATGGGCGGGCTTCTGATCGTCGGCGCGCTGGTCACTTCCACGCTGCTGTGGGCGCGGCTCGACAATCCGTATGTCTGGCTGGTGCTGTTCGTCACGCTGGCCTTCGGGCTGATCGGGTTTGCCGACGATTACGCCAAGGTCTCGCGCGGCAACGTCAAGGGGGTGCCGGGCCGGGTGCGGCTGATCCTCGGCTTTGTCATCGCGCTCGCCGCGGCGGGCTGGGCCACCTGGCACCACCCCGCCGAATTGCAGCTTCAACTGGCGCTGCCGGTGTTCAAGGACGTGCTGGTGAACCTGGGCTGGGTCTTCATTCCCTTCGCCATGATCGTGATCGTCGGCTCGGCCAACGCGGTCAACCTCACCGACGGGCTCGACGGGCTCGCGATCATGCCGGTGATGATCGCCTCGGGCGCGCTCGGCATCATCGCCTACACGGTGGGGCGCACCGACTTTACCGAATATCTCGGGCTGCACTACGTGCCCGGCACCGGCGAGATCCTGATCTTCGTGGCGGGGCTCGTGGGCGGCGGCCTCGGCTTTCTGTGGTATAACGCGCCCCCGGCGGCGGTGTTCATGGGCGATACCGGCTCGCTCGCGCTCGGCGGTGCGCTGGGGACTATCGCGGTGGCGACCAAGCACGAGCTGGTGCTGGGCATCGTCGGCGGGCTGTTCGTGGCCGAGGCGCTGTCGGTAATCGTGCAGGTGATCTACTTCAAGCGCACCGGCAAGCGGGTGTTCCTGATGGCCCCCATCCATCACCATTACGAGAAAAAGGGTTGGGCCGAGCCGCAGATCGTCATCCGTTTCTGGATCATCGCGCTGATCCTCGCGATGATCGGGCTGGCGACGCTGAAGCTGCGGTAGGACAAATCGGGTTTGCCGTGGGGCGGTCGCCGAACGCGCCGCTGCCCCGGCCCGGCGATGCGCGGCGGCGTGTTCGGCGCGATGCCGCGCAAGCGGGTCACGCGCCGAATGGCCGCGCCGGGCCATTTGCGCCTCACCTTCCGGGGTTATGCCCGCGCCGCGATCGCCTGTCCCGCCACCCAGCCCGATGCCCAGGCCCACTGGAAATTGTAGCCCCCCAGCCAGCCGGTCACGTCCACCGCCTCGCCGATGGCGTATAGCCCCGGCAGGTGGCGCGATTCCATCGTGGCAGAGCTGAGCCCGGCGGTGTCGATGCCCCCGAGCATCACCTCGGCGGTGCGGTAACCCTCGCTGCCCGTGGGCCGGAGCCGCCAGTCGCGCAGCGCGCCCAGGATGCCCGACAGCCGCGCGTCGGATTGGTCGGCGAGGTTCCCCGCGAGCCCGAGGGCGGGCGCGAGGTGCGAAACCAGCTTGCCGGGCAGGTGCCGTGACAGCACGGTGGTGAGGTTGCGCCGCCCCTGCCGCTGCCGTTCGGCGCGCAGTGTCTCGAAGAGGGTGCCCTCGGGGTCCAGGTCGAGCGCGATCTCGACCCCCTCGCGCCAGAAAGACGAGATTTGCAGGATCGCCGGGCCCGACAGCCCGCGATGGGTGAACAGCGCCGCCTCGTCGAACGCCACCCCGTCGCAGGACGCGCGGACGGGCAGGGCGGTGCCCGACAAGGCCGCGAAGGGCGCGTTGGAAAAGGTGAGCGGCACCAGCGCGGGGCGCGTCTCGGTCAGCGCGTGCCCGAAGCGTTGGGCGATGTCACAGGCCATCCCCGTCGCGCCCATCCTGGGGATCGACTTGCCCCCGGTGGCCAGCACGAGGTTGCGGGCGGTGATGGCCTGCTGCGCGCCCTCGCGTTCGAGCGTGGCGCGAAAGCTGCTGCCATCGTGGGAGAGATCGACGAGCCGCGTCGAGAGCCACAACTCGGCCCCCGCCCGGCGCATCTCGTCCACGAGCATCCCGACGATCTGCGTGGCGCGCCCGTCGCAGAACAACTGCCCAAGCGTCTTTTCGTGCCAGGCGATGCCGTGCCGTCCGACCAGGTCGATGAAATCCCATTGCGTATAGCGCGCCAGCGCCGATTTGCAGAAATGCGGGTTGCGCGACAGGAAATTCTCAGGCGCGGTGTGGAGGTTGGTGAAGTTGCACCGCCCGCCGCCGGAGATGCGGATCTTCTCGCCCGGTGCGCGGGCGTGGTCGATCACGAGCGTGCGCCCGCCGGCATGGGCGGCGCACATCATGCCCGCCGCACCGGCCCCCAGGATGAGCGTGTCGATAGCCCGTGTCATGCCCCGCCTGAGACGCGAAATCCCGCGCAAAGGCAAGGGGGGTTCTCTCTGGCCTCGGGCGCCGATTCCGGCTACACTTGCAAGGCAGACCCCGAAAAGGGGCGCATGGCATCGAGGCGGCAGGCAGATGACGGAAATGGTCTATGGGGCTGTGCCCCTGCGGGACGAGGATCCCGTTCTCCCCAAATGGTGGCGCACGATCGACCGCTGGTCGTTCTTCTCGGTGCTGATGCTGTTTGCCATCGGCATCCTCCTGGGGCTGGCGGCCTCGGTGCCGCTGGCCGAGGATAACGGGTTCGCGCCGTTCCACTACGTGCAGCGGCAGGTGGCGTTCGGCGGGCTCGCGCTGATGGCGCTGATGGTGATGTCGATGATGCGCCCCGAGACGGTGCGCCGGCTGGCGGTGCTGGGCTTTCTCGCGTCGCTGGCGGCGGTGATGCTGCTGCCGGTGTTCGGCACCGATTTCGGCAAGGGTGCGGTGCGGTGGTACAGCCTCGGCATTGCCAGCGTGCAGCCGTCGGAGTTTCTCAAACCCGCCTTCATCGTGGCGGCGGCGTGGATGATGGCCGCGAGCCAGGAAATCGGCGGGCCGCCGGGGCGGCTGTGGTCCTTCGGGTTGATGGTGGTGATCCTCGGGTTCCTGGCCTTGCAGCCGGATTTCGGGCAGGCGGTGCTGGTGCTGTTCGGCTGGGGGGTGATCTGGTTCGTGAGCGGCGCGCCGGTGGTGCTGCTTCTGGCGATGGCCGGGGTGGTGGTGTTCGCGGGGAGCTTTGCCTATTCCCATTCCGAGCATTTCGCGCGCCGCATCGACGGCTTTCTCAGCGCCGAGGTCGATCCGACCACGCAGATCGGCTTTGCCACCAATGCGATCCGGGAGGGCGGGTTCTTTGGCGTGGGCGTGGGCGAGGGGCAGGTGAAATGGAGCCTGCCGGACGCGCATACCGATTTCATCATCGCCGTGGCGGCCGAAGAGTACGGCCTCGTCCTCGTGCTGGCGATCATCGCGCTTTACGCGGTGATCGTGCTGCGCTCGCTGATCCGGCTGATCCGCGAGCGCGATCCGTTCATCCGGCTGGCGGGCACCGGACTGGTTGCCATGCTGGGCGCGCAGGCGATGATCAACATGGGCGTTGCCGTGCGGCTCCTGCCCGCCAAGGGCATGACGCTGCCCTTCGTGAGCTATGGCGGATCGTCCATCGTGGCCGCGGGGCTGGCGGTGGGGATGCTGCTGGCGCTGACCCGGACACGGCCGCAAGGGCAGATCGGCGATATCCTGCGGGGGCGGCGATGAGCGCACCGCTTCTGTTGATCGCGGCGGGCGGTACCGGCGGGCACATGTTTCCGGCGCAGGCGTTGGCCGAGGCCATGCTGCGGCGCGGCTGGCGGGTGCGGCTGTCGACGGATGCGCGCGGCGCGCGGTTTGTCGGCGGGTTTCCGCACTCCGTGCAGATCGAGCAGGTGTCGAGCGCCACCTTCGCGCGCGGCGGGATCGTCAACAGGCTCCTGGCGCCGCTGCATATTGCGGGGGGCGTGCTGGGGGCGAGCTTGCGGATGCTGCGCGACCGGCCGGACGCGGTGGTGGGCTTCGGCGGTTACCCGACGATCCCGGCGCTGGCGGCGGCGTGGATATTGCGCCGTCCGCGCATGGTGCACGAGCAGAATGGCGTTCTGGGCCGCGTGAACCGGGTGTTCGCGCCCCGCGTGGACGTGGTGGCCTGCGGCATCTGGCCCACCGACCTGCCCGAGGGCGCGCGCGGCGCGCATGTCGGAAACCCGGTGCGCGCGGCGGTGATCGAGCGGGCAGGCGCACCCTATATCCCGCCGGGCGACTACCCGATGTCGGTGCTGGTGATCGGCGGCAGCCAGGGCGCGCGCATCCTCAGCGACGTGGTGCCGGGGGCGATCGCGGCGCTGCCCGAGGCGATGCTGCGCAACATCCGGGTGAGCCATCAGGCACGCGACGAGGATCTGGAGCGCGTGACCCGCGCCTATGCGGGCGCGGGGGTCGATGCCGATGTGCAGCCATTCTTTCGCGACGTGCCGCGCCGGATGTCGGAGGCGCAGCTTGTCATCAGCCGCGCGGGCGCGTCGAGCATCGCCGACATTTCCGTCATCGGGCGTCCCGCCATCCTCATCCCCTATGCCGCCGCCGCCGCCGATCATCAGACCGCCAACGCGCGCGGCCTGGTCGCGGCGGGCGGCGCGATCCGCATTCCCGAGAACCGGCTTGACGAGAGCAGCCTCGCGGCGCAGATCGCCACCGTTCTGGGCGACGCGCAGGGCGCGGGGCTGATGGCGCAGGCGGCGCTCTCGCAGGGGCGCCCCGATGCCCCGCAGCGATTGGCCGACATGGTCGAGGATCTCGCAGGCAGAAGGGCGGAATAGATGAATGCGGCCACCAAGCTACCGACGGATGTCGGCCCCATCCACTTTGTCGGGATCGGCGGGATCGGCATGTCGGGCATCGCCGAGGTGCTGCTGAACCACGGCTACGAGGTGCAGGGCTCCGACCTCAAATCGACGCCGATCACCGGGCGGCTCGCCGGCATGGGCGCGCGTGTCTTCGAGGGGCAGCGGGCCGAGAACCTCGACGGAGCGGAGGTGGTGGTGATCTCCTCGGCCATCAAGCCGGGCAATGCCGAACTGGACGAGGCGCGGCGGCGCGGCCTGCCGGTGGTGCGCCGCGCCGAGATGCTGGCGGAACTGATGCGGCTGAAGTCCAACATCGCGGTGGCGGGCACGCATGGCAAGACCACGACGACGACGCTGGTGGCCGAACTTCTGGTCAAGGGCGGGATCGACCCGACGGTGATCAACGGCGGCGTCATCCACGCCTATGGATCGAACGCGCGGATGGGGCAGGGCGAATGGATGGTGGTCGAGGCCGACGAGAGCGACGGCACCTTCAACCGGCTGCCCGCCACCATCGCCATCGTCACCAATATCGACCCCGAACACATGGAGCATTGGGGCGATTTCGATGCGTTGAGGCAGGGGTTTTACGATTTTGTCTCCAACATCCCGTTCTACGGCCTCGCCGTTTGCTGCACCGATCACCCGGAGGTGCAGGCGCTGGTGGGCCGGATCAGCGACCGGCGGGTGCTGACCTATGGATTCAACGCACAGTCCGATGTGCGCGCGGTCAACCTGCGCTATGAGCGGGGCGTCGCGCGTTTCGACGTGGCGCTTCAGGCCGAGGGCCGGATGATCGAGGGATGCAGCTTGCCCATGCCGGGCGATCACAATGTCAGCAACGCGCTGGCCGCCGTGGCGGTGGCGCGGCATCTGGGCATGAAGCGCGACGCGATCCGCGACGCGCTGGCGAACTTTGGCGGCGTCAACCGCCGCTTTACCCGCGTCGGCGAGGTGAATGGCGTGACGGTGATCGACGATTACGGCCACCACCCCGTCGAGATCGCCGCCGTGCTGCGCGCCGCGCGGCAGGCCACGGAGGGACGCATCATCGCCGTGCATCAGCCGCACCGCTATTCCCGGCTGTCGAGCCTGTTCGACGATTTCTGTGGGTGTTTCAACGAGGCCGACGCGGTCGGCATCGCCGATGTCTATGCCGCCGGAGAGGAGCCGATCCCGGGCGCCACGCGCGACGATCTGGTGGCGGGGCTTATCCGGCACGGCCACCGCCGCGCGGTGGCCATCGCCTCGGAGGACGATCTGGAACGCTTCGTGCGCGCCGAGGCGCGGCCCGGCGACATGGTGGTGTGCCTCGGCGCGGGCACGATCAGCGCCTGGGCCGGTGGCCTGCCCGCGCGGCTGGCGGGCTAGACGCGCATGACAGAGACCCTGAAACGCCGGATCGGTCTGGGACTGCTGACCGCCTACGGCGTGGGTGTCATGGTCGGTGCGGGGATCTACGTGCTGGTCGGCGCGGTCGCGGCGGAGGCCGGGATCTGGGCGCCGCTGGCCTTTGTTCTGGCGGGCGTGATCGCCGCCCCCACGGCGCTCAGCTATGCCGAGTTTTCCACGCGCCTGCCCGAGGCGGCGGGCGAGGCGGTGTTCGTCGCCAAGGGGCTCAACCTGCCCTGGCTCGGTACACTGGTCGGGCTTGCCATCGTGGCGGCCGGCATCGTGTCCGCCGCCGCCGTGCTTCGTGGTGGCGTGGGCTATCTCGGGGCGGTGACGGGCTTGCCGTTCGGGCCGTCGGTGATCGTCCTGGGGATGGTCCTGATGGGCGTGGCGATATTGGGCGTTCTGGAAAGCCTCGCTGTCGCGGCCCTGTTCACCGTGGTCGAGGTGGCGGGCCTGGCGCTGGTGATGTTCGCCGGCTTTACCGCCGTGCCCGCGCCGGACTGGCAGGTGGGGGGCGAGCTGGTCTGGTCCGGCGTGATCGCGGCGGCGGTGCTGGCGTTCTTCGCGTTCATCGGCTTCGAGGATATCGTCAACATGGCCGAGGAGGTGCGCGACCCCGAACGCATCCTGCCCCGCGCCATCCTCTTGTCGCTGGTGATCACGAGCGCGCTTTACGCGCTGGTCAGCATCGCGGCGGTGCGCGCGGTGCCGCTTGCCACGCTGGGTGCGAGCGAACAGCCGCTGGCGCTCGTGTGGCAGGCGGGGCGCGGTGGCAGCGCGGCCTTCTTGTCGTTGATCGCCGTGGCGGCGGCGCTGAACGGCGTGCTGGCGCAGATGGTGATGGCAAGCCGGGTGCTGTTTGGCCTCGGGCGCCGCAGCCCGGCTCTGGCAGGGTTTCACCACGCGCATCCGCGCCTCGGCACGCCGCTGCGCGCGACGCTGTTGGTCGGCGTGGCGGTGATCGCGGGCGCGCTGCTGTTGCCGGTGGCCGATCTTGCCGGGCTCACGTCGGCCTTGCTGCTGGCTGTGTTCGTATTGGTCAATGCGGCGCTGATCGCGATGAAACGCACCAGCCCAGAGGCCGCGTTCAGGGTGCCGATGGCGGTGCCGGTGTTCGGCCTGTTCGCGGCGCTGGCCGCGCTGGGCGCGAGCCTCGCGGGAGGCGCGTCATGACCGCCTCGCTGATCCTCGCCTGCGTCTGGGCGTTGGCGGCCAACGTGCTGGCGATGCTGCCAAGCCGCGACAACCATTGGCGACGCGCCTACGCGCTGATCGCGCTGGGCGTGCCGGTGCTGGGGCTGGTGGCGTGGCAGCACGGGCCGTGGCTGGGCCTGTTGGTGCTGGCGGCGGGGATGAGCGTGCTGCGCTGGCCGGTTATCTATCTCGCGCGCTGGCTGCGGCGGCGGTGGGGTCCGGGCGACACGCTCTAGGGCTACAGAGGCGCATTAGACCGACGCTTGTAGTGCAAGGTGGCGGCGCTGAGTTGGTGCTGCCATCGCCCCAGCGACCAAACGATGATGAAGGAACCGCCAGAGCATCCGTCAGAGCGCGGTCCCCCGTGGTGAGGGCGCGGCGCTCACGGTCCGGTCCGGGCGATTCACCCGCACAGGCGTCCGGCCCGGATTTACCAGGCAGGAACCTGTCACCCCAGATGTTACCCCGCAGCGGAAAGCGGCAAGATCACCTGAGGTGATTCAAGCTATCCTGCTGCTTTATTCGGGATTTTTTGGCTCCGGCGGTAGGGATCGAACCTACGACCAATTGATTAACAGTCAAC
>JADQCC010000068.1 GCA_016278295.1 Roseovarius sp. | reverse complement strand
ACCTGCTTTCCTCTTGACGCCCGCGTCCTGACTGTCAAAACCCATGCCATGAGCACCGCCACCCTCACCATCGACCTCGACGCGGTCGCCGCCAACTGGCGCGCGCTCGACGCCGCCAACACGGGCGAGACGGCAGCGGTGGTCAAGGCCGATGGATATGGGCTGGGGGCGGCCCGCGTCGCCCGCAGGCTGGTGCGCGAGGGTGCGCGCAGCTTCTTCGTGGCCATCGCCGAAGAGGGGGCCGCGCTGCGTGACGTGGTGGGGCCGGCGGCGGCGATCCACGTATTCTCGGGCCACATGCCCGGCGATGCCGACATGATCGCCGATTGCGGCCTCGTGCCGATGATCAACTCGGTCGATCAGATGATCCGCCACGCCGAGGCGATTCCCGGCCACGCCTTTGGCATCCAGCTCGACAGTGGCATGAACCGGCTGGGGATGGAGCCCGCCGAATGGCAGGCGGTGCGCGAGATCGCGCTGACGCAGGGGCTGCGGCTCATCATGAGCCACCTTGCCTGTGCCGACACGCCCGACCACCCGATGAACGCGCAGCAACTGACCGCGTTCCGCGAGATGACCGAGGGGCTCGACGTGCCCCGCAGCCTCGCCAATACCGGGGGTATCCTGATGCACCCCGATTACCATTTCGACCTCGCGCGTCCGGGGATCGGGATCTATGGCGGCGCGCCTTTTACGGACGCACAGCCGGTGGTCACGCTTGATCTTCCTGTCATCCAGTGCCGTGACCTGGAGGCGGGCGAAACGGTGGGCTATGGCAATGATTTCGTGGCCACCCGCCCCACCCGCATCGCCACCGTATCGGCGGGATATGCCGATGGCATCCTGCGGGGTATGGGGCCGCGCACGTCCCTTTATGCCGAGGACACGCCCTGCCCCATCGCGGGCCGCATCTCGATGGACCTGATCGGCGTGGATGTCACCGGCCTGGGCCACGACCCGTCGAGCCTGCGACTGCTCGGCCCCGAGCAGGGCATCGACGTGCTGGCCGACAACGCGGGCACCATCGGCTATGAAATCCTCACCTCTCTGGGGGGGCGCTACACGCGGCGCCTTTTCGGCGCGTGAGCGCGCTCGTGCGCCTCCTCGCGGCCATCGGGCGGGCCGTGATCGCCGCTCTGGCCGGGGTCGGGCGGGTGACGCTCTATGCCACCGACGCGGTCAGCCATCTCGCGCGCCCGCCCTTCTACTGGCGCGAGTTCGGTCATGCACTGATGCATATCGGCTGGCTTTCGCTGCCCGTGGTGGGCATGACGGCGCTCTTTACCGGCGGGGCGCTGGCCTTGCAGATCTACGCCGGCGGCGCGCGCTTCAACGCGGAAACCGTGGTGCCCTCGATCGTGGCCATCGGGCTGACGCGCGAGCTTGGTCCGGTGCTGGGCGGGCTGATGGTGGCGGCGCGGGTGGCCTCCTCCATCGCCGCCGAGATCGGCACCATGAAGGTGACCGAGCAGATCGACGCGCTGACCACGCTGTCCACCAACCCGATGAAATACCTCACCCTGCCCCGCGTGCTGGCCGCCACGCTGGCGGTGCCGCTGCTGGTGGCGGTGGGCGACGCCATTGGCATCATGGGCGGGTTCATGGTGGGTGTCGGGCGGCTCGACTTCGGGGCCGGCACCTATCTCAAGACCACCATCGACTTTCTCGAGACATGGGATGTGGTTTCGGGCCTCATCAAGGGGGGGGTGTTCGGCTTCATCGTGGCGCTGATGGGGTGCTATCACGGGATGAATTCGGGCCGCGGCGCGCAGGGCGTGGGCCGCGCCACGAAATCGGCGGTGGTGGCGTCGTCGGTGCTGATCCTCGCCGCCAATTACGTGCTGACCGAGGTGTTCTTTTCCGCATGATAGAGCTGTCCGACGTTCACAAGGCCTTTGGCGAGAACCGCGTGTTGCGCGGGGTGAACCTGACGATCGAGTCCGGCACCTCGATGGTCGTCATCGGCGGTTCGGGCACCGGCAAGTCGGTGGCGCTCAAGTGCATCCTCGGGCTGATCCGGCCCGACAGCGGGGTCATCACGCTCGACGGGCGCGACGTGACCAAGGGCGATCGTGATGCCTTTCTCGCGCGGTTCGGGATGCTGTTCCAGGGCGGGGCGCTGTTTGATTCGCTGCCCGTCTGGCAGAACGTGGCGTTTCGCCTGCTGCGCGGCTCGCTCAAGCGGCCGAAGGCCGAAGCGCGCGAGATCGCCATCGAAAAGCTGCGCCGCGTGGGGCTGAAACCGGATGTGGCGGACAAGTTTCCGGCGGAATTGTCGGGTGGTATGCAGAAACGCGTGGGCCTCGCGCGGGCCATCGCCGCGGAACCGGAAATCATCTTCTTCGACGAGCCGACAACGGGCCTCGACCCGATCATGTCAGGCGTCATCAACGAGCTGATCCGCGAGATCGTGGTGGAAATGGGCGCGACCGCCATGACCATCACCCACGACATGACCAGCGTGCGCGCCATCGCCGACAACGTGGCGATGCTGCATGACGGG
>JADQCC010000306.1 GCA_016278295.1 Roseovarius sp. | reverse complement strand
CGGCATGGAGACGCGGGGCGTGGCCCGATACGCTCGCCCGGATGAAACAGGCGGCCTGATAGGCGAGGTTTTCGGCGGCCCCGAGCTGCATCTGGCTCTGCTTGGGCAGGCGCGCGATCCAGCCGGTGCCGCCAAGGCGCACGTGGTCGTGGGCGAGCCCGGTGTCGGGCATCAATTCCGGCGTGCCAGGGGCGATATCCGCCGCATCGAGCGCCGCCCTCAGCGTCGGGATCAGCGCGGCGCGGCGATCCTCGGTGATCACGCTCATTCCGCCGCCCGTTTGGCCGCGATGCGCTCTTCGCGCAGCCGCACCAGTTCCGGCCCCAGCACCTTTTCAAAGAACCGGTCGCAGCCGATACAAAGGTTCCGATAAGGTTCACCATCGGGGCGTTTGGTGCGCGATTCCTCGAAAAACCGCTTGGGGTCCCAGCCATGCGCCAGCCCCATCCGCTCGGGGTGGCCCATAGAGATCGCCTCCAGCGCCGGATGCCCGACCAGACTGTCGAGGATGTCGTCCAGCCGTTCCTCGCAGAGATTGCCCAGGGGGGCGGCGGTCTTGAGGCAGCAGGGAAACACGTCGCCATTGGGGTCGATGGAGACCTCGGAGCCCGAATAGCCGCGATTGAGAAAGCCACGCCCGCCGGACCAGACATTGCAGAAATTATCGGTGATACCGGCCTTGGACAGCGAGTTTTCCCACGCCCGCCCACGCGGCCATATCTTGCCGATCCAGGCATCCTCGGTGGCGCCGAAGAAACTGTAGAGCGGGCCCTCCTCATCGAGCCAATTCCGTGTCGCGGGCGACAGGCCGGAGCGGCGCATGCCGCTCACCCCGGCGTTCTCGAATATCTCGGTTAACCGGTCGACAAGCGGCACGCGCTTGTCGCCCTCGTGGCCGACGTGGAAATCGTCCATCCCGGCGCAGGAAATCATCCAGGCCCCGCGATCCAGCAACTCCTCGACGATCTTGGGCGTCACCAGATCGCCAGTGGTCTGCACGACAACCCGCACGCCCTGTGGCCCGTATTTCGCCTGAATCGCCTCCATCACCGGGTAGAGCACCTCCTCGCGCACCGGATCGACCAGCACTTCGCCGCCCGCCAGGATGATCCGGCTGGCGCGGCGCTCGTAGCCGCCGGGGGCCGTCTCGGAGGGCGCATCGAGGTCGAGATAGCTCAACTCGTCGGGCAGGCTGTCCAGCACCTTGGGGAAGGTGCTGCGCGCCTCGTCCACCACCTCGCGCAGCGCGCCGCGAACGTAGGGGCGAAAGCGCGCCTCGTAGCAATGCTTGCAGCGGCGGTGGCAAGCCCAGCACAGGACGTAATAGATGCTTTCCATGCGTGGTGCGCTCCTTTCCATCGGGTCGCGGCTTGGGTGACACAGAAGATATGGCAAGGAAACGCATCGGTGCCAATTCTCACGGGATTGTCAGGTGGCGCGGGGCTCAGACCCCGACATGGCGCTGCGTGATCTCTGGCGTCAGCGCCGTCATCGCGCCCTGCCACACGGTGCGTCCGCGCGCGAGGATCACCGCGCGGTCGGCGATGCGCGACAGTTCCTTCAATGATTTATCCACCAAGAGGATCGCCATGCCGGTTTCCTGCCTGACGGTGTGGATCGCGGCCCAGATTTCCTGGCGCACCACGGGGGCGAGCCCCTCGGTCGCCTCGTCGAGGATGAGCAGGCGCGGGTTGGTCATCAGCGCGCGCCCGATGGCCAGCATCTGCTGCTCGCCGCCCGAGAGCGAGGCGGCGCGCTGTCCGGCGCGTTCGGCCAGCCGGGGGAAAAGCGCGTGGACCCGGTCCATGCTCCACGGACCGGGGCGCGCGGCGGCGGTCAGGTTCTCGGCCACGCTCAGCCCGGCGAAGCAGCGCCGCCCCTCGGGCACCAGCCCGAGCCCCATGCGCGCCGCGCGGTGCGACGGCATCCCGAGCAGGTCGCACCCCGCGAAAGTGAGCCGCCCCTGCGAGGGAATCATCCGGCAGATCGCCTTGACCGTGGTGGTCTTGCCCATGCCGTTGCGCCCCATCAGCGCGACGACCTCGCCCTCGTCCACGCCGAGATCGACACCGAACAATGCCTGGCTCGCGCCATAGCTTGCGGTGAGGCCGTGCACCTCCAGAAGCGTCATGCCGCGTCCCCCAGATAGGCCGCGCGCACCTCGGCGCTGGCGCGCACCTCGGCCACGGTGCCGGTCATCAGCACGCGGCCATAGACCAGCACGCTGATGCGGTCGGCGAGCGCGAATACCGCGTCCATGTCATGCTCGACCAGCAGGATCGGCGCCTCGTGCCGCAGCGCGTCGAGCAGGCGGGTGAGGTCCGCCGAGCCCTCGGTGCCAAGGCCGGCCATCGGCTCGTCCATGACAAAGGCGCGTGGCCCCAGCGTCAGCGCCACCGCGACCTCCAACTGACGCCGCTGCCCGTGGCTGAGATCGGCCACGCGGCGGTGGCGCGCCTGCGCCAGCCCTGCGCGGTCGAGCGCCGCCTCGGCCCGCGCGACCAGC
>JADQCC010000016.1 GCA_016278295.1 Roseovarius sp. | reverse complement strand
CCGGGTCACGCAGCCCGTCAATCTAGGGCGCGAAACGCCGCTTCAATCGCCGGTGCCAAAATCTCGGCCATCTTGTCGATTCTCTGTTCGTTGAACAGCAAGTCGTTGCGGATTTCGATATAGGCATTCGGGACACCGACCGACAGCCCGTGCCGGTCCAGCGTGAACCAATCACTTTCTGCAAAGCTGTACGGCTCGTTTTCGGCTGAAGCAAAATCGTCCTGCTGGGCCAAGGCCGCCATCAAAGGCGTCTTAAGCCGGGTGTCACGTTTCCACATCACGCCGATTTCACAATCCCGATACGTCGTCTCCCAAACATGCGAGAAGGAATGGATCGAAATAATCCCCTTCCCCATCGGCGCTGACCCTTCAAGCCAGTCTGCAACGGCCGTCTCGACTGGGTGCCGCGCGATCTGCTCGCGAAGTTCGCGCTCATCTTCACTGATCTGTTCATTATAGGGAATAGGAATCCCTCCCATATCAGGACGGATGCAGCTTGGGTCATGGCTCTTGCGGTTATAATCCAGAAACAGCCGCGAGTAGTTTGACACAATCGCCGTAGCATCCAACCTTTCCGCAATCTTCAACGTCAGGTTCCTTGACCCCAGATCGTAACCGTAGTGAGTCCCAGTGAAACTTTCAGGAATGCCCAAGGTGCCCCATGGCGCCGGAATCCGGAAACCACCGTGTTCGCACAACAAAACGATGCCAGCATTGCGCTGTCCAGTCCGTACCGAAACAGCCTCGCGCACATAGCGCGCGAGGTCTTCAACGGGCAGGTTCTCGATCCGACCCATCAGTCGATCGTCCGAATGTGGAACGACTTGACGTCCATCACGCCCAGCAGACCTTCGCGGCCGTTACCGCGACCAAGGCCGGACATTTTCTGGCCGCCCCACGGCAGGTAGAGGTCTGCATGATCGCAGCGGTTGATAAAGACTGTGCCAGCGTCCAGTTGATCGACCAGTTCCAGACCCGCATCAATATCCTGGGTCCAAATTCCGGCGGTCAGGCCGTATTGGTTGTCGTTCATCAACTCGATCGCTTCAGCATCGCTTGCGACAACCTGCACGCAGGCCAGTGGACCGAAGGTCTCTTCTTTCATGACCAGCATCGAATTGTCGACACCGGTCAGCAGGGTCGGCTCGATGTAGCAACTCTTGTCTTCGACTGATGACAGGTCCAGCCCCGGCTGTGCGTAGGCCTCGGCACCTTTGGCAACGGCATCTTCGATTTGCTGGCGGATGTAGTCAGCAGCCGAGCGCTTGACCACTGGACCAACGGTCGTGTCCTCTTCGTTCGGATTTCCGAGCCGATACTTCTTCATCTCTCCCTTGAAGCGGGTGATGAACTCGTCAGCGATATCGGCATGCAAATAGATCCGCTCGACGGAGCAGCACGACTGACCGGCATTCGAAAAACAGCCATCTGCGATTTCGGGAATGGCGGTATCCAAATCCGCATCGGCACGCACATAGGCCGGGTCTTTGCCACCCAATTCCAGGTGAACATGCGTCAGCGTGCCGGCAGCTGAGCGGTGGATCGCTAGGCCGCCGGAAACCGAACCGATGAAGTTCAGGCCCTTCAGGCGCTCGGACTTGATGATCTGGTCAACCTGATCGTGGCTCAGCTCCAGAACCTGAAGGACACCCTCAGGTCCTTTGATGGCCTCATAGGCTTCGCGTACGATCTGCCCCACTTCTACGGTCTGGGCAGCGTGTTTGAGGATCACGGTATTGCCGGCTAGAATTGGAGTCACAATCAGCCATGGCAACATACCCACGGGATAGTTCCAGGGGGCGATGGACAGATGGACGCCTTGCGCGCCACGACGAGTAAAGCGGCGTGTATCGCCTGCCGAGGGATAGGTCTCGTCACCGATGCCTTCCAGTGCCTCGATCTGCGATTGGGTTACGGCGCGGAAACGGGGGGTCTCGTCCGCTTGCGATGCGGGACGCCCAATACCGCGGGTCATTGCCTTGGCTAGGTCATCTTTGCGTTTGATAAGCTCGTCGGACAGCGCCAGAACCAGCTTTGCGCGGTCTTCATTGGACGACCGACGCCAAGTCTTTTGCGCGGTTTCTGCTTTCGTCAGGGCCGACTCAATTTCCTCAGCGGAAGCTGTAGTGCCCACAATGAATTTCGTGCCGTCGATAGGGGATGCAACTTCGATATTGGCCATGAATACTCCACTGATTTGTGTTGCGTTTTGTCATTATGTTTCCTATAAGGCAACATATGTCTCTAAGCAACACATTCTCACGTGCTGCGAAAGCTGGTCCGCCAGCGAATGAAAAAGAGTGTTCAGGGAGCTACCATGATCAAATATGACTTCTCCGGCCGCGTGGCCATTGTTACCGGTGCTGGCGGAGGGATGGGCCTGGCCCTTACCGAGAAACTGCTTGCCGCAGGCGCTTCTGTTCTGGGCATCGACCTAAAGGACAAGCCGGCCTCGCTGGAAGAAAGCGCGGATCTGACATATGCGCAGGGCGATTTGTGCGACGAGGCATTCGTTGCCAGGGC
>JADQCC010000167.1 GCA_016278295.1 Roseovarius sp. | reverse complement strand
CTGTATCGCCGGGTCATCAACCGCAACAACCGCCTCAAGCGGCTGATCGAGCTGCGCGCGCCCGATATCATCGTGCGCAACGAAAAGCGGATGCTTCAGGAGGCGGTGGACGCGCTGTTCGATAACGGCCGTCGCGGCCGGGTCATCACCGGCGCCAACAAGCGCCCGCTCAAGTCGCTGTCGGACATGCTCAAGGGCAAGCAGGGCCGGTTCCGCCAGAACCTCTTGGGCAAGCGGGTCGATTTCTCGGGCCGTTCGGTGATCGTGACCGGCCCCGAGCTCAAGCTGCATCAATGCGGCCTGCCCAAGAAGATGGCGCTGGAGCTGTTCAAGCCGTTCATCTACTCGCGGCTGGAGGCAAAGGGTCTCAGCAGCACGGTGAAGCAGGCCAAGAAGCTCGTGGAGAAGGAGCGCCCCGAGGTCTGGGATATCCTCGACGAGGTGATCCGCGAACACCCGGTGATGCTCAACCGCGCGCCGACGCTGCACCGGCTGGGCATCCAGGCGTTCGAGCCGATGCTCATCGAGGGCAAGGCGATCCAGCTTCACCCGCTGGTCTGCGCCGCGTTCAACGCCGATTTCGACGGCGACCAGATGGCCGTGCACGTGCCGCTGAGCCTCGAGGCACAGCTCGAGGCGCGGGTGTTGATGATGTCCACCAACAACGTGCTCAGCCCCGCCAACGGCGCACCGATCATCGTGCCGTCGCAGGACATGATCCTCGGGCTCTACTACGTGACGCTGGAGCGCGAGGGGATGAAGGGCGAGGGCATGGTGTTCTCGTCGCTCGATGAGGTGCAGCATGCGCTCGATGCGGGCGAGGTGCACCTGCACGCGCGCGTGACCGTCCGTGCCCCGCAGATCGACGAGGAGGGCAACGAGACCTTTGCCCGCGTCGAGACCACCCCGGGCCGCGCCAAGCTCGGCGCGCTGCTGCCGCCCAACGCCAAGGCGCCGTTCAGCCTGGTGAACCGGCTGTTGCGCAAGAAGGAGGTGCAGCAGATCATCGACACCGTCTACCGCTATTGCGGGCAGAAGGAATCGGTCATCTTCTGCGACCAGATCATGACCATGGGTTTCCGCGAGGCGTTCAAGGCCGGGATTTCGTTTGGCAAGGACGACATGGTGATCCCCGAGGAGAAATGGCCGATCGTCGAGGAGACCCGCACGCTCGTGAAGGGATTCGAGCAGCAATACATGGACGGTCTCATCACGCAGGGTGAGAAGTACAACAAGGTGGTCGATGCCTGGTCGAAGTGCAACGACAAGGTGACCGAGGCGATGATGAACGCCATTTCCGCCGAGAAGCGCGACGCTGACGGCGGCGTGATGGAGCCCAACAGCGTCTATATGATGGCCCACTCCGGTGCCCGTGGCTCGGTCACGCAGATGAAGCAGCTGGGGGGCATGCGCGGCCTGATGGCCAAGCCCTCGGGCGACATCATCGAGACGCCGATCATCTCGAACTTCAAGGAAGGTCTGACCGTTCTCGAATACTTCAACTCGACCCACGGCGCGCGCAAGGGCCTGTCCGATACCGCGCTCAAGACGGCGAACTCGGGCTATCTGACCCGTCGTCTGGTGGACGTGTCGCAGGACTGCATCGTGCGTCAGCACGATTGCGGGACCGAGCGCGCGATCACCGTGGAGGCAGCGGTCAACGATGGCGAGGTGATCGCCTCGCTCGCCGAGCGCAGCCTCGGTCGTGTCGCCGCCGATGATATTGTCGATCCGGTGTCGGGCCGCGTTCTGGTCGCTGCCGGTCAGCTCATCGACGAGCGCATGGCCGACATACTCGACGAGACGGCGGTGCAGACCGTGCGCCTGCGCTCGCCGCTGACCTGCGAGGTCGATGACGGTGTCTGCGCCATGTGCTACGGGCGCGATCTGGCGCGTGGCACGCTGGTCAATATCGGCGAGGCCGTGGGCATCATCGCCGCGCAGTCGATCGGCGAGCCGGGCACGCAGCTTACCATGCGGACCTTCCACATCGGCGGTGTCGCGCAGGGCGGGCAGCAATCGTTCCAGGAATCGAGCCAGGAGGGCGTGATCGCGTTCGAGAACGCGCAAACGCTGGTCAATTCGCGTGGCGAGACGCTGGTGATGGGCCGCAACATGAAGCTGCGCATCATGTCCGATGCCGGCGTGGAGCTTGCCGGGCACAAGCTGGGCTATGGCACCAAGCTGTTCGTCGAGGACGGCGCGCGCATCACCCGTGGCCAGAAGCTGTTCGAGTGGGATCCCTACACCCTGCCGATCCTCGCCGAGAAACCCGGCAAGGCCAAGTTTGTCGATCTCGTCACCGGCGTTGCCGTGCGCGATGTCACCGACGAGGCCACCGGCATGACCCAGAAGATCGTGACCGACTGGCGCGCGGCGCCGCGCGGCAACGAGCTGAAGCCCGAAATCTTCATCATCGGAGAGGATGGCGAGCCGGTGCGCAACGACGTGGGCAACCCGGTGATCTACCCGATGTCCGTCGATGCGATCCTGTCGGTCGAGGACGGCCAGAGTGTCGAGGCGGGCGACGTGGTGGCGCGCATCCCGCGCGAGGGCGGCAAGACCAAGGACATCACCGGCGGTCTGCCGCGGGTGGCGGAACTGTTCGAGGCGCGGCGGCCCAAGGATCACGCCATCATCGCCGAGATCGACGGTTATGTGCGCTTTGGCAAGGACTACAAGAACAAGCGCCGCATCAGTATCCAGCCCTCCGACGACAGCCGCGAGCCGGTGGAATACATGGTGCCCAAGGGCAAGCACATCCCGGTGCAGGAGGGGGATTACGTCCAGAAGGGCGACTATATCATGGACGGCAACCCCGCGCCGCATGATATCCTGGCGATCCTGGGCGTCGAGGCGCTGGCCAACTACATGATCGACGAGGTGCAGGAGGTCTACCGCCTGCAGGGCGTCAAGATCAACGACAAGCACATCGAGGTGATCGTGCGCCAGATGCTCCAGAAATGGGAGATCGACGAGTCGGGCGACACCACGCTGCTCAGGGGCGAGCATCTCGACAAGGTCGAGTTCGACGAGGCCAATGCCAAGGCCGAGGCCCGTGGCGGACGTCCTGCCACCGGCGCGCCGATCCTGCTGGGCATCACCAAGGCGTCGTTGCAGACGCGGTCGTTCATCTCGGCGGCGTCGTTCCAGGAGACGACGCGCGTGCTGACCGAGGCTTCGGTGCAGGGCAAGCGTGACCGGCTCGTGGGGCTCAAGGAGAACGTGATCGTCGGGCGCCTGATCCCGGCGGGCACGGGCCGGGCCACGGCAGAGGTGCGCCGCGTCGCGACGGGCCGCGACAACATCGTGATCGAGGCCCGCCGCGAGGAGGCCGAAGCCGCCGCCGCGCTGGCCGCGCCGGTTGTGGATGACGATGTGAGCGCCGACGACGTGTTCGACAACTTCGTGGAAACGCCGGAGGGCCGCGAAGACTGATCGCCTCGGTCAGATGCGACAGGAAAGCCCGGCCGTTTGGCCGGGCTTTTTTGTGGACGGCTGTCAGGCGGAACGGTCGATGCTGCGGGTGTGCAGTCGGCGGGCAAATGGCGGGGTTGAGCCTGGAGCGGTCGTTTAGAAGAGCCACGCCACCGCATGTCCGCGGGCAGGCAGTCCAACTGAACTTCAGAGCACTTTATTGCAACCACATCCGCAAAACATGCACTCGGCGCGCTGACTTTGGCAAATCGCCTGTCCGGGGGGCGGACATGCGATGGCGCGGCGGGCTTCGCCCTTGAATCCGCGCCGGGACCAAATCGCAAACGGCAGGTATAGGCCAACCCGCGCCCTTCACAGCGGATTCGGGCACAGACTGTTCCGGCCCGCATACCCGGCATCGCGGATCGCAAGCGCGGCGAAATTCGGCGCCGCTGCTTTCTTGACGGGGTGCTTTCAGTCAATCAACCCGGATCGAAATCCTTTCAGCACTTTGCCCGCGCCGCATCATGTGCATGCAGTTCGCCCAAGGGGATATGGCAATGGATGACGTGGCCGTCCGCCGTCTGCCGCGCGGGCGGCGTGTCGGTCTCGCAGATGGCGCCGCGTTTCACCGGGCAGCGCCGCTGGAACGGGCAGCCGCGCGCGGGCGGCGCAAGCTCGACGGCGTCCTCGGCCAGCAGGCGCGGCGCGTGGTCGGGATCGGGGGCGAGCACCGCGCCGAGCAGGACATCGGTATAGGGGTGATGGGGCGGGGCAAAGACCGCGCCCGTGGGCCCCGCCTCGCAGATGCGCCCCTGGTAGAGCACCGCGACCCGGTCCGATAGTGCGCGCACAACCGTCAGATCGTGGCTGACAAAGATGAATCCGGTGCCGTGGCGCGCCTTGAGATCGCCCAGCAATTCGAGCACCGCGGCCTGCACCGAGACGTCGAGCGCCGAGGTGATCTCGTCGCAGAGCACGGCCTCGGGCCCGGCGGCAAAGGCGCGCGCCACCGCCACGCGCTGTTTCTCGCCCCCCGAGAGCTGGCCCGGCAGGCGGTCGAGGTAATGCGCGCCGAGGCGCACGGTTTCGAGCAATTCGGCGGCGCGGTCGCGGCAGGGCTGTCCGCGCAACCCGAAATAGAGCCGCAGGGGCTGGGCGAGGATGTCGCCCACCGACTGGCGCGGGTTGAGGCTCTCGTCGGGGTTCTGGAATATCATCTGGATGCGGCGCAGGGTCTCGGGGCGGCGGCGTTCGGCCGAGGTGGCCAGATCGGTTCCGTCCGCCAGCGCGATCCGCCCGCCGGCGGGCGGCAATAGCCCGGCGATCGCGCGCAGGATGGTGGATTTTCCGCTACCCGATTCGCCCACGAGGCCAAGCGTCTCGCCGCGCCGGAGCGCGAGGTCGATGCCATCGACCGTGGCCGGGGGGCGGGGGGTGCCACGGAGCCTAGCCAGAAGGCCGGGGCTGTCATAGCGCACCGAGAGCGCGCGGGTGGAGAGAAGCGGCGCACCGTCGGTTGCCGCGCCGGGCGCGGCGCTTTCCGATGGGGCGGGGGGTGCCACCTTTTCGGGATAGAGGCAGCGCGCGCGCTGACCGTCGCGCGTTTCGGCCATCGGCGGCGGCGCGGCGCGGCAGTCATCGGTCGCGAGTGCGCAGCGCGGGGCAAAGGCACAGCCGGTTCGCGGTATGTCGGGCGTGGGCGGTCGCCCATCGAGCGCGCGGGGCAGGGCGCGCGCGCCGAGCCGGGGAATCGCCGCCAGCAGCGCCGCCGCGTATGGGTGCGAGGGTGCGGTCAGCACCGACCGCGCCGGACCCGCGAGCACCGTCTCGCCCGCGTAGAGCACGTGCACCCGGTCGCAAACCTGCGCGATCACGCCGAGATCGTGGCTGACATAGACCATCGCCATGTCGCGTTCGCGCGCCAGCCCGCGCAGCAACGCGAGGATATGGGCCTGCGTGGTCACGTCGAGCCCGGTGGTGGGCTCGTCGAGCAGCAGCGCCTCGGGCTCGCCCGCCAGTGCCATCGCGATGGCCACGCGCTGTTGCTGCCCGCCCGAGAGCTCGTGCGGGTAGCGGCTGAGGATCGTGTCGGGATCGGGCAGGCGCACCTGCGCGAGCAGGTCGCGGGCGCGCGTGCGGTGGGTGGCCGGGTCGTGGTCGCAATGGAGGCACAGCGCCTCGGCGATCTGCGTGCCGATGCGCTGCGTCGGTGTCAGCGCCTGCCCGGAGTTCTGCGGGATCAGCCCCAGCTTGCCGCCGCGGATGCGCGCGAGGGCAGGGGGCGCAAGGGCGAACATGTCCTGCCCGTCGAACCGTGCCATGCCATCCAGCCGCGCCAGCCCGTGGCGCAGGTAGCCCATCGCCGCCAGCGCCAGCGTGCTCTTGCCCGAGCCGCTCTCGCCCACGATGCCCACGCTCTCGCCCCGGCAGACCGCCAGATCGACCTCGTGCAGCACCGGCAGCATTGCCCCCGACCGCCCGCGAAAGCCCACGCTGAGCCCGGAAATGTCGATGAGGGGGGGCTGTGCGCTCATCTCAGATCACTGCCTTGCGGCTGCGGTCCAGCCCCAGCGTCTTGGCCAGCGCGTCGGCGGTGAGGTTGATGCCGATGATGAGGGTCGAAAGCGCGACCACCGGCGCGATCACGCCCAGCGGCGCCAGCGACATGTAGACCCGCGCATCCGACACCATCAGCCCCCAGTCCGGGCGCGGCGGGGCCACGCCAAAGCCGAGAAACGACAGCGCCGAGAAGCCCAGGAGCATCCACGACCAGCGCATCGCGCCCTCCACCAGCAGCGTGTCGGTGACGTTGGGCAGGATCTCGCGGCGCACGATATCGAACGGGCGATGCCCGCGCGCCCGCGCCGCCGAGACGAAATCGCGCGCCACCACCTCGTGCGCCGCCGCACGCGCCACCCGGATCACCGGGATGCCGAAGAAGAAGGCGAGCGTCGGCAGCAGCACCTCGCCGCCGGTGCCGAACACGGTGATGAGCACGAGAAGCGGCAGGATGCCGGGCAGGGCGAGGAATGCGTCCACCAGCCGCATCGCCACCTCGTCCGGCCAGCCGCCGCGCAGCCCCAGCCACACGCCGGTGAGCCCGCCCCAGAGCATCGCCACCGGCGTGGCGATGCCGGTGATGACCAGCGCCTCGCGCCCGCCCAGCATGACGCGGGTCAGCACGTCGCGCCCGAGGTGATCGGTGCCCAGCCAATGCGCCGCCGAGGGCCCTGTAAGAGTGCCGGTGGCGTCCATCGACTTGTAATCGTAGGGCACGAGCCACGGGCTCGTGAGCGCCAGCGCAAGGTGAAGTGTCACCAGCGTCAGCCCGATCGCGCCCGAGGGCCGCGCCATCATGTCGCGCAGCACGCCGCGCGCGCGCCCGGCGGTAGAGAGCGCCACGCCGCTCATCTCTGTCTCGCGCGGTGGCTGCGCAGGCGCGGGTTGAGCGCCAGGCTGAGGATGTCGGCGACGAGGTTCACGCCGACATAGGTCGCCGCCACGATCATCGTGATCGCCTGCACGACCGGCAGGTCGCGGTCGGAAATGGCATCGACCAGCAGGCGACCGAGGCCGGGATAGTTGAACACCACCTCTACCACCACCACACCGCCCAGCAGCCACGCCACCGTGAGCGCGATGACGTTGATCGCGGGCAGCAGCGCGTTGGGCAGCGCGTGGCGGAACACGATGCGCCAGTAGGGCACGCCCTTGAGCGTGGCCATCTGCACGTAATCCGAGGCCATCGCCTCGATCACCGAGGCGCGGATCATCCGCATCACGTGGGCGATCATCAGCATGGTCAGCACCGTCGAGGCGAGGATGAACTCGGGAAAGAACTCCAGCGGTGGGGCGTCGGCGGGGGTGAGCACGATGGCGGGCACCCAGCCGAGCCAGATCGCGAAGACGAGGATCAGCACCGTCGCGGCGACGAATTCGGGGATCGTCATGGCGAGGATCGCGCCGGTGGAAAACAAGAGGTCCGGCCAGCGGTCGCGGGTGAGCCCCGCCACCACGCCGAGGCTGATCGCCAGCGGGATACCGACGGCCAGCGCGCCCGCCGCCAGCAGCAGCGAATTGCGCACCCGGTAGCCGACCATCTGCGCGATGCTTTCCTGTCCGCCCGCCGACATGCCGAAATCGCCCTGCACGACACCCGCTGCCCATTCGGCATAGCGGGCGAGGGCGGGGGTATCGAGCCCCATCGCCTTGCGGCAGGCAGCGAGCGCCTCGCCCTGTGCGTCACGTTCGAGGATGGCGGTGCAGGCATCGCCCGGCAGCGCCTCGACCCCGAGAAAGATGATGACCGACACCAGCCACACGGTCACCAGACCGAGCGCGAAACGCCGTGCGATCAGCCCGTACATGCCGCCGTGTCTCCCCAAGCCGACCTTTCGGACGGGCCGTTTGCGTCTCAAGCCTAGACCAGCCCCGCGGTTCGCGTCGATAGGGGGATGGTGCTGGGACCATACTTCGCGATCAAACCCGCGTGTGGCAACGGTAAATATTCTGTTGTTGTTGATAATGCGGTGCATTTGACTTGACGAGGGGGCGAATCGCCCGCGCATTCACCGTGTGGCCCCTTTTCACGGGCAATGGTTCACGCGCCCCGCCCGCCAGCCCTGCCCTTGCCAGTGCAGGTCCGTCACCGACAGCGGGTCGATGCGGTGGCCGAACGCCTCGTAGGCCGTGATCCCGAGCGCCGCCTGCACCTGTGTCAGGATGGGGCCCATATGCGCCACGGCAATGATGTCGCGCCCGGGATGCGCCGTGCGCAGGCGCGCGACCGCACGTCCGACGCGGGCGGATACCTCATGCCAGCTTTCGCCGCCGGGCGGGCGCACATCGCCTGGCGCGTCCCAGAAGGCGCGCAGGCGGGGCCGGTCGGGGATGGTGTCGAAGAGCTGCAATTCCCAGTCGCCGAAATGGATCTCGCGCAGGTCGGGGTCGTCGTCGAGCCGCGGGCGCGGACCCGCGATGGCGTCGGCGGTGGCGCGCGCGCGGGCGAGATCGGAGGAGATCACCAGCGCGTCCCCCGGCAGGTGTGCCGAGAGCCGTGCAAGCCTGGTGGTGTCGCCCAGATCGGCGGGCAGGTCGGACCAGCCGACCATGCCGGTCGCGTGGGTGGGCCCATGCCGCACCCAGAAGACGCGGCTCATGGCAGGTGCCCCTTGAGCACCTGCGGCAGGCCGGCGATGACGTTGACCACCAGCCCGGCGCGCGCTGCGAGCTGCTGGTTGAGTGCGCCCTGCGCGTTCTGAAACCGCCGCGCCAGCGCGTTGTCGGGCACCACCGACAGGCCGACCTCGTTGGAGACCACCACCACCGGCGCGGCGCAGGCGTCGAGCGCGTCGAACAGCGCGGCCTCGGTCTCGGCCATATCGCTGTCGGCCAGCAGGTGATTGGACAGCCACATGGTGGCGCAATCGAGCAGCACCACCTCGTCCGCCGCCGCCTGCCCCAGCGCCGGGGCGAGATCGCGGGGCGCCTCGAGCGTGCGCCACGCGGAGCCGCGCCGCGCGCGGTGGCGGTCGAGCTTGGCGCGCATCTCGGCGTCATGCGCCTCGGCCGTGGCGAGATAGAGCCTCGCACCGCCCGCTGCGGCGACAAGCCCCTCGGCGAAAACGGATTTTCCCGAGGCGGCGCCGCCGAGAACGAGGCTGAGCCGTGGTAACATGAACCTCAGACTCTCCATATTGTGATCCGGTCACGTCTTGACTGCGTACCACCGGGTGCATTGCTCGGAAAGAGCGCATCCGCACCAGACGCATGACAGGGGGATCACATGCCGCTCGATGCACCGCAGACAAGATCCATGTCCCGCACCGCGATGAAGGCGGAGATGCTGGACGCCGAGACCGAACGCGCGCTTGCCTATGCGTGGCGCGACCACCGAGATGAGGCGGCGCTGCATCGGCTCATCAATGCCTACATGCGGCTGGCCATTTCGATGGCGTCCAAGTTCCGCCGCTACGGGGCACCGATGAACGACCTGATCCAGGAGGCGGGGCTGGGCCTGATGAAGGCCGCCGACAGGTTCGACCCCGATCGCGGCGTGCGGTTCTCGACCTATGCCGTGTGGTGGATCAAGGCCAGCATCCAGGATTACGTGATGCGCAACTGGTCGATGGTGCGCACCGGTTCCACCTCCAGCCAGAAATCCCTGTTTTTCAACATGCGCCGCGTGCAGGCCCGGCTGGAGCGCGAGGCGATGGCCAATGGCGAGGAACTCGACGGCTACCAGCTGCGCGAGATGATCGCGCACGAGGTGGGCGTGCCGCTCCGGGACGTGGAGATGATGGAGGGGCGGTTGTCGGGCTCCGACTTCTCGCTCAACGCCACGCAATCCACCGACGAGGACGGGCGCGAATGGATCGACACGATCGAGGACGAGGGCGCGCGCGGCGATGTGAGCGTCGAGCACGATCTCGACATGGGCGCGCTGCGTGGCTGGCTCGCCGAGGCGATGACCCATCTGAGCGAGCGCGAGAGTTTCATCGTGCGCGAGCGCAAGCTGCGCGAGGCGCCCCGCACGCTCGAAAGCCTGGGCGAGGAGCTCAACCTCAGCAAGGAGCGGGTGCGGCAGATCGAGGCGGCGGCGTTCCAGAAAATGCGCCGCTATCTTGAAAGACACGCCGGCGAGGTGCAGAACCTGCTCGCATGAGCCTGCGCCTTGTCCTCGCGTTTGTCCTGAGCCTGGTTGCCCTGCCGGTGGCGGCACAGGATGTTGTGATCCTCGGCGAGGTGCATGACAACCCCGCCCACCACGCCGAACAGGCGCGGCGCGTGGCCGCGCTCGTGCCCCGCGCGCTCGTGTTCGAGATGCTGACGCCCGAGCAGGCGGCGCGCGTGACGCCCGGGCTGATCGCCGACGCGGAGGCGATGGAAGAGGCGCTGGGCTGGGCCGAGAGCGGCTGGCCGGATTTTTCCATGTATCACCCGATCTTTGCCGCCGCACCCGAGGCCGCGGTCTACGGCGCGCAGGTGCCGCGCGACGTTGCGCGCGCGGTGATCGAGACCGGGATGGCCGAAGCCTTTGGGCCGGACGCCGCCGCCTATGGTCTGACCGAGCCGCTGTCTGATGCGGAGCAGGCGGCGCGCGAGGCGATGCAGAGGGACGCCCATTGCAACGCCCTACCCGAAGAGATGCTGCCTGGCATGGTGGCGGTGCAGCGGCTGCGCGACGCGGTGCTGGCGCGCGCCGTGGTCCGGGCGATGGACGAGACCGGCGGACCGGTGGCCGTGATCACCGGCAACGGCCATGCGCGGCGCGATCGGGGCGTGCCCGTCTATCTTGGCCGCGTGGCCCCCGACCTGGAGGTCTACGCGCTGGGTCAGACCGAGGACGGTGCGCCGCTCGCGGGCGGGTTTGACGAGGTGATCTCGGCCCCGGCGGTGGACCGCCCCGATCCCTGCGCCGCCTTTCGCTGACCGAGCCGGGGTAATCGCATTTGAGAAACAGGTGTGGCGTTTCTGTGTGACATGGCTTCTCTGGAACGCGCGATGGGCCCCGGCGCGACCCGGCGCGAACCATCCGCCCGAAACCCCACCTCTCGGGAGAATGAAAGCGACCCGGATGATTCGACGGCTTCGCACGATCCGACATCGGTCAAATGCGCTATCCCTGGGCGGCGTGTCCCCGCCCTTGACGCCCCCCTATGAAAACCGCACTGTCCGCGCGATTTCCCGCAAGGAGCCGACATGGCCGCGACGCCCCCCCCTTTCGCCGCTTTCGAATGGTTGATCGCGTGGCGCTATCTGCGCGCGCGCCGGGCAGAGGGCGGCGTCAGCGTGATGACCTGGATCAGCCTTCTGGGCATTACCCTCGCCGTATTCGCGCTCATCGCCACGCTGGCAGTACGCTCGGGCTTTCGCGCCGAGTTCGTCGATACCATCCTGGGCGCCAACGCCCATGCCACGGTCTACATGGCAGGCGAGGCGGACCCGGTCACGGGCCGGATCGACCGGACCATCGCCGATTACGAGGCGATGGCAGAGCGCCTGCGCGCGCTGCCCGAGGTCATCCGCGCGGCCCCGCTCGTCAAGGGACAGGTGATGGCCACGGCAGAGGGGCGCAACGCGGGGGTCGAAGTGTTCGGCATCGCGCCAGAGCACCTCGCCACCATCCCGCGCGTGGCCGACCCGGAAACCGCGCAGGGCGACATTACGCGGTTCGCCGAGGGCATCGCCATCGGCTCTGGCGTGGCGCGCGAGCTGGGCGTGGGCATTGGCGACCGCATCCGCATCATCTCGCCCGACGGGGTCAAGACGCCGCTGGGCACCTCCCCCCGGATCAACGCCTACGAGGTGGTCTATATCTTTACCGCCGGGCGCTATGACATCGACCGGGTGCGCGTCTACCTGCCCTTTGCCGAGGCGCAGCGATTCTTCAATCGTGACGGGCGGGCGGACGAGATCGAAGTGATGGTGTCCAACCCCGAGCGGATCGGGGCGATGGTGCCCGATCTCCTGCGCGCGGCGGGCGGGCGGGCGCTGGTCTGGACGTGGCGCGATTCCAGCGGTGCGTTCCTGCGGGCGCTGGACGTGGAGGACAACGTGATGTTCGTCATCCTGTCGATCCTCGTACTGATCGCGGCCCTCAACATCACCTCGGGCCTCGTCATGCTGGTCAAGAACAAGGGCCGCGATATCGGCATCCTGCGCACGATGGGGCTGAGCGAGGGGTCGATCCTCAGAATATTCTTTATTTGCGGGGCGTTGACCGGCCTCTTGGGCACCGCGTTCGGGGTCGTCCTGGGCTGTCTCTTCGCCATCTATATCGACCCGATCTTCAGCTTCGTAAACGTGATGATGGGCGGGCAGGTCTGGGACCCGTCCATTCGCGGCATCTATCGCCTGCCCGCGCGGCTCGAAGGCGGTGACGTGCTGACGGCGGTGGCGCTGTCGCTGGGGCTGAGCTTTGTCGTGACGATCTTTCCGGCGCGGCGGGCGGCGCGGATGAACCCGGTGGAGGCGCTGCGCTATGAGTGAGCCGATGCTGCGCCTGGAAGGGGTGGAGAAGGGATACAACCGCGGCCGCGTGGGCGAGATCCTCGTGCTTCAGGGCGTGAACCTACAGGTTCAGCGCGGCGAGATGGTGGCGCTGGTGGCGCCCTCGGGGGCGGGCAAATCGACGCTTCTGCACATCGCCGGGCTGCTCGACACCGCCGACGCCGGCGCGGTCGAGATCGGCGGGCAGGCGGCCACCGGGCTGGGCGACCGGCGGCGCACGGCGCTGAGGCGGCGCGGGATCGGGTTCGTCTACCAGTTTCACCACCTGCTGCCGGAATTCTCGGCGCTGGAAAACGTGGTGTTGCCGCAGCGCGCCAATGGCGTGCCGCGCGACCAAGCCGGGGCGCGGGCGCGGGCGCTGCTCGATGAAGTGGGCATCGCCGGGCGCGCGGATCATCGCCCGGCGGCGATGTCGGGGGGCGAGCAGCAGCGGGTGGCGTTCTGCCGGGCGCTCGCGAACCGGCCCGGTCTGTTGCTGGCCGATGAGCCCACCGGCAACCTCGATCCCGGCACCTCTGACCAGGTCTTTGCCGCGCTGGAGCGGCTGGTGCGCGACGCCGGGCTGGCGGCGCTCATTGCCACGCACAACCTCGACCTCGCGGCGCGGATGGACCGTGTTGTACGGCTCGACAAGGGCCGGGTGGTGACGGAATGAAGTGGCTGCTGCCCCTGTTGGCGATCGCGACGGCGGGCAGCGCCACAGCGCAGGACGCGCGCGTCGGAGCGCAGCTCTACGCACGCTATTGCAGCGCCTGCCACGGCGAAGCGGGCAAGGGCGACGGCCCGATGAAGCGGGTGCTGACGCCGCGCCCGCCGGACCTCACGCGGCTGGCCGAAAAGAATGGCGGGACGTTCCCGCGCCGCAGGGTGATCTGGCGAATCGACGGGCGCGACCCGATCCTCGCGCATGGCAACGAGATGCCCGTCTATGGCGATCTGCTGGCTGGCGACACGCTCGATATCCGCGACGAGACCGGCAAGATGCTGCACAGCACGCCGCCGATGGCGGACCTGCTGGCCTATCTAGAAACCTTGCAGGGCGGGTAGATCGCTCTACTTCCGCCCCAAACAGCGGAGGAAAAGCCATGCGTACTGTCATCCTGTCCATCCTGTTGACGATTCTGGCCGCCATACCGCTCAGGGCCGACGGGAACGCCGCCCGCGATGTCATCTCGGGGCAGATTTCGGCCTTCGAGACCGACGAGCTTGGCCGCGCCTTCGGGTTTGCAAGCCCCTTCATTCAAGAAAAGTTCCAGACGCCCGCGACATTCGGCCGGATGGTGCGCGAGGGCTATCCGATGGTGTGGCGGCCGTCGGAGGTCACGTTTCTTGAGGCACGCGAGATCGGCGGCAAGCTGTGGCAGGAGGTATTCCTGCGCGACGCCGCGGGGCGCGGCTGGATCGCCGAATACGAGCTGGTCGAGATCGACGGCGAGCTGCGGATCAACGGTGTGCGCATCCGCGAGGCCCCCGAACAGAGCGTGTGAGCGCCGCGCGGGGCACCGTCACGGTGGCCTGAGACCCGGTTAACCGGGCGTTGATAGCTCCTTTTCCCGTCACGCGGGCCGCAAGCGGCAGATGGAAAGGGATCCCCATGAACAAGGCAATCACCCAAGGCATCGTCTTCATGCCCCAGCCCTTTGCGGAGGGGCTCGGTCAATGGTCGAGCGGCGATGGCCGCCCCGGATCGGATACCTACGAGAACGCGCCCAACGCGGCCTTTGTGCCGGCCGATCAGGATTTTGGCGGCGCGCTGGAATTGCAGAAGGTCGAAAGCGTTCAACGCCTGCGCTACATGGGCGAGACGCCGATCCTGCCGGGCTGTTACCTGCGCATCCGCGCGCGTGTGAAGGCGGTCGCGGGCAACCTGCCGGATGTGCGCATCGCCGCGTTTGCCGGGGATGCGGGCGGCGGCGCGCTGCCCGGCGTGGTGGTGACCGGGCCGCAGGTGACGCTGACCACGTATGGCGAGGTGGTCGAGATCGCAGCCATCGTCGGCACCGGGCAGCGCGCGGGGGTGGACATGGTCTGGGGCCCGCAGGCCGCGTTCGGCCATTTCGGGATCGACCTCACCGGCCCCTCGGGGGGCGTGGTGCGAATCGACGATATCGAGATCGAGGATGTGAGCCGCTTCTTTCTGCGTGACGTGATCGCCGCCGTGGACGTGCGCGACCACGGCGCCATCGGCGACGGGGTGACGGACGATCACGCCGCGTTCGAGGCCGCCGATACGGCGGCGGGCGGGCGCGAGATCATCGTGCCCGCGGGCACCTATTTCCTGGATCAGAGCACCACGATCCAGAGCCGCATCCGCTTCGAGGGAACGCTGGTCATGCCCGACGAGGCGATCCTCGCGCTGACCAAGAATTACGACCTGCCCGCCTATATCGACGCCTTCGGCGACAGCGAACTGGCCTTCAAGAAGGCGTATCAGGCGCTGTTGAACAACGCGGGGCATGTGACGCTCGATCTTGCCGGGCGCAAGATCGCGCTGCGCGAGCCGGTGGACATGGCCGCCGTGGTCGGCAATCGCACCACCTACAACCAGCGCCACGTGATCCAGAACGGGCAATTCTCGGTCTTTCCCACGCCCGCTTTTGACACCGAGGTTGTCACCTCGCAGGCGAGCTATAATCCCGAGACCGCCATCAAGGAGCTGACCGGTGTGGTCGATGTGGCCAACGTGCCGGTGGGCGCGCTTGTCGAGGGCAACGGCGTGGGCCGCGAGGTCTATGTCACCGCGCGCAACGTGGCGGCGGGGCGGATCACGCTGAGCCAGCCGCTGTTCGACGCGGCGGGCACGCAGGTCTTCACCTTCCGGCGGTTCAAGTACATGCTGGATTTCAGCGGCTTTCAGGACGTGTCGCGGATGGTCTTCTCGGAGGTGGATTTCCAGTGCGCGGGCGATTGCAGCGGCGTGCTGTTGCCGCCACAGGGCTCTGCCAACCATTTCCGCGACTGTTTTGTCACACGGCCCAGGGATCGCGGCATCACCAGCCACGGCGAGGGCGATCAGGGCATGATGATCGACCGCTGCCAGTTCATCTCGAACGAGGGGCCCCTTGTGGTGAGCGACCGCCACACCATCGGTCTGAACGCCAATGCCAACGATCTCAAGATTCGCGATAACCGCGCGACCTTCTTTCGGCATTTCGCGGTGCTCGCCGGGTCAAGCTCGCTGATCAGCGGCAACCATGTTTTCCAGGGCGATTCCGCCTCGGGCGGGGTGCGCAGCGCGGGCTATGTCCTGACCCGCACCAACAATCGCGGCACCATCACCGGCAACTATATCGACAATTGTTTCATCGACTGGGCGAACGAGCACGATTCCGCCCCCGATTTCGCCAGCGAATTCTCGTTCAGCGCGCTGAGCATCACCGGCAACGTGTTTCTCGCCAGCGACATGGCGCCGTGGTTCACCTTTATCACGGTCAATCCGCACGGGCCGGGGCATTTCCTCGACGGCATGACGGTAACCGGCAACACGTTCCGCGCAATCGGCTCGATCGACCGGGTGGAGGCCGTGGATACGAGCTTTGCCGATCTCGATTATGATCGCGTGCGCAACATCACCTTTGCTGAGAACAGTTTTCACAACGTGGAGGTTCACGCGCAGAGCCCGCTCGTGATGGAGCATGTCGAAGCCACCGCGGCGGCCACGTGGGTGGTGACGCCGGCGCCGCGGCTGCCATTCGGGGCGTGGGCGCAGGTGGTTGAATCGGTGTTGCCCGAGGGCGCGCTGCGCGACGGCAACGGCGATGTGGTGCATGCCAGCCCCTGGTTCGAGGCACGGCAGGGCCCGGAGAACGACCGGATCAACCTGCAATGGCCGCAGGCTGTATCGGGCAAGGTGATCCTGAAGGTGCGCATCGACGACGCGCTCTGAGCCGTCAGAACGTGCGCCACAGGCCGAGTTTGAACCCGCGTTCGCCACCGCCCGAGAGCGGCTCGGTCAGCCCGAATTCGATCTGCGTGCCGGATCGCGCCTCGTAGACGACGGAGGGAGCAAGGCGCAGGTAGTCGCGCCCCTGTGCCGGTACCCCCGCCTGAAGCTGCACCAGCGCCTTGACGCGATCACCGAGCGACAGACCGGCGGTGAGATCGGTCTCGAAGGCGGTGGCGCCGCCGTCGAACAGGATCGCCCGGGTATCGGCATTGAGCCAGCCTTGCCGCTGTCCGATGGTGATGCCGCGCCCGACCGAAAAGCCGGGCCGCAGGGCGTTTTCCTCGTCCACCTGGCCGCCACCGAGCTCGAGCGCGAACCTGAGCGGGCGCTCGCCGTCCCCAAGCGGCCAGCGCAGGAAGGCGATGGCCTTGGACATGCGCCCGGCGTCCCCGCCGAGATCGACCCCGAAAGTAAGCCGCTCGGTGGCGCCGTATTCGGCATAAAGGCTGAAGCTCTGACGGTAGAGGCCGAATTGGTCCGGCCCCTCCACCGTTCCGGCCGCCGCAAGAAAGCCCTCGCCCTCGGCGCGCGGCCAGGCCCCGCCAAGGACCGCTGTCGCCAGCCACGGAAGCAGCGCGAGAATGGCAAGCAGGCGTCCGGGCATGGTAACCTCCACCTTGACCGTCGTCAAAAAGGGTAAACCGAAGGTTAAGACCGGCGCGGAATTTACCGGCACGCCGGGCCGTGCTACCCAGTCAACAGGAGGACAGCGCCATGCTTACCATCAATCCCGACAACACCAACCAGACCGTGCTCACCACCTTTGAGGTCACCCCCGGCACCTGCCAGGACCTGCTCGACCTGCTCACCGATGCGTATCGCGAGGTGATCTCCAAACAGCCCGGCTTCATCGCGGCGGCGCTGCACGTGAACGACGCGCAGACCCGCATCGCCAACTACTCGCAATGGCGCGCGCGCGAGGATTTTCAGGCGATGCTGCGCGGCGAGGAGATGCGCAGGCGCAACCGCCGCATCAACGAGTTGTGCAAGGGATTCGAGCCGGTCATGTATGACGTGGCGGCCGTTTTTTGATGAGCGGACAACCGCCGGAAAACGACGATCTCACAAGCGAGATTCGTGCCCTGCGCACCGAACTGGCACGCCTCAACACCCACCGCTTCGTGCGTATCCACAACAACATGCCGCGCCTGCTCGCGTTCAATTTCGCGCGCGGGCTGGCGGTGGGGCTGGGCACTGTTCTGGGTGCGACGGTGCTCTTGTCGGTGGTGGTCTGGTCGCTCAGCCAGATCGAATTCCTGCCGATCATCGGCGAATGGGCGGCGCAGATCGCCGAACAGATGCGCGCCGCGCAGGAGTGAGCGCGCGAGCCGTGATCTGGATCAAGGCGGCAAGGCCCCATTCACGCCAGACTGCGGCAAAACAACGCGAAAGGACCACCCCATGTATGCCCACATTCTGGTGCCCGTTTCCTTCGATACCGAGCGCGACAGCGCCGGTGCCCTTGCCGTCGCGCGCCTTCTGGCGGACGAAAATGGCCATATCAGCCTGCTGCACGTGATCGAGCAGGTGCCCGCCTACGCCGCTTCCTACCTGCCTGCCGGCTACCAGAGCGAGACGCGCAAAACCATTCAGGCGCGCCTTGCGGACCTGGCCGCCGACCTGCCGAACGCGAGCACGCACGTGATCGAAGGGCATTCGGGGCGCACCATCCTGGACTGGGCCGAGAGCCACACGCCCGATTGCATCGTGATCGCGAGCCACCGCCCCGGCATGCAGGATCTGCTCCTGGGGTCGACCGCCGCCAAGGTGGTCCGCCACGCCGCCTGCGCGGTGCATGTGATCCGCTGACGAGAGGGGTTGCCAAACGGTCCCCCGGACACCACCTGTCGTGTTGACCAACATGGACAGGAGGATACCGATGCAATGCCCGATTGACGGAACCGAACTGGTTCTCGCCGAGCGCACCGGGGTCGAGATCGACTATTGCCCGCAATGCCGCGGCGTCTGGCTCGACCGGGGCGAGCTCGACAAGATCATCGACCGTTCGGCCGCGGCGGAGGCGCCACCGCCACGCGACCACCACGGTGGCGGCGGTTATCGGGGGGATCGCGGCGACGGTTACCGGGGGGATCACGGCGGCAAACCGCGCAAAAAGCGCGGCGGGTTCCTCGAAGACCTGTTCGACTTCTAAAGCCGGCTTGTTCTGTATGCCGGGGACGGGTAGCAAAGCGGTCATGGCCCACGCCCTGACCGCGCTTCTGGTTTTCATCATCGCAGTGCTGACCCTCGTCCCGCAGGCCTCGGGGCCGATGGGCATACCGGGATTCGACAAGCTGGCGCATCTCGTGGCCTTTGCCGTGGTGACCGTGCCGCTTGCATGGCGTTTCCCGCACCTCTGGCGGGGCGTGGCGCTCGCCGCGCTCGCCTATGGCGGGATCATCGAGATCGTGCAGCCGTTCATGGGCCGCACGACATCGTGGGGCGATCTGCTTGCCGACGGGGCAGGCGCGTTTGCCGGGGCCTTCATCGCATCGCGGATCGGGAAACAGTGGCGCGGCAGGGCAGACTTGGCACAACCGAACAACAGGTGATCCTGTGAACGGAACCGGCCTCTGGGTAGCAACATCTGAACGAGAAATGGTGGAGCCTAGGGGGATCGAACCCCTGACCTCTTGCATGCCATGCAAGCGCTCTCCCAGCTGAGCTAAGGCCCCGGTTTCCGGCCCTTCCAGACCGTGCGCCGCTGTTAGACAAAGCGGCGAGCGGGATCAAGAAGAAAATCCCGCCCTCGCGGCATTACATATCCTCGTCGGATTCCACATCCGCGATATCGTCGAGCGATACCGTGTCCTCGTCGTCATCCTCGAGCAGGTCGTCGTCAAGCTCGACATCCACCGCGTCGTCCTCGATCACGTCGCCGCTCTCGTCATCCTTGGCCGTCGTCTTCAGCTTCTTGGTGGCCGCGTCCTCGGCATCGGGCGTCATGGCGCGCGACTTGCCCGACACGATCTCGACCACCTCGCCCGTATAGGGGCTGACGATCGGATCCTTGTTCAGGTCGTAGAAACGCTTGCCGGTGGTCGGGCAGACACGCTTGACGCCCCATTCTTCCTTGGGCATGGGTGATCCTCTTTCAACTGTCGATCTTGCACGCGATCCGGCGCACCTGCCATAACCTTCGGTAACTGTCAAAGGCTTTGAGGCGGGTGCGCCGTCGCGCTCATCGGAGGCTATATGGGCCAGCATCTCATCCCCGGCAACCCCCCTGTTGCGGTCACCCTGCGACGCAGCGCGCGGGCACGGCGGTTGTCGCTCCGGGTCTCGGGGCTCGACGGCGAAGTGACGCTGACGGTGCCGCGCGGGGTGAGCGAGGCCGAGGCGCTGGGCTTTGCGCAGAGTCGCGAGGAGTGGCTGCGCCGGGCGCTGGCCGCGCATCCCGGCCGCGTGGCCGTCGGGCCGGGCGTGTTACTGCCCGTCGAGGGCGCGATGCGGCGGATCGTGCGGGGCGCGGGGCGGCTGGTCCGGCTCGACGGTGATGCGCTGCATGTCCCCGGTCCCGAAGAGACGATGCCCGCCCGCCTGCGCGCGTGGCTCAAGGCGCGGGCGCGCGACCGGCTGGCGGCGGCATCGGATATTTACGCGGCGCGGCTGGGGCTGGGTTACAGCCGGCTGACGCTGCGCGATACGCGCTCGCGCTGGGGGTCGTGCTCGGCGCGGGGCGGGCTCAGCTATTCCTGGCGGTTGATCCTCGCGCCGCCCGATGTGCTCGACTACGTGGCCGCGCACGAGGTGGCGCATCTGGCCGAGATGAACCACTCGCCCGCCTTCTGGGCGGTGGTGGCGCGGCTGCGGCCGGAATACGAGGCCCCGCGCGCGTGGCTGCGGCGCGAGGGGGCGGGGCTTCATCGATATCGTTTTGATTGACTGGCGCGCGATTTGTGATCACATGAGATGATGCTGATCTCGCCCCGTCCCGATCCGGCCCCGGCGGCCCATGACCGCATCTATCGCGGGCTGCGCTCGCGCATCATGCATGGCGAGATCGCGCCCGGGCAGGCGCTCACCCTGCGCGGCATCGCCGCCGAGTTCGGCGTGTCGATGACCCCCGCCCGCGAGGCGCTGCGGCGGCTCGCCGCCGAGGGCGCGCTCACGCTGTCGAGCTCGGGCCGCGTCTCGACGCCCGAGTTGGGCAACGAGCGGATCGAGGAGCTGGCGGCGCTGCGCTCGCTGCTGGAGGTCGAGCTGGCAAGCCGCGCCCTGCCGCGCGCGCATATCGCGCTCATCGACCGGCTTCAGACGATCAATGCGCGCATCACCGAGGATATCGCCCGGCGCGACGCGGTCGGCTATATCCGGCGCAATCTCGAATTTCACCGCACGCTCTACCTGCGCGCGCAGGCGCCCGCGATGCTGGCCATGGCCGAGACGGTGTGGCTGCAACTCGGCCCCACGATGCGCGCGCTCTATGGCCGGCTGCGGCAAAAGGAGCCGCCGCATTTTCACCGGCTCATCATCGCCGCGCTCAAGGCGGGCGATGAGCCGGGGCTGCGGCTCGCCGTGCGCTCGGACGTGACGCAGGGGCTGCGGATGCTGGTGGGCTGAGGGATGGCGTTCGGCCCTGTCCTGATCGCGCTCGGGGCGCTGTTTCTCGTTGGTCTCGCCGCCGACGCGATCGGACGGCGCACGCGGCTGCCGCGGGTGACGCTGCTGCTGATCTGTGGAATCGCGCTGGGCGGCGCCGGGCTCGATGTCATCCCGGCGGATTTGAGCGCGCTCTACGACATCCTGTCGGTGACGGCGCTGACGATGGTGGCCTTTTTGCTGGGCAACACGCTCACGGGAGCGACGTTGCGGCGGCACGGGCGCGCGATCCTGTCGATCTCGATCATGGTCGTGCTGGCCACGGTGGTGCTGGTGGCGGCGGGGCTGTGGCTCATGGGCGTGCCCGCGCCGGTGGCGCTCTTGCTCGGGGCGATTGCCACCGCGACCGATCCGGTGGCGACGCAGGATTCGCTGCGCCAATCGGGCGCGCGCGGCGCGTTTCCCGACCTTCTGCGCGGGATCGTTGCCGTCGATGACGCATGGGGGGTGCTGGTCTTTGCGCTCGCCGTGGTGGTGGCCGGTGGCATCGCGGGCGGCGCGGATCTCGCCCATCTCGGACGCGCGCTGTGGGAGATCGGCGGGGCGCTGGGGCTCGGGCTGCTGGTCGGGCTGCCCGCGGCACGTCTCACCGGGCGCCTCGCCCCGGGCGAGCCGCAACTGACCGAGGCGCTGGGGGTGGTGTTTCTCACCGCCGGACTGGCGCTGGTGGCAGAGGTGTCGTTCCTGCTGGCGGGGATGACGGCGGGGGCGGTGATCGCCAATCGCGCGCATCACCACGAGCGCGCCTTTCACGAGATCGAACACGTGCAGTGGCCGTTCATGATCCTGTTCTTCGTGTTGGCGGGGGCCTCGCTCGACCCGGCACGCATCACTGCGTTCGGGCTGATCGGGGCGGTCTATGTCGTGTTGCGCATCGGCGGACGGCTGGCGGGCGGATGGATCGGCGGGACGCTGGCGGGAACACCGGTGGCGCATCGGCCGTGGTATGGTGTGGCACTCTTGCCGCAGGCGGGCGTGGCGGTGGGCATGGCACTGATCGCCGCGCGGGAATTTCCCGACCACGCCGACCTGATCCTGGGGCTGACCGTGGCGACCACCGTGATCTTTGAGGTGGTCGGCCCGCTGGCGACGCTGCTCGCCGCGCGGCGGGTGGGCACAGACGGCGGCTGATCCCGCTCAGGCCGCGAGGCCCTTGGCCCCCAGCTTGAGAAATTTCTCGCGCCGGTCGCGGATGAGCGCGGCGCGATCCTTGGCCGCCAGGCCGTCGATCATCGCCGAGATCGCTGTGCCAACCGCCTCGATGGCGGCCTCGCGGTCGCGATGCGCGCCGCCGAGCGGCTCGGGGATGATACGATCCACGACGCCCAGCTTGGCGAGGTTCTGCGCCGTGAGGCGCAGCGCCTCGGCAGCCTCGCGCATCTTCTCGGCATCCTTCCACAGGATCGAGGCACAGCCCTCTGGGCTGATGACCGAATAAACCGAATGTTCGAGCATCGCCACGCGGTTGGCGCTGGCAAAGGCCACCGCGCCGCCCGACCCGCCCTCGCCGATGATGACCGAGACGAGCGGCACGCCGATTTGCAGGCAGGTTTCGGTGGCGCGGGCGATGGCTTCGGACTGCCCGCGCTCTTCGGCGCCCTTGCCGGGATAGGCGCCGGGCGTGTCCACCAGCGTGACCACCGGCAGGCCAAATCGGTCGGCCATCTCCATCAGGCGCACCGCCTTGCGATAGCCCTCGGGGCGGGCCATGCCGAAATTTCGGGCGAGGCGGCTCTGGGTGTCGTGCCCCTTCTCGTGGCCGATGACCATGACCGGGCGATCCCCCAGCCGCGCCAGCCCGCCCATGACGGCGGCATCCTCGCCAAAGACGCGGTCCCCGGCCAGCGGCGTGTACTCGCTAAAGAGCGCGGCGATATAGTCGCGGCAATGCGGGCGTTCGGGGTGGCGCGCAACCTGGCATTTGCGCCACGGCGTCAGCGACTTGTAGAGGTCGCGCAGCATGTCCGCCGCCTTGCGGTCGAGCGCGCCGGCCTCTTCCTCGACATCCATTTCCTCGTTTGAGCGCGCCAGCGCACGCAGTTCTTCGGCCTTGCCCTCGATCTCGGCGAGGGGTTTTTCGAAGTCGAGGTAATGGGTCATCGTGCTCAAGCCCTCCGGTCTGCCGCCCGGGTATATGGCGGGCTTGGCCGGGATTTGCAATCGCAACCGCGCGGGCGAGGGGGCGTAGCGGGCCTGCGCGGGTCGTATCGGCGGCTTCCGGCCTTGAGGGGTCGTTCACTTCCTGCCCCGCGCGGAATAGAGGCGTGCTTGCACGCCGCCGCGCGAGCGCCCGACCGCCCCGTCGCACCAAAGGTGCGCCGATACTACCGGCACGCCTCTGGCGTAACGGGCGGGCGCTTTTGCAACGCTGCAAGAAGCTGAAATATAAGAGGTGTCTTGCACCATAAATCGCACAGCACAAACCGAACCGCGCACACCCGGCGGTCGGGCACTCGCGCGTCTCATCGCCAAATTGCCCAACGTCCACTCCAGGCCAAAGGGTGCCCCGCTCAGCCCGTCGGCCAAAGCACCGGCACCAGGGTCGCCACCAGAAGCACCGCCATCACCCAGTTGAACACCCTCAGTCGTGCCGGGTTCTTCAGCAACCGGCGTACTTGCTGGCCCAGAATCGTCCAGCTTGTCGTGCTGATCGTCGACACGGCCACGTACACTCCCGCCACCCACAGCACCGCCATCAGGTCGCGGCCCGTGGCGTAGAGCGTGATCGCCGAGAGCGCCATGCTCCACCCCTTTGGGTTGATCCATTGGAACGCCGCCGATTGCAAAAAGGTGAGCGGCTTGCCCTCCGCCGGTCCGTCGGCCGATGCGGGGGGGGCCGCGGTGGCGATCTTCCACGCGAGGTAGAACAGATAGGCCACCGAAAGGATATTGAGCAGGGTGTAGCTGAGCGGCCAGAGATCGAAGACCTGCATCACCCCCAGCCCCACGCAGACCACCATAAGCGGAAAACCCAGACCAATCCCCAGCATGTGCGGAACGGTCCGCACGAAGCCGAAATTCGTCCCCGACGCCATGAGCATCAGGTTGTTGGGCCCCGGTGTGATGACCGTGACGAGGGCAAAGGTGGCGAGCGCGGCAAGAAGATCAAGTGTCATGTGAGCAATATTATGCGATCACTTGCGCATTTGAATTGCGTTTTCTTGTGGTATTTATTGATTTATGCAATAAATACTTATTATGGATCAGATAAATGAGCGTATATTGCATGAATTGTCGCGCGACGGGCGGGTCAGCAACCTCGAACTGGCCGACCGGGTAGGGCTCTCTCCCTCGGCCTGCCTGCGCCGGGTGCAGGAACTCGAACGGCGCGGCGTGATCGCGGGCTATCGCGCGGTGCTCGACCGGGCCGCGCTCGGGGTGGGGTTCAGCGCCTATGTCACCGTGGGCCTGAGCAGCCACACCAAGGCCAGCCAGGAGGCGTTCGAGCGGGCGATGAACCGCGCGCCGGAGGTGGTGGAATGCCATAACATCACCGGCGCCGTCGAATACCTGTTGCGCGTCGAGGTGGCCGACCTGCCCGCCTACAAGAGCTTTCACACCGATGTGCTCGGCACGCTGCCGCAGGTCAACGCGATCACATCCTATGTCGTGATGGGCTCGCCCAAGGACGGTCGCGCGTGACGCCCTGTCCAAAATGAACGGGGGCCGTTGAATCGGCCCCTCGTCCATACCTGCCGTCGTTAACCGGTGGGTCGCATCGCGACCTCTCGCCACCAGATATAGGGCAAACCCTGCGAATCAGTCAACAGAGAGTGATTCGCCCCGTCGGATTTTTTACGCCGCGAGACCCCGCCCCCGCAGAAGCGCCGCCACCCCGGGCATCCGCCCGCGAAATGCCTCGTAGAGCGCGCCCGCCTCTTCCGAGCCGCCCCGCGACAGGATATGCCGCTCCACCGCCCGCGCCTGCCCGGCATCGAACGCGCCGCCCGCCTCCTCGAACGCGGCGAAGGCGTCGGCATCCATCACCTCGGACCACATATAGCTGTAATAGCCGCTGGAATAGCCGTCACCGGAAAACACATGCGCGAAATGCGGGGTCGCGTGGCGCATGGCAATGGCGCGCGGCATGCCGATCCCGGCCAGCACCTCCGCCTGCCGCGCCATCGCGTCCTCGGGCGGCGCGCCCTCGTGAAAGGCGAGGTCCACCAGCGCCGAGGCCACGTATTCCACGGTCTGGAACCCCATGTCGAAATTGGCCGCCGCCAACACCTTGTCGCGCAACTCGCGCGGCATCGGCGCACCGGTCTCGACATGGCGGGCGTGGGTGTCGAGCACCTCGGGCACCTCCAGCCAATGTTCGTAGAGCTGGCTCGGCAGCTCCACGAAATCGCGCGCAACGTTGGTGCCCGACAGGCTCTCATAGGTGACATCCGACAGCATCTGGTGCAGCGCGTGGCCGAACTCGTGAAACAGCGTCCGCGCATCATCGTAGGACAGAAGCGCCGGATCGCCCTTGGCGAAATTGCACACGTTGATGACCACCGGCCCCTGCACCTGCGGCCGTTTCGCCTGCCCGCGCATGGCCGAGCACCACGCCCCCGAGCGCTTGGACGCGTGGGCGAAATAATCGCCGATAAAGACGGCGACGTGGCGGCCTTGCCGCGTCACCTCCCACGCCCGGCAATCCGGGTGATAGAGCGCCACGTCGAGCGGGCGGAATTCGAGACCGAAAAGTCGATGCGCGCAGTCGAATGCCGCCGCGATCATCGCGTCGAGCGACAGGTACGGCTTGACCGCCGCCTCGTCCAGATCGTGCTCCGCCTGCCGCCGCTTCTCGGCGTAGTAGCGCCAGTCCCACGGTTCCAGATCACCGTTGATCCCGTCTTCGCGCATCATCGCGGTGAGCATATCTGCATCGCGGGCGGCCTGCGCGTGCGCGGGTTCCCACACGGCCATCAGCAGGTCGCGCACGGCCTCCGGCGTCCGGGCCATCTGCGTCTCGAGCTTGTAGGCAGCGAAGCTGTCGTAGCCCAGCAGCGCCGCGCGCTCCGCGCGCAAGGCGAGGATTTCGGCGGCGATCGCGCGGTTGTCGGTGTCGCCACCCCCGGCCCCGCGCGCGGCCCAGGCGTCAAACGCCCGGCGGCGCAGGTCACGGCGGCCCGAGAATTGCAGGAACGGCACGATGAGCGAGCGTGACAGGGTAATCACCGGTCCCGAGAGCCCCGCCTCACGCCCCGCCGCCCGCGCATTCGCGACGACGAAATCCGGTAGCCCGTCAAGATCGCCCTCGCCCAGCTCCATTCGCCAGCCCGCCTCGTCGGCGAGCAGGTTCTGCGTGAACGCCGTGCCCAATTCGGCGAGCCGCGCCATGATATCGCGCATCCGCGCCTCCGCCTCGCCGGTGAGCGCCGCCCCGGCCCGCACAAAGGCCCGGCGCGTCAGCAACAACAGCCGCGCCTCTTCGGGGGTGAGCCCGAGCGTATCACGCGCCTGCCACAGCGCCGCGATCCGGGCGAAA
>JADQCC010000046.1 GCA_016278295.1 Roseovarius sp. | reverse complement strand
TGGCCACGTTGCAGAAGGTGCAGCCACGGGTGCAGATCTCGCCCATGATCATCATCGTGGCGTGCCCCTGCCCCCAGCATTCGCCGGCATTGGGGCAGCCCGCCTCTTCGCAGACGGTCACCAGCTTGTGCTCGCGCATGATTCGCTGGGTTTCGAAATAGCCCTTTGAACTCGGGGCCTTGACCCGGATCCAGTCGGGCTTGCGCGGCTGCGCACTGTCGGGGCGGCGCGCCTTCTCGGGGTGGCGCTGCCCGGGTATCTTGAGATCGCGCACGATATAATCCCCGCGAATGATTTGGTAACTTCGGGGGAGTATAGGTGACGGGGATGGCGAGTTCCAGTGGCGCATCGCCGCGTGCCGGTATGCGCCGCGGTCAACGGTGCCATCGCGTGGTAACGAGTGATCCGGTGCCTAGCGGTCCGTGCCCCAATCGGCGCGGGCCGTCGCCAGCAGGGTTTCGCCCGCCGCGCGCAATACCTGCGTGAGGTCGTCGAACCAGTGCGCATCGCCCACGCCCCGGCGCCGCACCAGCGCCACGCGGCGGGCGGGCTCTGGCGGATCGAACCGGCGCAGCACCAGCCCCGGTGCGGCGCGCGCCTCGGTGGGGGCGGCGATCTCGGGCATGAGCGTCAGGCCGAACCCCGCCGCCACCAGCCGCGACAGCGTGCCCAGCGACGAGGCGCCGGTGTCGATCTGGGCGTGCCCCCTGCCCCGCCCGCAGACCTCGAGCGCCTGGTCGGTCAGGCAATGCCCGTCCTCCAGCAGCAAGAGCGGGTTCTGGCCCAGCGCGGCCGGGTCCAGCGTCGCGCCGGCATCCGCGAGTGCGGAAAGGCGCGCGGCGCTGCCCGCCAGCAGGAAGCGGTCCTCGAAAAGCGCGACGGCATCGAGATCGTCGCCCGGCAGCGGCAGCGCCATCAGCGCGGCGTCGATCCGGCCCGCGCGCAGATCGGCGGCCAGCTCTTCGGTGCGCGCCTCGCGCACCCGCACGTCGAGCGCGATGTCGCGCGCGCGCAGCGCCGCCAGCGCGCCGGGCAGGATATAGGGGGCGATGGTGGGGATGATCCCCAGCGCCAGCTCGCCCGACAGCCCGTCATGCCAGCGCGCGGCCTCGGACAGCGCCTGCATCTCCTCCAGCACGCGCCTGGCGTGGTGCAGGACGCGCCGCCCGAACGGGGTGAGCGCCACGTCGCGGGCGCGCCGCTCCACCACCGGCGCGCCGAGCGTGGCCTCCAGCTCGCGGATCTGCACCGAGAGCGCGGGTTGCGAGACGTTCACCGTCGCCGCCGCGCGCCCGAAATTGCGATGTTCGGCGAGCGCGCGGAAATAGCGAAGCTGGCGCAGGGTGATGGTCATGCCCGCATGATCGGGCGTGCCCGGCCCGGGCGCAAGGGCGATCAGCCGATGAGGCCCGCGCCCGCGCCCAGCCGCTCGTAATGACGCCGGAGCCGATAGAGCGCGATGCGCAGCACGATCTTGCCCGATCGCGCGGACCAGCCCATCTTTTTTTCGGCGGTTTCCAGCCCTTCGAGATAGCAGCAGCAGCGCAGCACCATGTCGCCCAGCCCCGGACCAAGCTCGCGCAACGCGCCGATGAGCCGCGCGCGCGCCGCCTCGGCCCCGTATCCGGGCGCTTCGGGGGGCGCGGGGGCGTCGATGGCGTGGCTGAGAAAATGATCCCAGTTCTGCGCGATGCGCGGGGCCATCTGTGCGAGTTCGAAATCCTCGCGCAGCCGCTCGCCCGCGCAGACGAGACCGGGGTCCAGAAACCGCTTGCCATCCTTGTCCCGCCGCCGCGCCAGCGCCGCGAGCGGCGTGTCGCCAGGGGCAAAGCGCATCTGCCTCGGCCTCGCGGCATCGCCGCCCGCATCCGCCCCGTCGAGCCCCGCCGCATCACGCAGACCGGAGGCGGCGTTTTCCTCTTCGGCAAGCAGTTTCCCAAGCGCGGCGCGGCCCCGTGCGGTGACGTGGTAACGCGAGATGCGGCCGGGATTGTCGCAGGCGATCCAGTCCTTGAGCGCCAGCGCCTCGGCCACCTCGCGATCGACCACGGCGGTGCGGGTCGGCTGGCCTGTGCCGGTGTCGCGCACCACCACCGCCTTGTCCATCTCTGACGCTACGGCGAGCCGCGCGCCGGTTTCGCAAAGCCGGCGCAGCACGCGCCGCGCCTCGCGCCGGAGCCGCGCCTCGCTGAGGGTCGTGCTGTCGTCTTCGGTCGGGTTGTGGGGGGTCGCGGTCATGCGGGTCTCCAAGGTTGGGGAACCGGCTTTCCTTGCATGGCCGACGATGATGCCGAGCCGCCGCAACGCATCGTCCACCAGCAGGTCGTCGCGCCGCGTCTCGAACGCCCGGATCTGGCGCAGCACGGTCGAGGCATGCCGCCCCGACCGCCGCGCCAGCGCCCGGATCGACGCGCCGCTCTCGATATGCGCAAGGTAGTGGATCGCGGCCTCGGGCACCCAGGAAGGCACCTTTGACAAGGTGGATTTGGTCAGAAGCTGCTCTTGCATCGCGGTTCCCCGATTTACGGCCTGAGGGCGCTCCCGTGCATCGGGAAAACTTGTCCACAGGCTTATCCACATGGTGGGA
>JADQCC010000054.1 GCA_016278295.1 Roseovarius sp. | reverse complement strand
TAAGATGCCGCGAAAGCCGGGGGAGACCCTTCTTTGACCGATGCTGCATGATGTATGAATTTCAGCTTGCCTTAGGTCCAACATACCAAGCATTGACGGGATTCTCGTAGGCATGTCACCATATCGAATGTTTTGGTTCATAATAGTATTTTCCATCTTGTTCGCAGGTGTCGGGCGCGCCGACGAGGACGCAGTCGCAAAGTATCGTGACTATCTGCCCGAACAGCTTCTCGCATTATCCGACGAAATACGGCGCAGTTCAGTCCCGATGATGTTGAGCGCCGCTGCCAGCCTCGCGAAATCGCCTGCGGGCGATCTCGTCATGCAGGCCAACTTGAACGCGCTGATGTATGACGGGTTGGCTGACTACGACGGCGCAAAGCGGGCCTTTCAGGCGGATTTGGGCGAGGAACCCACGGGCACGCTGACCGTGTGGCAGATTCATTCGCTCGGATACCGCGCTTCGCGTGTGAACATCACCAGTGTCAGTTTTTTCCCGTTCGACTTCGGTGGAACTATGACCGAGAACTGGGCTTTCGTGAAAGGCACGGTTGAAATCATCGATGAAAAGATCGCCTATCCGATCAATCACGTCGATATTGAATGTAGTCGCAACGAAGGCACGTGTGAGTATCGCCAAATCGCGCTGACGCTGCCTGACGAAAACTCCTGGGTGCATTCCTACCATGTCGGCGAAATCGCGGATGACACCTATCGGATCACACGATGGGAAGGGCAACTCATAGACGCCGTTCCGTTGAACAACAGTGCGTGCCGGACCACCCAGCTTAGCCTAAACTTTGAGACACAAGAGTTCTTCGAGATTGCACGGAACAACACGGCGGGAGACTGCGAAACCATGCTTGGCGTAACGCTCCCGCGCCTAGAGAAGCCGCGTGTGTCGCGAGTTGTGGACGGGCGCGAGATCATCAGTGCCGAGTTCAAGGCAATCAGCGAAGAAACGTTCACGTTCTTTTCGAGTTCGTTCCGTAGTCGTGTCGAGAAATTTGTTTCCCAAGAACGGGAAGACTAGGCCGTCACAGATCGCCTCAGCGGGCATTATGTAGCCAACCTGCAACGGCAGTTCCGTCCGCAACCTACCAGTTCGCGGCCCCAGTGGTGAACGTCAGCTTTCGCAGTTTCGCGCCAAGGTCTGTGGGTCCGCTCCGGGGCTGAGAACACCCATCGCATCCCGTAGGACGAACGGCAGGTCCATCCCACCGAACAGGACGCCCAAGCCCCCCCTTTCACCTTTCCCAAAATACTCGCATCCCCCCACCCAAGCCGGGCCAGCCCGCCCGTCTTCATCTTGCCAAAAATATCCAAATCCCGCCCGATTCGCCCCCGCGCAACCCTTGCCACCCCGTGCCCGCCCCGCGCGCCGTGGTCACGACCGCGCCCCCGGGCGTGGCCCCGGTCCCGCCACCGTCGCGATACCGACAGGACACCGACGCGATACCGACATCGCACGAAGTGCCGGAAACGATATAATTAACATTCAATATCATATACTTAGATGAAATCGGCGAAAAATCGGCGACTCGCGCCATTTCGGTTTACCGCCCATTAACCCTGCGCGCGCTATCCCTGTCCGTGCAAGTTGGCGAGGTCGCGGATGTCCGACACAAATCATCCTTCCACTCACCCCCCACTCCCACCCACCACGGAAGATGACCGGGTGTCGTGGCTTCGCCTCTTGCGCTCCCGCCGGGTCGGACCGAATACCTTTCACCGGCTGATGGCCGATCACGGCTCCGCCGCCGCCGCGCTCGACGCCCTGCCCGGGATCGCCCGCGCCGCCGGCGTGGCCGATTACCGCGCCTGCCCCACCGGCGTGGCCGAGGCCGAATTGCGTGCCGGCCATGCCGCGGGCGCCCGGCTTCTTACCTTCGCCGATGCCGCCTACCCCGCGGCGCTGCGCGACCTGCCCGACGCCCCGCCGCTCTTGTGGGCTATGGGCGACCCGGCGATCCTCTCCCGCCCCGCGATCGCCATCGTGGGCGCCCGCAACGCCTCCTCGCTCGGCCTGCGCATGGCGCGCGCGCTCGCCGCCGATCTCGCGGCGCAGGGCTACCCGATCGTCTCGGGCCTCGCCCGCGGCATCGACACCGCGGCGCATCGCGCCAGCCTCGGTGACGGCACGGTCGCCACGATGGCCGGCGGGGTCGACGTGATCTACCCCGCCGAAAACGCCGAGCTTGCCGCGCGCATCGCCGAGAGCGGCCTGCGCCTGTCGGAGCAGCCCCCCGGCCTCGCCCCGCAAGCCCGCCACTTCCCGGTGCGCAACCGGCTCATCAGCGGGCTGGCGCGCGCCGTCGTGGTGGTCGAGGCCGCGGCCAAGTCCGGCTCGCTCATCACCGCGCGCACCGCGCTCGACCAGGGGCGCGAGGTCATGGCCGTGCCCGGCCACCCGATCGACGCCCGCGCCGCGGGCTGCAACATGCTGATCCGCGACGGCGCCACCCTGGTGCGCAACGCCGCCGACGTGATCGAGGCGCTGCCCCGATCGCCCGAGCCATCGCAAGCCGAAATGCCGCTCGCCCCCGCGCCCGCCTCGGCCCCTGCGCCAGCCCCCGCGCCGCCGCCTTCG
>JADQCC010000038.1 GCA_016278295.1 Roseovarius sp. | reverse complement strand
CGAGGACGCATTGATGCTCATGCACCGCGACGGGCGGCGCTGGCGGGAGATCAGACCATGAACCTTACCGAATACCCCGATGCAGAGATGATGGCGCTCGATCTCGCCAACCTGCTGGCCGGCGAATTGCGCACCGCGCTCGGCCACAAGGACCGCGTGCTCTTCGTGGTGCCGGGCGGCACCACGCCGGGGCCCATATTCGACGCGCTCTGCGATACAGACCTCGAATGGGATCGCGTGGACGTGCTCTTGTCGGACGAACGCTGGCGGCCCGAGCTTCACATCCGCTCCAACACGCGGCTCATTCGCGCGCGTCTGCTGACGGGGCGGGCGGCGGCGGCGCGCTACCTGCCGCTCTACGCCCGCGCCGACACGCCCGAGGCGGTGCTCGCGGAACTGGAATCCAACATCGCCCCGGCGCTGCCCATCGACATCTGCCTGCTGGGCATGGGCGCGGACATGCACACCGCCTCGCTGATCCCCGGCGCCGAAGGGATCGAGGCGGCGCTCGACCCGGATGACGCCCCGATCCTCGCCCCGATCCGCGTGCGCGGCGAGGAAGAGCCCCGCGTCACCCTCACCGCGCGGGTACTGACGGGCGCGATCAACACCCATGTCGTCATTACCGGCGAGAAAAAGCACCGCGCGATCGAGCGCGCGCGCCACCTGCGCGCCATCGAGGCCCCCGTCGCCGCCGTGCTCGACGGCGCGACCGTCCATTGGGCGCCGGAGGACTGAGGCCCATGTGGGACGAGGTGAGAGCGGCGGCGCACGCCGCCCGATCCCGCCGGATCGCCGATCTTTTCGCCACCGACCCGGATCGCGCCGCGACCTTCTCGGTGGCCGCCGGCGGGATGCTTCTCGACTGTTCCAAGACCACGATGACCTCGGCCGACCGCGACACGCTGCTCGACCTCATCGACGCGCAGGGGCTGACGGCGCGGCGCGGCGCGATGTTCGCAGGCGCGCCCGTCAACGAGACCGAGCACCGCGCCGTGCTGCACACCGCGCTGCGCGATCTCACCTCCGAGGCCCTTACCGTCGCGGGCACCGACATCCTGTCCGATATCCGCGCCACCCGCGCCCGCATGGCGGATTTTGCCGATCGGGTGCGCGCGGAGGGCTGGCGGGACGTGGTCAATATCGGCATCGGCGGCTCGCATCTCGGCCCCGAAATGGCCACCCGCGCGCTCAGCCCCTACCATGACGGGCCGCGCTGCCATTTCGTCTCCAATGTCGACGGGGCCGACATCGCCGACACGCTGCGTGGGCTCGACCCGGCGCGCACGCTGTTCATCGTCGCCTCCAAGACCTTCACCACCGTCGAAACGATGACCAACGCCGCCACCGCCCGCGACTGGCTTGTCTCCCACGGGCATGACGCGGGCGCGCAGATGGCCGCCGTCTCCTCGGCCCCCGACAGGACCGCCGAATGGGGGATCGACCCGGCCCGCGTGTTCGGTTTCGGCGATTACGTGGGCGGGCGCTACTCGATCTGGGGGCCGGTGGGTCTCGCGCTGATGATCGCCATCGGGCCGTCCCGGTTCACCGAATTCCTCGCCGGGGCGGCGGCAATGGACGCGCATTTCCGCGACGCGCCGCCCGCGCGCAACATGCCGGTGATGCTGGCGCTCACCGGGCTCTGGCACCACCAGGGCTGCGGCCATGCCACCCGTGCGGTGCTGCCCTACGACCAGCGCCTCGCGCGGCTGCCCGCCTATCTCCAGCAACTCGAAATGGAATCGAACGGCAAGGGCGTCACCATGTCCGGCGCCCCGCCGCCCGCGCCCACCGGGCCGGTCGTCTGGGGCGAGCCGGGCACCGGCGGGCAGCACGCCTTTTACCAGCTCATCCACCAGGGCACGCAGGTGGTCCCCTGCGAATTCATGGTCGCCGCAGCGGGGCACGAGCCCGCCCTCGCCCATCACCACCGGCTTCTGGTGGCCAATTGCCTCGCGCAATCCGAGGCGCTGATGCGCGGGCGCAGCGAGGCCGAGGCGCGCGACATGCTGCGCGCCGCCGGGCTGCGCGGGGCGGAACTCGACCGGCAGGCCGCGCACCGCGCGTTTCCGGGCAATCGCCCCTCCACCACGCTGGTTTACGACCGGCTCACCCCGCACCGGCTGGGCCAGATCATCGCCCTCTACGAGCACCGGGTGTTCGTCGAGGGGGTGGCGCTCGGGATCAACTCCTTCGACCAATGGGGGGTGGAGCTGGGCAAGGTGCTCGCCACCGAGATGGCGCCGCTGATCGACGGCGCGGATGCCTCGGCCAAGGACGGCTCGACCCGCGCGCTGCTCGCGTTCCTGCGCGCCGATCGCTGATCTTCGTGGCCTGACACGGGGCCCTACCCCATAGCGCCATGCGCGACGGCCCCAGGATATTTCAGCCAGCCAGACATGAAATGACGTCTCTTCCCGGCAAAAATTCGCGTTTCCACCATTTCCTTCCCGAGGGGCTTGCGATTTGGAATTGCCGTTCTGTAAAAGGCAATATATCTTGGGACACTTATAGGAAAAAAGAGGCACCTGAATGGCCAATCCCGATCTCAACTCGCTTTCCCTCAAGGAACTGCGGCAATTGCAAAAGGACGTGACGCGCGCCATCAA
>JADQCC010000225.1 GCA_016278295.1 Roseovarius sp. | reverse complement strand
CCTCCGCCGCCGCCGCCACGCGCAGCAGCCGTTCCTCCTGATCGGGCTTGCCGCACAGCATGAGGCCACAGCTTGGCACCCCCGTCGGCAGCGTCACGGCGCACACCCCCATCAGGTTGCCCACCCGCGTGTTGCGCAGCGTCAGCAGGTTCTCGGTGACATAGTACGCGTCGTCGCGCATCAGCCGCGCCAGATCGGGCGGCAGGTTGGGCGCCGCGGGCATCAGCACCGCGTCATACCCCGCCACCCGCGCGTGCCACGCCGCGCGCACCCCCTCCAGCTTGCGCCACGCGGCCACGTAATCGGCGGCGGAGAACGCCTTGCCGCCGCGGAACCGTTCGAGAATCGGCGCGAACATCTTTTCCGGTGCGGCCTCGATCTGGTCGCGCCACAGGCCATAGGCCTCGCCGGTATAAAGCACCGGCGACAAGGGCATCGCCTCGGCCACTTCCGGCGCGGCGATCTCGTCGATCACCGCGCCCGCGTCGCGCAGCGTCGCGATGGCGGCGGCGTGGGCGGCCTCGGGGCCCTCGCGCAGATCATCCATCACCACGGTTTGCAGCGCGGCAAACCGCGCCCCCTTCAGCGATGCGCCCCGCAAATCGGCGGGTCGTCCGCCCTCGATCGCCGCCAGGGCGAGCGCCGCATCCTCGACGTTGCGCGCCAGCGGCCCCACCGTGTCAAAGCGCGCACAGAGCGGCACCACGCCGTCGCAGGATACCCGCCCCGCGGTGGTCTTTAGCCCGACCAGATCGTTCCATGCCGAGGGGATGCGCACCGACCCGCCCGTGTCAGAGCCGATCCCGCAGGCAGCCAGGCCAAAGGCCACACTCGCCGCCGCCCCCGAGGACGACCCGCCCGGCACGGCATCGGCGTCGTTGATGCAGGGCGGCGTCGCGGTGATCGGGTTGAGCCCCAGCCCGGAAAACGCCAGCTCGCTCATATGCGTCTTGCCCAGGCACACCAGCCCCGCCGCCGTGGCGTTGCGCAGCACCTCCGCGTCGCGCCCCGGCACCCGCCCCTTCAGAAGCGCCGATCCTGCCTCGGTCGCCACGCCCGCGCTGTCGAACAGGTCCTTCCAGCTCACCGGCACCCCGTCGAGCGGCCCGCGCCGCTGCCCGGCCTTCGCCCGCGCACCCGCCGCCGCCGCCTCGGCGCGGGCGCGGGTCTCGGTCACCGCGCTGTAGATGCGGTCGCGCGCGGGATGCGCGGCGATCGCGGCCAGGTAGGTATCGCAGAGCGCCTCCGCGTCGATCTCTCCCCGGCCGATCCCCCGCCCCAGATCGCCCGCGCTCATCGTCAGCCAGTCCCGCATCGCCCGCTCCCGTTTTTCGTGCTCGGGATATTGCTAGCGGCAGAGCGGCGGATGGACAATCCCGCGCGCGCCGACATATTTAGGGGTATGACCCATGACAGCGATCTCCTCATCACCGGCGGCGGGCTCAACGGCCCGGCCCTCGCGCTCGCCGCGGCACGGGCGGGGCTTTGCAGCACGGTGATCGACGCCTTGCCCGAACCGGCGCGCAAGAACGCCGCCTTCGACGGCCGCGCCTACGCACTGGCGCTGGCCTCGGTGCGGCTCCTGCGCAATCTCGGGGTCTGGGATCGGGTGGCGGAAAACGCCCAGCCGATGCTGGAAATCAAGGTCTCCGACGGGCGCGCGGGCCAGGGGGCGTCGCCCTTCTTCATGCATTTCGACCATGCCGAGATCGAGGAAGGCCCGATGGGCCACATGCTCGAGGATCGGTTCCTGCGCCGCGCGCTGATGGAGGCGATGACCGAAGAGCCCCGTATCGCGCAGATCTCGAACGATACCGTCACGGCGCAAGAGGCCGACGCCACCGGCGTCACCGTCACCCTCGCCTCGGGCAGGGCGCTGCGCGGGCGGCTTCTCATCGGCGCCGACGGGCGCGCCTCGGGCACCGCCGCGCGGGCGGGGATAAAACGCACCGGGTGGAGCTATGGCCAGACCGCCCTCGTCGCCGCCATCGCGCACGCGCTGCCCCATCATGGCATCGCGCACCAGTTCTTCATGCCCCCCGGCCCGCTCGCCATCCTGCCGCTGCCCGGCAATGTCAGCTCTATCGTCTGGTCAGAGACCGACGCCACCGCCGCCCGCTTTGCCGCCCTCTCCGATGCCGAATTCATGGAGGTGCTGCGGCCTCGGTTCGGCGATTTCCTCGGCGAGATCAAACTGCGCGGCAAGCGCTACACCTACCCGCTCTCGCTCACCGTCGCCCAGAGCTTCATTGCCCCCCGCCTCGCGCTCGTGGGCGACGCGGCGCACGGGATGCACCCGATCGCGGGCCAGGGGCTCAACGCCGGGCTGCGCGACGTGGCGGCGCTGGCGCAGGTCCTGACCGAGGCCGCGCGCCGCGGCGAGGATATCGCCGCGGCGGACGTTCTGCGGCGCTATCAGCAATGGCGGCGCTTCGACACGGCGACCCTCGCCCTGGCCACAGATCTTACCAACCGGCTCTTTTCCAACGACAACCCGCTTTTGCGCGCGGCCCGCGATCTCGGCATGGGCGCCATCGGCCAGATGCCCGCCCTGCGCCGCGGCTTCATCCGCGAGGCGGCGGGCCTCACCGGCGACCTGCCCGCGCTGATGAAGG
>JADQCC010000009.1 GCA_016278295.1 Roseovarius sp. | reverse complement strand
TGTGATGCCGTCAACACACATCACCTTGGCACATTGCGATGCCGCGGGAGGGGGCATCCATGCCATCAACAAAGCCCGGTGCCGAGGCCGTGCAATGCGCTGATGACATTGAAGCTTTTGAGTGCATCGCGCTGACCAACCGTTCCAAGGCGCCCACCCAGGGTCGGGCGCGTCCCTCCGTGCTCTGGACCAGCGGATGGCTGGAATAGACCCACCAAGAAGAAACCGCGGGCGTGGTAGCACAGCGACAGGATATGTCGGAGATCGGCAACCGGGCGCGGGGCGCGCGTTTCAGGGTGTCGGGGTGAAAACCCGAGGGACACCCCATGAAGACCCATGCACAGGCCGTCGTGATCGGCGGCGGCGTTATCGGATGCTCGATCCTCTATCACCTGGCCAAGCTGGGGTGGCGCGATGTCGTCCTGTTGGAGCGTGACGAGCTGACGAGCGGCTCCACCTGGCACGCCGCGGCGAATATTCACGGGCTGCACGACAGCGCCAATATCAGCCGTTTGCAGCATTACACGATGACCCTCTACAAGGAGCTGGAGGCCGAGACGGGGCAGAGCTGCGGGGTGTTTCAGCCCGGCAGTCTCTATCTGGCGCAGACCGGGAACCGGGTGCATCAATTGCGGCTACAGGCGGCCAAGGCCAAGCTGTATGGTATGAATTTCCACGAGATTTCCCGCGATGAGGCCGAGCGGCTGCACCCGCTGGTGGATTTCGACGGTATCCGCTGCATCATGTACGAGCCCGATGGCGGCAATGTCGATCCGTCGGGCGTGACCAATGCCTATGCCGTGGGGGCGCGGCAGCGGGGGGCGGAGATCCATCGCTTTACCCCGGTGACGGGATTGGTGCCGCAGGCGGACGGGACATGGATCGTCGAGACGCCGAAGGGCAATATTCATACCCCTTGGGTGATCAATGCCGCCGGTCTCTGGGGCCGGGAGGTGGCGAAACTGGCGGGGATCGAGCTGCCGCTTCAGCCCACCGAGCACCAGTATTTCGTGACCGAGACGATTGCCGAGATCGCGGGGATGGACCGGCGCTTGCCCTCGGTCGCGGACCGGGACGGGGAGTATTACCTGCGGCAGGAGGGCAAGGGCCTGCTGATCGGCGCCTATGAGCGCGACATGCGGTTCTGGGCCGAGGGCGGCACGCCGCTCGATTTCGCGCATGACCTGTTTCCCGACGATCTGGAGCGGATCGAGGACAACATGATGCGCGCCATTACCCGCGTGCCGGTGGTGGGCGAGGCGGGGATCAAGCGGGTGATCAACGGGCCGATGATCTGGTCGCCCGATGCCAACGTGATCCTCGGGCCGGTGCCGGAGTTGAAGGGCTATTTCTGCTGTAACGGGATCATCCCCGGCTTTAGCCAATCGGCGGGGATGGGCTGGATGGTGGCCGAGTGGCTGGTCAATGGCGAGATGACATACGATATGTTCGCCTGGGATGTGGCGCGGTTCGGCCTGTGGGCCAACGATCGCGATTTCGTCAAGGCGAAGGTCAAGGACCAATACGCGCACCGCTTTGCCATCCATTACCCGAACGAGGAGCGCGACGCGGGCCGCCCGCTGCGGGTGCGGCCCGCCTACGGGATGCAGCGCGAGATGGGCGCGGTGTTTGGCCTCAACTATGGCTGGGAGCATCCGCTGTGGTTCGCGGATGCGCCGGGTGCCGTGGATACCAACGGCTTTACCCGGCAGAACTGGTGGGGGCCGGTGGGCGAGGAATGCCTGATGCTGCGCGACCGCGCCGGGATCATCGACATCTCGAATTTCGCCAAGTACCGCGTCAGGGGGGCGGGGGCGGAGGCGTGGCTCAACGCCGTGTTTGCCAACCGGATGCCGCGCGCCGTGGGCCGGTCGTGCCTGACGCCGCTGATTGGTGTGCGCGGCGGGATCGCGGGCGATGCGACGGTGACGCGGCTGGGCGAGGATGAGTTCTGGGTGATCTCTTCGGGTATGGCGGAGCGCTATCACAAGCGGTTTTTGGACGCCGTGCCGTTGCCGGAGGGGACCGTGTTTGACAGCCTGACCGAGGCGGTCTGCGGCTTCAACGTGGCGGGGCCGCGGTCGCGCGAGCTGTTGCAGCGGCTGACGAATGTGTCGCTTGAAACCGAGGATTTCCCGTTCATGGCGAGCCGACGGGTCGAGATCGCGGGGGTGGCGTGCGTGGCGATCCGCGTGAGCTTTACCGGCGATCTGGGCTGGGAATTGCATTGCGCGACCGAGGATCAGGCGCGGCTATATGCGGCGCTGATCGAGGCCGGGCGCGGGATCGGCGCGGGGCCGGTCGGCAGCCGCGCGCTGATGAGCCTGCGGCTGGAAAAGGGCTATGGCTCTTGGTCCCGCGAGTACAGCCCCGAATACTGGCCGCAGGAGGCCGGGCTGGCCGGCCTGTGCAAGATGGACAAGGATTTCCTGAACAAACCGGCGTTGGAGCAGGTGATCGGCAACGCCCCGCGCGAGCGGCTGGTGATGCTGGCACTGGACGCGGCGGACGTGGCCGCGTCGAACGCCGATGCCACGGGCGGCGAGCCGATTTTCAAGGACGGTGTGGGCGTGGGGCGCGTGACCTCGGGGGCCTATGGCTATTCGGTGGGGACGAGCCTGGCGCTGGGCTATGTGTCCGGTGCGGAGCCGGGCGATGCGGTCGAGGTGATGGTGCTGGGACAGCCGCACCGCGCGCGCATCCTGCACGAGGCACCGTTCGATCCGAAGGGGGCGCGGCTGCGGGCGTGAGACGGCCGTGACCGGGCCGAGGGGGCGGTCCGACCAAGGGTAAAGGAGCCGCGCAACGGGGGCGGGCGCCGGGTGGCGGCGCCTGGCCGGACCGCGACCGTTTCGCAACGTTCACCATATGTTCACAATTTCGGCTTGGACGACTCGCCGCTCTCCTCTATGTCATGGGCGGTGACAACGGGGGCTGCGATATGGCCGAACTCAGGACGATCTCGGTGCGCGGTGCGCGCGAGCACAATCTCAAGAGCATCGACGTGGACATCCCGCGCGATCAGCTCGTGGTGATTACCGGGCTGTCGGGCTCTGGCAAGTCGTCGCTGGCGTTTGACACCATCTATGCCGAGGGGCAGCGGCGCTATGTCGAATCGCTCTCGGCCTATGCGCGGCAATTCCTCGACATGATGGAAAAGCCGGACATGGATCATATCAGCGGGCTGAGCCCCGCGATTTCCATCGAGCAGAAGACCACGTCGAAAAATCCACGCTCTACCGTCGGCACCGTGACGGAAATCTACGACTACATGCGGCTGCTGTTCGCCCGCGTCGGGACGCCCTATTCGCCGGCCACCGGCCTGCCCATCGAGGCGCAACAGGTGCAGGACATGGTGGATCGGGTGATGGCGATGGAGGCGGGCACGCGCGGCTATCTGCTGGCGCCGATCGTGCGCGACCGCAAGGGTGAGTACCGCAAGGAATTCCTCGAACTGCGCAAGCAGGGCTTTCAGCGGGTGAAGGTGGATGGCGCGTTTTACGAGTTGGACGAGCCGCCCGCGCTCGACAAGAAATTCCGCCACGATATCGACGTGGTGGTGGACCGGCTGGTGGTGAAGGAGGGGCTGGAGACGCGGCTCGCCGACAGTTTCCGCACCGCGCTCGATCTCGCCGACGGCATCGCCGTGCTGGAGACGGCCCCGCGCGAGGGTACGCCGGAGCGGATCACGTTTTCCGAGAATTTCGCCTGTCCGGTCAGTGGCTTCACCATCCCCGAGATCGAGCCGCGGCTGTTTTCGTTCAACGCGCCGTTCGGGGCCTGCCCCGATTGCGGAGGGCTGGGGGCCGAGCTGTTCTTTGACGAGAAGCTCGTGGTGCCCGACGAGGCGCTGCGCGTGGGCGATGGCGCCATCGCGCCCTGGCGCAAGGGCAAATCGCCCTATTTCACGCAGACCATCAACGCCATCGCGAAGCATTACGAGTTCGACAAGGCGACCCCGTGGCGCGACCTGCCCGCGCATGTGAAACAGGTATTCCTCTACGGATCGGGCGAAGAGGAAATCCGCTTTCGCTATGACGAGGGCGGGCGCGTCTACCAGGTGAGCCGGGTGTTCGAGGGGGTGATCCCCAACATGGAGCGGCGCTATCGCGAGACCGATAGCGCGTGGATCCGCGAGGAATTCGAGCGCTACCAGAACAACCGCCCCTGCGGCACCTGCGGCGGCCATCGTCTGCGCCCCGAGGCGCTGGCGGTGCGGATCGCGGATTTGCATGTGGGGCAGGTGGTGCAGATGTCGATCCGCGAGGCGCATGACTGGTGCGCGACGGTGCCCGACCACCTGACGGCGCAGAAAAACGAGATCGCCCGCGCCATCCTCAAGGAAATCCGCGAGCGGCTGGGGTTTCTGGTCAACGTGGGGCTCGATTACCTGACGCTGAGCCGCAACGCGGGCACGCTGTCGGGGGGCGAGAGCCAGCGCATCCGGCTGGCGAGCCAGATCGGCAGCGGCCTGACGGGGGTGCTCTACGTGCTTGACGAGCCCTCGATCGGGCTGCATCAGCGCGACAACGGGCGGCTGTTGCAGACGCTGCGCAACCTGCGCGACCAGGGCAACACGGTGATCGTGGTCGAGCATGACGAGGAGGCGATCCGCACCGCCGATTACGTGTTTGACATCGGGCCCGGGGCGGGCGTGCACGGGGGGCGCGTGGTGAGCTACGGCACGCCCGATCACGTTGCCGCCGATCCGGCGTCGATCACCGGGCAATACCTGTCGGGCACCCGCGAGATCGCCGTGCCGTCCAAGCGGCGCAAGGGCAACCGCAAGAAGCTGACCGTGGTGCGCGCGACCGGCAACAACCTCAAGGATATGACGGCCGAGTTTCCGCTGGGCAGGTTCGTCTGCGTGACCGGTGTGTCGGGCGGGGGCAAATCGACGCTGACCATCGAGACGCTGTTCAAGACCGCCTCGATGCGATTGAACGGCGCGCGGCAGACGCCCGCGCCGTGCGAGACGATCAAGGGGCTGGAGCATCTCGACAAGGTGATCGACATCGACCAGCGCCCTATCGGACGCACGCCGCGCAGTAACCCGGCCACCTATACCGGGGCGTTCACGCCGATTCGCGACTGGTTTGCCGGGCTGCCCGAGGCCAAGGCGCGCGGCTACAAGCCCGGGCGCTTCAGCTTCAACGTCAAGGGCGGGCGCTGCGAGGCGTGCCAGGGTGACGGGCTCATCAAGATCGAGATGCATTTCCTGCCCGACGTCTATGTCGAATGCGAGACCTGCAAGGGCGCGCGCTACAACCGCGAGACATTGGAAATTCGCTTCAAGGGCAAGAGCATAGCGGACGTTCTTGATATGACGGTTGAAGAAGCGCAGGAGTTTTTCCGGGCGGTGCCGTCGATCCGCGAGAAGATGGACGCGCTGGCGCGCGTGGGTCTCGGCTATATCAAGGTGGGCCAGCAGGCGACGACGCTCTCGGGCGGCGAGGCGCAGCGGGTGAAGCTATCCAAGGAATTGGCCAAGCGCTCCACCGGGCGCACGCTCTATATCCTCGACGAGCCGACGACGGGGCTGCATTTCGAGGATGTGAAGAAGCTGCTGGAGGTGCTGCACGAACTGGTCGAGGCGGGCAACACCGTGGTGGTGATCGAGCACAATCTCGACGTCATCAAGACCGCCGACCACATCATCGACATCGGCCCCGAGGGCGGCGATGGCGGTGGCGAGATCGTGGCCACCGGCACGCCGGAGGAGGTGGCGCAGGTCGAGCGCAGCCATACCGGGCGATACCTCAAGGATATGCTGGCCGCGCGCCGGGTGGCGGCGGAATAGCGGCGGGGCGCTTCGCCCGCGTCAGCCCCCTTTTTCCCGGTGCGGACGCGGGCCGTGCCCCGGACCGGCCGTCAGGCAAAAGGCCATTCAAGAATCTGTTAAGAAATTCGGAGATAAGGCACCGGTTTCCGAAACAGTTTGACCATTCGGTAAATGCTGATCATCCTGCGATAAAACGATCCATCCACCAGAGAGGAAGACCATGAACAAGACATTGCTCACAACAACCTGCGTGGCCGTTTTCGGCCTGACGCAGGCCGCTTCGGCGGATACGCTTCGGCTTTTGACCTGGGGCGGCTATGCCCCTGACGAAGTCGTTGAGATGTTTGAAGAACAAACCGGACACACGGTCGAGGTGACCAAGTCCAACAACGAGGAGATGATCGCCAAGCTGCGCGCGACCGGCGGTGGCGGCTTTGACCTCGCGCAGCCCTCGCAGGACCGTGTCATGGGGCCGCAGAAGGAATTCGGCATCTACAAGCCCATCGATATGTCGAAGATTGACGAGTCGCTTTTCATTCCCTCGATGCTGAAGGCCACGATGGCGAACACCACGGTGAACGGCGATGTGTACGGCGTGCCGCATGTCTGGGGCACCTCCGGTCTGGTGATCAACACGGCCGAGGCGGGCGACGTGGTCAAGGACTACACCGATCTGTGCGATCCGGCGCTGGCGGGCAAGGTGTCGTACCGGCTGAAGCGTCCGACGCTGATCGGCTTTGCGTTCGCGATGGGCGAAGATCCCTTTGCCGCGTATGGAGACGAGGCCAAGTACAAGGAAATCATGGACAAGGTCGAAGCCAAGCTGACCGAGTGCAAGTCCAACGTGAAGACCTACTGGAGTGGCGGCGACGAGCTTATGAACCTCGTGCGGTCCGGCGAAGTCACGGCGTCGATGGCGTGGGACACGGGCGGCTGGAAGCTGAACGAGGACAATTCCGACATCACCTTCGTTGCACCGGCCTCGGGGGCCCTGGGCTGGATCGACACCTTCGTTCTGCCGGCCAAGGGGCAGTCCGACGAGGCGGCCTATGCGTGGATCAACTTCGTGATGCAGCCGGAAATCGCGGCGAAAATCACTTCGGTCGCGGGCAACTTCACCGCGTCCGCAGGGGCCGACGAATTCGCCGAGGACGCGCTGAAGGCCAAGTACCGGGCCAGCTTTCCGCAGGAAGCGGTCGATAACATCAAATGGTATCCGCCGGTTCCCGCCGGTCTGGAAGCCATCGAAGGTGGTGTTCTGGACCGCGTTCAGGCCGCGAACTGATCGCCCATCAAAACGCGGCACCCTGTTGCAGGGTGCCGCCATATCCACGGGCCCCTGCATGACCCCTGATCTTGAATGCGTCGATCTGGTGAGACGCTTTGGCGAGACGACCGCCGTCGACAACGTATCCTTTTCCGTGCCTCCGGGCAGTTTCTTTTCGATTCTCGGGCCGTCGGGCTGTGGCAAGACGACGATCATGCGAATGATCGCGGGGTTCCTCGACCCCACCTCGGGGGACATCCGCATCAAGGGCGGGACGGTTCTGGATACGCCGCCGAACAAGCGGCCGGTGAACATGGTGTTCCAGCACCTCGCGCTCTTTCCCATGATGAACATCGCGGAAAACATCGGCTATGGGCTGCGGCGGCAGGGGATGGCCAGGGGCCGGATCGCCCGCAAGGTCGACGAGGCCCTGGACCGTATCGGCCTGCCGGGGATCGGCGCGCGCAAGGTGGACGAGCTGTCGGGCGGGCAAAAACAGCGTGTCGCCATCGCCCGCTGCATGGTGCTGGAACCTGATGTGCTGCTGCTTGACGAACCCTTGGGCGCCCTGGACCTGAAGCTGCGCGAACACATGAAGATCGAACTGAAGGCGCTTCAGGCGGCCTTCGACACGACCTTCGTCTACATCACCCACGACCAGTCCGAAGCGCTGGTGATGTCCGACCAGATCGCCGTCATGAATGCCGGACGGTTCGAGCAGGTCGGAACGGGCCAGGATCTCTATTACCGTCCCGACACGCCTTTTGTCGCCGGGTTCATCGGAGAGGCGAACCGCTGGAAGGGCCGCGTAGACCGGGTCGATGGTGCGGTGCTGGAGATACGGACCGAGACCGGCCTTGCCGTGCGCGCCACCGGGGCGGGGGCGCTGTCCAGGGGCGACGCCGCGGAAATCTTTGTCCGGCCGGAGGCGATCCACCTGGCGGCCAGCGCCGGGGCGTTGTCCGATTTCGACAACCGCATGCACGGCACCGTGACAAGCACCCTCTTCAACGGTGCCGCGTCCCGCGTTCTGGTGGACAATGAGGTCGGCGAAACACTCGAGGTCACGCTGCCCCAGACCGGCGAATTCGCCAATCTGGAACGCGGCGACACGGTGCATGTCGGCTGGGGCGCGGCACAGGCGACGTGCTTTGCCGGGACGGGCTGATGCGCTCTAACGCCCGGATCGGATTCGTCCTGCTGCTGACGCCGCTTGTCCTGTGGCTCGGGCTGTTGATCGTCATTCCGCATATCGACATGCTGCTGATTTCGCTGCGCGAACGCATCAGCTTTGGCGTCTACGAGACCAGCCTGACGCAATATGACAAGGCCCTGACCGAGCCGCTCTATCTGAGAACCTTCTGGCGGACGGCGGTGATGTCGGTCCTTGCCACCGCCATTACCCTGCTGATCGCCTTTCCGGTGGCCTATTACATCGCCAAGATGGCGCGGGGCCGGTTGCAGCAGGTTCTGTTCATGCTGTGCCTGATCCCGTTCTACGTCTCGGAACTGGTGCGCACCTTCGGGTGGATGATCCTTTTGCGGGAAACCGGCCTGATTTCCAGCCTGCTGCAATGGGCCGGTCTGGCCGATCAGCCGGTAGAGATGTTGTATAACGACGCGGCCATGATGGTGGGCCTCGTCTATACGTCCATGCTGTTCATGGTGGTGCCGCTGGTCACGACGCTCGAAAGCCTGGACGACAGCGTGGTCGAGGCCGGCTACGATCTCGGGGGCAACGGGTTGTCGGTCCTGCGCGAGATCATCATCCCCCATGCCATGCCGGGGATCGTCTCTGGCTGCATCGTCGTGTTTATGCTGTCATTGGGAAATTACCTTACGCCGACCATGCTGGGCGGCAAGGACAGCCTGTGGTTCACCGAGATGATCTATAACCAGTTCATCGTCCGCTCGAACTGGGAGCTTGGCGCGGCCTTCGGCTTTATGCTGCTGGTGCTGTCCTCGGTCATTGTCTGGGGCGTGTTGCGCCTGACGGGTCGCACCCTGCAAGAGACGATGGGGTAGAGCATGATCCCGACCATTCCCCGATCCCGGAGTTTTCGCGTGCTCTATGGCGGCTATGTGCTGCTGTTCTTCCTTTACCTTGCGCTGCCCCTGACCGTCGTCGCGGTGTTTGCTTTCAACGACAGCCAATTTCCGTCGCTGCCGTGGGAGGGCTTTACCTGGAACTGGTTCTTCGGTGACGAGCTTCCGCAGATCGGGGTCTTTCACGAACGCGGCATCCTGCGCGCGGTGGGTACGTCCGCCTTTGTCGCGATCTGCGTGGCGCTGCTGTCGGTAAGTGTCGGAACCTCGAACGCGTTTCTGTTCAATCGCTACGAGTTCCGCGGCAAGAGCGCACTTTATGTGCTCATGCTGCTGCCCCTGGTCATCCCCGGGATCGTTCTGGGCATTTCGATCCTCGTGTTTTCCTCGACCCTCGCAAACGGGATATGGAACGTCGCACAGATGGACATTCAGGCCCTGCGGCCCGGCCTGCTGCTGGTCATTCTTGGACAGTTTTCGTTCATTACCACGATCGCGACGCTGGTCATCACCGCCCGCTTGCAGAAATTCGACCGCACGCTGGAAGATGCCGCCCTGAATCTGGGCGCCACGCGGCTGACGGCGGTGCGCACGATCACCATTCCCTTTCTGATGCCAGCCGTGGTCGGGGCGGCGGTGGTGGCGTTCCTGATGAGTTTCGAGAATTTCAACACCACGCTCATGCTGGTCGGATCCGATGCGCCGCTGACCATCGCCATGTTCGACCGGCTGAAGGAAGGCTCCACGCCGCTTCTCAACGCGGTTTCCCTCCTGCTGATGCTGGGATCGTCATTATTGGCGCTTTTGGTGATTCTGTTCCAACGCCGGTAAGGGTTTCGGTCATCGTGCCGCTGACCGCTGCCGGGCGATCATCCGCCCCGCGCCAGCCGCGCGGCCCGGCCGCCGCGGCGTTTCTTCAGGAGGTCGGCGCGGTCGGGCAGGGCAGCCATGATGGTGCGGCGCTCTTCCGTGCTCATCTTTGACCAGCGGGTGATCTCGTCGATGGAGCGCAGGCAGCCGGTGCAGATGCGCGCCTCGGGGTGGACGACGCAGACGCGCACGCAGGGGCTTTCCACCTCGTCGCGATTCCAGACATCATCCGCCATGCTGCTCGGTCCTCATATGGTGCATCCGGTCCAGCGCCCCTTGCAGGATATAGGCGGCGGCGACCGAATCGATGACCTCTGTGCGACGTTTGCGTGTCGTATCCGCCTCCAGGAGGGCGCGTTCGGCGGCCACGGTCGACAGGCGCTCGTCCCAGAATCCGATGGGCAGATCGGTCAGCCGCGACAGGTTGCGGGCGAAGGCGCGGGTGGATTGGGCACGGGGGCCCTCGCTGCCGTCCATGTTGCGGGGCAGACCCAGCAGGATGCCGCCCGCCTCGCGCGCGGCCGCGATCTCCAGCAGGCGCGCGGCATCGAGGGTGAATTTGCGCCGCTTCACCGTTTCCACCGCGCTCGCGCTCGACAGAAGCCGGTCGGAGAGGGCGACGCCGATGGTCCTGGTGCCGAGATCGAGCCCCATCACCCCCCGGCCCGGCGCCAGCGCGACGGCGAAGTCGGCGATGTCCTCGCAGATCATTCGGCGACGCCCGCAGCCTCTGCCGCCGTGCGCAGAATACCGAGTGCGCGGGTATCGCCGCCAAAGGTCTGGCGCGCCTCGGTCCAGATGCGCCGGGCTTGCGCCGTCTCGCCCAACACGCCGTAGGCGTTGATGAGCCGCGCCCAATCCTCGGGCGGGCCGCCATCGGTTGCGAGCCGCTCGGACAGCCCCGCGACCATGCCGCGGATCATCTCGGCGCGCGCCTCGGGGTCCATGTCTGCGGCGGCCTCCATGTCGGCGGCAGACGGGCCGCGCCCCTCGGTTTTTGCGGGCGGGGTATAGCGCACGCCCGCGCGCTGTGCGATCTCGCCGATCTCGGCGCGGATCGCGGGCACCCAGGGCGCGTCGGGGGTGCTGTCTTCCAACAGGTCGCGCCAGACGGGGAATGCGAGGTCGGGCCGACCGAGCTGCAAATGCCACAGGCCAAGGTAGAACCGCGCTGTGGGCGCCCGCGGATCGCGCTCGAGCGCGGCGCGCAGCGCCTCCGCCGCATCGGTCGAGACATAGCCCCCCGCCGCCTCGATCATCAACTCGGCCAGCGTTGCGTGATCGGTGGCGCTCGCCGCGTCGCCGCGCAGCGCGACGAGCTTCTCCTGCGCCTCGCGCGCCGCCGCCATGCGCCCCAGCGCGGCCTCGCTGCGCATCAGGAAACGCAGCCCCTGCTGATCCTCGGGCCGGGCCGCCACCACCTTGCGCAACTGCTCCACCAGGTCGAGCTGCTCCTGGCTCGTCCCGTCCGGCGGGGGGGGCTCTTCGGGGCCGAAGCGGGCCTCGGCGGCGTCCTGCCCGAGCCGCTCGGCGCGCGCCGCCTCGGAGGCGGCGATCCGCGCGGCAAGCGGCATGTCACCGTAGCCGGGCGCGCCAAGCGCGGTATAGAGCGCCAGCCCGCCGCCCGCGACCAGTACCATCGCCGCGAGTGCCCCGGCCCGTCCGGCGATGCGCGGCTGACCGGCGTTGGGCCCGTCCGCGCGCAGTTGCGCATCGGCGGCGAGGATGCGGCGCGAGACTTCGGCGCGCAGCCGCGCGGCCTCGTCGGCGGCAACCACCCCGCGACTGGCGTCGCGCTCGATCTCGCGCAGCTGGTCGCGGTAGACGCGCAGGTCATAGGAAGCGGGCGGTTCGGCCCCCGCGCGCCCGCGCAGCGCCGCCAGCGCCAGAAGCAGGCCGGTGCCGATGGCGAGCGCCGCCGCGATGATCCAGAAGCTCATGATCGTCATCCTTTCCCGTCCCCATCTAAAGCGCCCCGCGCGCGGAAAAAAGGGGCAAAGCCGCATATCCGGGCGCGCGCCCCGCGCCGCGATGTCGCAATGTCGCAATTCGCGGGCGAAGCGCCGCCCTCGGTCACCTTTCGCCCGCGTGCCCGTCGCATTACCATCGCATCGTTACCGGCCCGCGAATCCCCGCAAAAGGACACCCCGCGCATGAAACGCTATTCCGTCTTTGCCGTCGCCCGAGAGGCCCTGCGCGACCACATGGGGTGGGAACGCGCCTGGGCCTCGCCCGAGCCGAAGAAGCGCTATGACGTCATCATCATCGGCGCCGGCGGGCATGGCCTTGCAACCGCCTATTACCTCGGCAAGAACTTCGGCATCACCAACGTGGCGGTGCTGGAAAAGGGCTGGCTGGGCGGCGGCAACACGGGCCGCAACACGACCATCATCCGCTCCAACTACCTGCAGGATCCGTCGGCGGCGATCTACGAGAAATCCCGCTCGCTCTACGAGACGCTGAGCCAGGATATCAACTACAACATCATGTATTCGCCCCGCGGCGTCATCATGCTGGCGCAGACCGAGCACGAGGTCCGCGGCTACAAGCGCACGGCGCAGGCCAACGCGCTACAGGGCGTGACCACCGAGTTCATCACGCCCCGGCGCGTCAAGGAGATCGTGCCGATCATCAATCTTGACGGGCCACGGTATCCGGTTCTGGGCGGGCTGTGGCAGGCGCGGGCGGGCACCGCGCGGCACGATGCGGTGGCCTGGGGCTATGCGCGGGCGTGCTCGGCGATGGGCATGGACATCATTCAGAAATGCGAGGTGACCGGCATCCGCCGCGATGGCGGCCGCGTCACCGGCGTGACCACCAATCGCGGCGATATCGACTGCGACAAGCTGGGCATCGTGGTGGCCGGTCATTCGGGCCACCTCGCCGACATGGCCGGGTTCCGCCTGCCGATCGAGAGCGTGGCGCTTCAGGCGCTGGTCAGCGAGCCGATCAAGCCCTGCATGGATTGCGTCGTCATGGCCAACACCGTGCACGGCTACATGAGCCAGTCCGACAAGGGCGAGATGGTGATCGGCGGCGGCACCGACGGCTATAACAACTACACGCAGCGCGGCGCCTTCCACCATATCGAGGAAACCGTGCGCGCCCTGGTCGAGACCTTCCCGATGGTCGCGCGGCTGAAAATGCTGCGCCAGTGGGGCGGCATCGTGGATGTCACCGGCGACCGCTCGCCGATCCTGTCGAAAACGCCCGTCGACGGCATCTTCATCAACGCGGGCTGGGGCACCGGCGGGTTCAAGGCGATCCCCGGCTCCGGCTGGGGCTTTGCCGAACTGATGGCCAAGGGCCACTCGCCGCTCTGCGACGCGTTCGGCCTCGACCGCTTCTACCAGGGCCGGTTCATTGATGAATCCGTCGCCGCCGGCGTCGCCCACTAAGGAGGGATGGAAAAATGCTGATCCTCACCTGCCCCTGCTGCGGCGTCACCGCCGAAGAGACCGAATTCCACCAGGGTGGCGAGGCGCATCTGACGCGCCACGGCCCCGGCGCCTCGGAGGAGGAGTTTCACACCTACCTCTTTGCCAAGGAAAACCCCAAGGGCGTGCATTTCGAGCGCTGGCGGCACAATAATGGCTGCGGCAAGTGGTTCCACGCGGCGCGCGATACCGTGACGCTGGAGGTCTACGGCACCTATTCGGCCCAGACGCTGGAGCCGCCGCAGGTCATCCGCGACGCGATCACCGCCAAGCGCCCCGGCTGGCGATGGAGGGAGTTCGCATGACTCTTCTTCCTGGCAAAAATACCCAACTCATCACGCCCGCAACGGGCAAGAGGTCTGGCACATGAGCACACGTCTGGCCACCGGCGGCCGCCGTCTCGATCGCGGTCGCGCGCAGGAATTCACCTTCAACGGCAAGCGGATGCAGGGCCATCCGGGCGATACGCTCGCCTCGGCGCTGCTGGCCAATGGCCAGATGCTGATGGGCCGCTCGTTCAAGTATCACCGCCCGCGCGGTGTCGTGGCGAGCGGGGCGGAAGAGCCCAACGCGCTCGTGGGGCTGGGCGAGGGCACGCGGTTCGAGCCCAACCAGCGCGCCACCACGACCGAGCTTTTCGACGGGCTTGTGGCGGTCAGCCAGAACCACTGGCCCAGTCTCGAGACCGATATCGGCGCGGTCAACACCCACTTTGCGCGCTTCCTGCCGGCGGGTTTCTACTACAAGATGTTCATCCACCCGCGCCCGTTCTGGAAGCATGTCTACGAGCCGTTCATCCGCCAGTCGGCGGGGCTCGGCAAGGCACCGAACCCCGGCGACCCCGACCGGTACGAGCATTTCTACTATTTCTGCGACGTGCTCGTGGTGGGCGGCGGCGTGGCCGGTCTGCAATCGGCGCTGGCCGCGGCAGAGGCGGGCGCGAAGGTCATGCTGATCGAGCAGACCGCGCATTGGGGCGGCCGCGCGCCGGTCGATGGCGGCGAGGTGGATGGCCATCCGGTCGAGGACTGGATCGACGCCACCATTGCGAAACTGCAGGACATGCCCAATGTCACCCTGCGCACCCGCTGCATGGGGGCCGGGGTCTATGATCACGGTTATGCGCTGGGCTACGAGCGGGTCGCGGATCACACCCCCGGCAGCGACGCGCCCCGGCACCGCCTGTGGCGCATCCGCGCGGGGCAGATCGTCACCGCAACCGGGGCCATCGAGCGCCCGCTCAGCTTTGCCGGTAACGACATCCCCGGCGTCATGCTCGCCTCGGCGGTGCGCGATTACGCGGTGGATTACGGCGTTTCCATCGGCGACCGCACCGTGGTCGTGACCAACAATGACGACGCCTACCGCACCGCCATCACGCTGAAGAAGTTGGGCCTCGAGATCCCCGCGATCCTCGACGCGCGCCAGCAGGGCGGCGGTGCGCTGGCCGAGGAGGCGCGCGCGCTGGGCATCCGCATCGAGAACGGCAAGGGCATCGCAAAGGTCAAGGGCGGCAAGCACGTCACCGGCGTCGCGATCTGCGCGCAGGCGGGCGAGGGCGCGGCGCTGGAAGAAATCGCCTGTGAGGCGGTTGCCATGTCGGGCGGCTGGTCGCCGGTGGTGCACCTGTGGTCGCATTGCGGGGGCAAGCTGATCTGGGACGAGGCACAGGCCCATTTCCGCCCCGACCCCGAGAACCCGCCGCGCGGCGCGCAGGGCGAGGGGTTCGTTCTCCCTGCCGGGTCTGCAAACGGTGCGGGCGATCTCGCGGGCGTGCTGAACGATGCGCACGCGGCGGGGCAGGCGGCGGCAAAGGCCACCGGGGCCAAGCCCAAGGGCAAGGCGCCCCAGGGCAGCGCGTCGCCGGAGGCGCCGATGCAGCCTGTCTGGCTCATGCCGCAGGGCGCGGGCTACAAGCTGCGGCTGAAGGCGTGGCTCGATTATCAGAACGACGTGAAGGTGTCGGACGTGCAGCTCGCCGCCCGCGAGGGGTATGAGAGCGTCGAGCACGCCAAGCGCTACACCACCCTGGGCATGGCCACGGACCAGGGCAAGCTGAGCAATATCAACGGTCTGGCGATCCTCTCGGACGCGCTGGGCCAGCCGATCCCACAGACCGGAACCACCACGTTTCGTCCGCCCTACACGCCGATCTCGCTGTCTTCGATCGCGGGCGAGGCGACCAAGGCCAATTTCCAGCCGATTCGCAAGACACCGATGCAGGGCTGGCACGAGGCCAACGGCGCGGATTTCGAGCCGGTGGGCCAATGGCGTCGCCCCTATTGCTTTCCCAAGGGCGAAGAGGGGCGCCACGAGGCTGTGAACCGAGAGATCACCCAGACCCGCGACAGCCTTGGGGTGCTCGATGCCTCGACTCTGGGCAAGATCATCGTCAAGGGCCCCGACGCGGGCCGCTTCATGGACATGCTCTATACCAACATGATGTCCACGCTAAAGCCGGGCCGCTGCCGCTATGGCCTGATGTGCAACGAGAACGGCTTTCTCATGGATGACGGCGTGGTGGCGCGGCTCGATGAGGACACGTTCCTTTGCCACACCACAACCGGGGGCGCGGAGTCGATACATGGTCACATGGAGGAATGGCTCCAGACCGAATGGTGGGACTGGAAGGTCTATACCGCCAACGTCACCGAGCAATACGCGCAGGTGGGCGTCGCGGGCCCGAACTCTCGCAAGGTGATCGAGAAGCTGACCGATGACGATATCAGCGCCGACGCGCTGGCCTTCATGGGCTGGACCGGGATCACCGTCGCGGGCATCCCGGCGCGCGTGTTCCGTATCTCTTTTGCCGGTGAGCTGAGCTTTGAGCTTTCGGTGCCCGCAAGCCACGGGCGCGCCCTGTGGGACGCGCTGATGGAGGCGGGGTCCGAGTATGGCGTCATGCCCTACGGCACCGAAGCGATGCACGTCATGCGTGCCGAGAAGGGCTTTATCATGATCGGGGACGAGACGGATGGCACGGTCATCCCGCAGGACCTCAACATGCAGTGGGCGATTTCCAAGAAGAAAGAGGACTATCTCGGCAAGCGTGCGCAGGAACGCAGCCACATGGCCGACCCCAACCGCTGGAAGCTGGTCGGGCTGGAAACGCTCGACGGCTCGGCCCTGCCCGACGGGGCCTATGCCACGGCGGAGGGCCACAACGCCAACGGGCAGCGCAACGTGCAGGGGCGCGTGACCTCGACCTATCACTCGCCCACGCTGGGCCGTGGCATCGCCATGGGGCTGGTCCTGCACGGGCCGAACCGCATGGGCGAGGTGCTGGAGTTTCCGACGGTCGATGGCGGCATCATCAAGGCCAAGATCGTCGATCAGGTGTTTTACGACAAGGACGGGGAGAAACAGAATGGCTGAGCCCGTGACCGCCCTGAATGGCGCCCGGTTCGAGGGGATTGCCACCATCGAGGATGCCGGCCCCACCGGCATGATCACCCTGCGCGGCGATCTGGCCTCCAAGGAGGTCAAGGCCGCGGTCAAGAAGGCCGTGGGTCTGGACATTCCCGGACAGCGCGCGGCGCTGGGCGGGAAGGAAACCGCGGCGCTGTGGATGTCGCCGGACGAACTGCTGTTGATGTGCCCTTATGACAAGGTGGCCGAGACGATTGCCACGCTGGACGCGGCGCTGGAGGGGCAGCATTTCCTGGCCGTCAACGTCTCGGACGCGCGCAGCTTCCTGCGTATCTCGGGGGGGGGCGCGCGCGAGGTTCTGGCCAAGCTCTGCCCGGTGGATCTCTCGCCTGACGCCTTTGCCCCCGGCATGTTCCGCCGCACCCGCATGGCGCAGGTGCCGGCCGCCTTCTGGCTGGACGAGGGTGGCACCTTTCACCTGGTGTGTTTCCGCTCAGTGGGCGAGTATGCTTTCAACCTGTTGAAAACGGCGGCCCTTTCTGGTGGTGAGGTGGGCGTCTACGGCTGAGCGGGCGCCATTCCCGAGGGAAAAACTCCGGCGCGCGGGGTTGACCTTTTGGCGCGCCCGCCACCATGTATCGGGCACAGGATATCAACGCCAACGAACAGGGGGACCACATGGCCTTCGAACTTCCCGATCTGCCCTATTCCCACGACGCGCTCGCCGATCACGGGATGAGCCGCGAGACACTGGAATATCACCACGACATCCACCACAAGGCCTATGTCGACAACGGCAACAAGGCGATCGCCGGGACCGAGTGGGATGGAAAATCCGTCGAAGAGATCATCAAGGGCACCTATGACGCGACCGCCGTTGCGCAAAACGGCATTTTCAACAATGCCTCGCAATACTGGAACCACAACCAGTTCTGGGAGATGATGGCACCGGGCGGCACCGGCATGCCGGGCGAGCTGGAAAAGGCGATCAACGAGAGCTTTGGCAGTCTCGACGAATTCAAATCGCAATTCGCCGCCGCGGGCGCCGGGCAGTTCGGCTCGGGCTGGTGCTGGCTGGTCAAGGACACCGATGGCAGCCTCAAGGTCACCAAGACCGAGAACGGCGTGAACCCGCTCTGCTTTGGACAGACCGCGCTTCTGGGCTGTGACGTGTGGGAGCATTCCTACTATATCGACTTCCGCAACAAGCGCCCCGCCTATCTTCAGAACTTTCTCGACAATCTGGTGAACTGGGAAAACGTCGCCTCGCGGATGTGATCTCGGTCGACCATGCGCCTCGACCGGAAACCCCGCGCCAGTGGTGCGGGGTTTCTCGCGTCCGGTTGATCCGTGTCAACGTCGCCGGTGCCCGGAACGGGGGATAGTGTCAAAGGCCAAAGATGCAGAGAAAGGAGCGACGCAAATGGATAAACTTTCGCACGGTACCTGGGTTCTGGTGGCAGATGGGAAAAAGGCGCTGTTTCTAGAAAACGTGACGGACGCACAGGCCCCAAATCTAGTGATCCGCCGCGTCGAGGAACAGGATCTGCCCCCGAATCGCGAGCAACAGAGCGACCGACCCGGACGCATGTCTGATCCCGGGCCTGGCCAGCGCTCGGGCCTGTCCAGCGCAGATTGGCATGAGCTGGACGAGGCGAGATTTGCCTCGGACATGGCGGAAGTCCTCTACCGGATGGCGCATCGCGGTACCTTCAAGCGGCTGATCCTCGTTGCCCCGCCAAAAACGCTCGGCGGCCTGCGCGATCACCTGCACAAGGAGGTTGCGCAGTGCATCGTGGCCGAGATCGGCAAGGACCTGACCAACCATCCCGGCGACAAGCTGGAAAAGGTGCTCCTGGCGGAATTGACGACGCATTGATCCTGATCGCCCCGTGACGGACCGATTTGCCCGGTTGCTCTTGCCTTTGCCGCGCGGGCAGGGCAGCAAGAGTGGCGAGGCAGAAGGAGCGGGCCGCAGATGCGCGAGGCGACCAAGGGGATCATCGCGATGGTCGCGACCTGCACGATCTGGGGTCTGTCGGGCATCTATTACAAACTTCTGGATCATATCCCGCCCATTGAAATCCTTGCGCATCGCACGCTGTGGTCGTGTGCCTTCTTTGCCCTCGTGTTGCTGGTTCAGGGGCGGATTTTCGTTCTGGGCCAGGCGCTTGGCGGAAGGCGTTCCATCCTGATGATCGGCTTCGCGGCGTTGATGATCTCGACCAACTGGTTCGTGTTCATCACCTCGATCCAGGTGGGCCGCGCGATGGAGGCGTCGCTGGGCTATTACATCTTTCCGCTGGTGGCGGTGCTGCTCGGGGCGACCGCGTTTCGCGAACGGCTGGGCCGGGCACAGCTTTTCGCCGTGGGGCTGGCGCTCTGCGCGGTGGTGACGCTGACCGCGGGATTGGGCGTGCCGCCGTGGATCGCGCTGGTGCTGGCGTCGAGCTTTGGTCTCTATGGCCTTGTCAAGAAAGGGCTTTCCGTCGGGCCGGTGGTGTCTGTCACCGCCGAGGTTCTGCTCTTGTCGCCAATCGCGCTGACCGTGCTGTGGTATTTTCATTCCGGCGGTCAGGGCGCGTTTGGCGCGAACTGGCGCGATAGTCTGCTGCTGGCTTTTTCCGGCATTCTCACCGGCTCGCCGCTGATCATGTTCAGCTATGCCACCAAGCGCGTCACGCTGGCCACGGTGGGGCTGGTGCAGTACCTGAACCCCACCCTGCAATTTCTGGTGGCAACACTGATTTTTCTCGAACCGTTCAGCTTTTGGCACGCCGTGGCCTTTGGCATGATCTGGACCGCGCTCGCGATCTATACCACCGCGAGCCTGCGTCAGGACAGGGCGGCGCGCAGGGCGGTGCCGAGAGCCTGAGGGTCATCGACCTCGCGGATCATGCGCCGCAGGCTTGCATCGGCGAAGCCGCGGGCGATGACATGCTCGACAAGCCGCATCAGGGGTGTCCAATAATCATTTGTATTCAAGAGGAAAATCGGCTTTTGATGCAGGCCAAGCTGACGCCATGTCAGCACCTCGAACAGCTCGTCAAGCGAGCCGGCACCACCCGGAAGCACCACGATCGCGTGGGAATTCATGAACATCACCTTTTTGCGTTCATGCATGGTCTCGGTGACGATGTGGCGGGTGAGACCGGGCCTGCCGCCCTCGCGCCCCACCAGATGCGCGGGGATCACGCCGAGCGTGCGCCCGCCCGCCGCCTGTGCCGCGCGCGCCACCGCCCCCATCAGCCCCACGTCGCCCGCGCCGTAGACCAGCTCCCACCCGTTCCCGGCCAGCATCCGCCCGGTCTCTTCCGCGGCGGCCATGTAGGACGGGTCATGACCCTCGCGTGCGCCGCAAAAGACACAGACAGCCGCGTGTGTCATGAATTTCTCCTGTCGCTCAAAGGGTTGCTTTGACCCCTGATAGCCTTGTTGATATGCTCCGACAACCGGGCACGGTGCCCTGGTTGGGGATGTCGAAGAAGATGAGCAAAATCGCCGGATTGGGTGCGGGTCCTGTGATCGGGCTCGGGGCGGCCGCGGTCGCTGTGGCGGTGGCCATCGGCGCCTATCTCTTCGCGGATGGTGATCTGTCGCTATCCACGCCCGAGCCGGAGCGGGCGGCGGAACCTGCCGCCGAGTTGCCGCCCGAACCCGCGCCGGAGGCGCAGGACGCGGGCGAGTCGGTCGATGCCAGCGAGACGGCGCAAGAGGCTCCCGCGACGCCCGCCGTCAAGGCGAACGGAGGCGCGAGCCCTGAGGGCGGGCCGGAGACGGAGAGCCCGCAACCACCCGCGCTCGATACCTTTCGCCTGGACCCGGATGGGCAGATGGTCGTCGCGGGGCGCGCGATTCCGGGCGGCAAGGTGGCGATCACGGTGGATGACGCCCGCCTCGGCACGGCCCTGGCGGACGGGTCGGGCAAGTTCGTGGCGTTTCTCGACCTGCCGCTGAGCGACGCGGTGCGGGTGCTGGGGCTGGAGCTGCTGCTCGACGACGGGGGGGTGATCCGCGCGTCTGACGAGATCCTGATCGCGCCGTCGCCGCCCCCGGCACCACGCCCGGAGGCGGTGGCGCAGGCCGATACCGCGGCGGCGCCCGCGCCCGCCGCGCAGGAGGGGGTAACGGCCGGGGGCGCGCCGGACCTTGGGGAGGATCAGGCGCCCGAGACGGCGGAGGCGGCGGAGGTGCAACCGGAGACGGCAGAGATTGCGGTGACGGAGACGACCGCGCCCACCCCCGAGGCAAGCCGGACCGCGCCGGAAACGCGCGATCCGGCCCCGGAGGCGGGCAAGGAGCAGCCCGCCGAGACCCCCGCGCCCCCCACTGTCGTGCTGTCGGAGACCGAGGGTGTGCGCGTGTTGCAGGCGCCTTCCGGGCAGGGGCCGGAGGCGATGTCGTCGGTGGCCGTCGATTCGATCAGCTATTCCGGCACGGGCGAGGTGAAACTTTCGGGCCGGGCCAGCACACCCGACGCGCGGGTGCGCATCTACGTTGACAATCGCGCCGTCACCACCGCGCCGGTGGACGAGAGCGGTGCCTGGCGCAGCGCGCTGCCGGAGGTGGATGCCGGTATCTACACGCTGCGCGTTGACGAGGTTGCCGCCGGGGGCGAGGTGACCTCGCGGATCGAGATGCCGTTCAAACGCGAGGACGTGGCCACGCTTTCCGCGCAGGACGGCACACCGGCGCCGCCGCGCATGTCGGTGGTGACGGTGCAGCCCGGCTCGACCCTGTGGGCGATTTCGCGCGCGGCCTATGGCGAGGGCATCCTCTACGTGCGGGTTTTCGAGGCCAATCGCGACCGCATTCGCGACCCCGACCTGATCTATCCCGGGCAGGTGTTCGAGTTGCCGCAGTAGCACCGCGCTCTGGTCATCGGGAGGTGTCGCCGCTATTTGTGGGGCCCGGCAGCAACGACAAAGGCCACCGATGCGCACCCCCCACCCCAAGCCCAATCCGTCAGAGCGCGGTGGATGGCGGATCATCCGCCGGGTCGCCCCGTACCTGTGGAGCGCGGAGGAGCCCTGGGTGCGGCGCCGGGTGGTGCTGGCGCTGGCGTTGCTGCTGGCGGCCAAGCTGATCGCGGTGACGACGCCGGTTTTCTACAAGGTCGCAGTGGATGCGCTGGCGGGCGAGGGGCCGGGCCCGGCCTGGGCGCTGGGGGCGGGGGCCATCGGGCTGACGGTGGCCTATGGCATGGCGCGGCTGATGAACGTGGCGTTCCAGCAGGCGCGCGACGCGGCCTTTGCCAAGGTGGGCCAGCGGGCGCTGCGCACGCTCGCGCTCGAGACATTCCGGCACATTCACGCGCTTTCGCTCAGCTATCACCTGACGCGGCGCACCGGCGGGCTGAGCCGGATCATAGAGCGCGGGGTGAAGGGCGTCGATTTCCTTCTGCGCTTCCTGCTGTTCTCTATCGCGCCGCTGATCCTCGAATTGCTGATGGTGGGGGTGATCCTGTGGCTGGCTTTTGACATCTGGTACCTGGCGGTGGTGGCGGGGGTAATCGCGGCCTATGTCGCGTTTACCTTCAGGGTGACTGAATGGCGCGTGCGCCTGCGTCGCGAGATGAACGACCAGGACACCGATGCCAACCAGAAGGCCATCGACAGCATGCTCAATTACGAGACGGTCAAGTATTTCGGCGCCGAGGGGCTGGAGGCGGCGCGTTACGACCGGACGATGGCGGGCTATGAGCGCGCGGCGCTCATGACCGCCTATTCGCTCTCGTTTCTCAATTTCGGGCAGGCATTCCTCATCACCGGCGGCCTGGTGGCGGTAATGGTGATGGCGGCCACGGGCGTACAGGCGGGCACGATGACCGTGGGCGATTTCGTCATGGTCAATGCCTACATGATCCAGATCACCATGCCGCTCAATTTTCTCGGCACGGTCTATCGAGAGATCCGGCAGGCGCTGGTGGACATGGGCGAGATGTTCGACCTGCTGGATCAGCCGCCCGATGTGTACGAGCGGGCCGGCGCGCGGCCGCTTGCCGTGGCGGGGGCGCATGTGCGGCTGGAGGACGTGCGCTTTGGCTACGATTCGGGCAACCCCATCCTCAAGGGCGTGACGCTGGATGTGCCCGCTGGTCAGATGGTGGCGGTGGTGGGGCCGTCGGGATCGGGCAAGTCCACCATCGGGCGGCTTTTGTTCCGTTTCTACGACGTGCAGGACGGACGCATCACCATCGACGGGCAGGACATCCGCGATGTCACCCTCGACAGCCTGCACACCGCCATCGGCGTGGTGCCGCAGGACACGGTGCTGTTCAACGACACGATCGGCTACAACATCGGATATGGCCGCGATGACGTGAGCCAGGCCGAGATCGAGGAGGCGGCGCGGGCGGCGCAGATCCACGAGTTTATCGCCGGGCTGCCGGAGGGCTATGCCACGCAGGTCGGCGAGCGGGGGCTGAAGCTGTCGGGCGGCGAGAAACAGCGCGTTGGGATCGCGCGCACGCTTTTGAAGAACCCGCCGATCCTGCTTCTGGACGAGGCGACCAGCGCGCTCGACACCGGGACAGAGCGCGACATCCAGGACGCGCTTGCCCGCGCTGCGGAGGGGCGCACGGTCATCATGATCGCGCACCGCCTCTCGACGGTGGCGGGCGCCGATCGGATCGTGGTACTGGAGGACGGCCGCGTGATCGAGCAGGGCAGCCACGCCGACCTGCTGGCGCGCGATGGTCGCTATGCGGCGCTGTGGCGGCGGCAGTCAGAGCAGGACCGGGGTGTTGCGGCCTGAGCGTGTCACATGGCGGTTACCTTCCGCGGCTATGGAATCGCTAGATGTGGCGCAATATCTAAGGCTTGTCAGGTGGTCGCCGCGATATATAGTAGGTTAGAGGGCGGGCGCGTGCCCCGTCCGCCGCAAGAGAGGGCGCCGCAGGGGCTGTGAACGCAATGGACGGTGATTTCAGAAGCGAGTTCGTGAGAGAGCCGGCCGGACTGCGGCAGTTTCCGGCGCTGGTGCTCAACGCCGATTACCGACCGCTCTCGTACTATCCGCTGTCGCTCTGGACGTGGCAGGAGGCGATCAAGGCGGTCTGGTCCGACCGGGTGGATATCGTCGCGCAATACGATCACTGGGTGCGCAGTCCGAGCACCGAGATACGCATACCCTCGGTGATCGTGCTGCGGGACTATGTGAAACCTCAGAAGCGCGTGGCATTCACGCGCTTCAATCTTTTTCTGAGGGACGAATTTCGCTGTCAGTATTGTGGCACAAGGGACAACCTGACCTTTGATCACGTGGTGCCGCGCGCCCGCGGCGGGCGCACGAGCTGGGAGAACGTCGTTGCCGCGTGTTCCCCATGCAACCTGCGCAAGGGCGCGCGCAGCCTGCGGCAGGTGGGGATGAGCCTGCGCCGCCCGCCGCGTGCGCCGGGGGCGGAGGAGCTGCGCAACATGGGCCGCAAGTTCCCGCCCAACCACCTCCACGAGAGCTGGATCGACTTTCTGTACTGGGATGCCGAGCTGGAGGCGTGAGGCACGAAAAAGGCGCCGCTGCCGGGGCAGGGCGCCTATTCCTGTGTCGCGTCCGTTGCGGGATCAGCTCTGCTTGGCGTCCGCGGGCCTGGAGGCGGGTTGCGCGCCGCCTTGCTGTGCAGCGGCCTGTTGCGTCCCACCCTGCTGGTGCTGGGCTGGGGCCGCCTGTGCGCCGCTCTTGGCGCCGGGCTTGTTGCCCGAGAGCGGGTCGTCCTGTCGCTGCACCGAGCCCTCGAAATGCGCGCCCGATTCGATGGCGATGGTCTTGTGGATGATATCCCCCTCGACCCGCGCGGTGGAGGTAAGCCGCACCTTGAGACCGCGCACGCGGCCCACGATGCGTCCGTTCACCACCACGTCATCGGCGATCACCTCGCCCTTGACGGTGGCACCTTCGCCGACGGTCAGCAGATGCGCGCGGATGTCACCCTCGATGGTGCCCTCGACCTGGATGTCGCCGGTGGTGCGCAGGTTGCCGACAACGTGCAGGTCCGACGACAGCACAGACGCCGGCGGCTTGGCCTTTGGCGAGGTGCTGCGCTGTTCGCCGCCGGTATCGGTGCGCGGGCTCTCGGTGCGGGTATCCGCCGGGGCCGGCTTGGCCTCGGTGGGTTTGTGCGCGGGTTCGTTGATCTTGCTCTTAGAAAACATCTCTCGCAGCCTTGATGTAGATCATGGGGTTGATGGCCTTGCCATCGATACGGATCTCATAGTGAAGGTGAGATCCTGTGGATCGTCCGGTGTTTCCCATATCACCTATCCGATCCCCGCGCGAGACCCTTTGGCCCTTTTTCACGCGGATTTTTGACATGTGCGGATAGCGGGTCTCGATTCCAAAGGCGTGCTTGATCTTGACGATCTGTCCATAGCCCGATTGCCACCCGGCATAGGTGACCACACCATCGCCGGAGGCGTAGATCGGCGTGCCCCAGGGCGCGGCCATGTCGAGTCCCTTGTGCATTCGCCCCCATCTCATACCGAAGCCGGAGGTATAGCGGAATCCGGCCTTGACCGGCATCGCGAGCGGCACCTGGGTGGCGGCGAGGCGGTAGAGGTTGATCTCGTCGAGCCGGTCGAGGATGCGGTTGGCGCGCGTGGCTTCGGGAGAAGGGGCACTGCCGCGCGTCGAGACGGAGATCGGAGTAAGCGGGCCGCCTTGCCCGGAATAGCCGCGCCGCACCGTATCGAGTAGCTGGTCGGGGTCGAGACCGGCCTTGCGGAACATCTTTTCCAACGGCTCGACCGAGATGGTCATCGCGTCTTCGAGGCGGCTGAATATTTCTGAATTGCGCTCGTTCACGAGCTGCAACTCGAAAGCCATCTCCTCGGCCTCGCGCTGAGCATCTTCGGCCTGGGAGAGGGTCTTGTCGCGCTCACGCGCCGCATCGGCGAGCGCGGCAGTCAGCACCTCGACGGTTGGATCGTTCGCCGGGTCAGCCGCGGTGCCGGGGCTCTCGGCTTTCCCGGCCTGGATCTGCGAGGTGAGGCGCGCCACCTTTAGCTGCGTCTCTTCGCGCGCGGACATGGCGCGGCGCAGGGTGCTCTGGACCATTTCGAGCCCGGTTTCGAGCTCGCGCCGGCGTGTCTCGGAGGCGAGAAGCTCGGATTGCATGGCCGATATCTGCGCCAGCGCCGAGCTGAACCGCTCCTGTGCTGCCAGTGCCTCCTGTGCCCGGCTGTCGCGCTCTTCGGCCAGCGCGTTGAGCCGGGCCTCGTAGGTCTGCAATTCGCGTTTCGCCTGCTCGCGAAAATTGCCCGCGCCGATAGAATCCATCACCAGAACGGCGGTCGCGATGATCGTCCAGGCGACGATCGCGCAGGTGCCGACAGCGGCGATGATCTGCGTGCCGGGGCGCAGCCGGATGAAGCGTGTGTCGGAGTCGGATCGCAGAAACACCCGGCGTTCGGGGAAATGACGTTCGAGGATCTCATGCAGTCGGATCGCCAGCGTCTGTAACAAAGTCGCGGTCTTTCTTCGGTCCCTGTTTGCACGTGTGCTTAGACAGAGGCGGGGAGGTGGGCAAGAAATTTGACCGCAAGCCCCGGATTCATGGGAGGTTTCCCGCCTATTGAGCGGAAACTTGCCGATCGCGCCCGATCCGCTCAACCCTGCGTTGTCATCCGCTCGGCGAGCGGCCAGTAGAAATCCGGCGGCAGCCCGGCCTCGGCGCGCTTCTCCTCGTTGAAGGGCGGCTTGAGGGGGCCGTGGAAATAGCGGCGCACGCGGTCGTGAAAGACGTCCTTCGGGTCAAGATCGTGACGGCCGCACAGGAAATGGAACCATTTCGAGCCGTAGGACACGTGGTGCACCTCTTCGGCGTAAATCACCTCCATCGCCTCGACGGCACGGGTCTCGCCCGCGCGGGAGAAGATGTCGATCATGCCCGGCGTCACGTCGAGCCCGCGCGCCTCGAGCACCATCGGCACCACGGCGAGACGTCCCATCAGATCATCGGCGGTGTCCTCGGCGGCGCGCCACATCCCGGCATGGGCGGGCAGGGCGCCGTAATGGCTGCCCATTTCCTCGAGACAGTCGGATATCAGGTTGAAATGCCTGGCCTCCTCGTCCGCCGACTTGACCCAGTCGTCGTAGAAACCGGGTGGCATCGGCGTGTCGGCAAAGCGGGCGACGATATCCCAGTGCAGATCGACAGCGTTCAGCTCGATATGCGCCACCGCGTGCAACATGGCAATCCGGCCCTGTGGGCTGCCGGGGCGGCGGCGCGGGACGTCGCGGGGATCGAGCAGTTCGGGCCGGTCGGGTCGGGCGGGGCGCGCGGGAGGCGTGGCGCGCCCCACGGGAGGCATGTGCCCCCCGGTTCGGGCCGACCGC
>JADQCC010000220.1 GCA_016278295.1 Roseovarius sp. | reverse complement strand
GACCGGCATCTGGCCACGCGCGGCGATCAGACCGCCATCATCTGGGAGCCCGACGCGCCCACCGACGATGCCCGGCACATCACCTATCGCGAGCTTTACGAAAACACCTGCCGCATGGCCAATGTCCTCAAGGGCATGGGCGTGGGCCGCGGCGACCGCGTCGTGCTCTACCTGCCGATGATCCCCGAGGCCGCCTATGCCATGCTCGCCTGTGCGCGCATCGGCGCCATCCACTCGGTGGTCTTCGCCGGCTTCTCGCCCGATGCCCTCTCGGCGCGGGTCAACGGCTGTCAGGCCAAGGTCGTCATCACCGCCGACGAGGCCCCCCGCGGCGGGCGCAAGACGGCACTCAAATCCAACACCGACGCGGCGCTCCTGCATTGCTCGGACAAGGTGAAATGCCTCGTCGTCAAGCATACCGGCGGTCAGACCACCTGGATTGACGGGCGTGACCACGACTACAACGCGCTGGCAGCCGAGTCCGCCACCGACTGCCCGCCCGAGGAAATGAATGCCGAGGATCCGCTCTTCATCCTCTACACCTCCGGCTCCACCGGGCAGCCCAAGGGCGTGGTGCACACCTCCGGCGGCTATCTCGTCTATGCCGCGATGACGCACGAGCTGGTGTTCGACTACCACGAGGGCGACGTGTTCTGGTGCACCGCCGATGTCGGCTGGGTGACGGGCCACAGCTATATCGTCTACGGGCCGCTCGCCAACGGCGCGATCACCCTGATGTTCGAGGGCGTGCCCACCTACCCCGACGCCTCGCGCTTCTGGCAGGTCTGCGACAAGCACAAGGTCAACCAGTTCTACACCGCCCCCACCGCGATCCGCGCCCTGATGGGGCAAGGCACCGAATATGTCAGCAAATGCGATCTGTCGTCGCTCAAGGTGCTGGGCACCGTGGGCGAGCCGATCAACCCCGAGGCGTGGAACTGGTATAACGACAACGTGGGCCACGGCCGTTGCCCCATCGTCGATACCTGGTGGCAGACTGAAACCGGCGGGCACCTGCTGACCCCCCTGCCCGGCGCCATCGCCACCAAGCCGGGCAGCGCCACGCTGCCGTTCTTCGGAATAGAGCCCGCCGTGCTGGAGCCCGAGACAGGCAAGGAAATCACCGACACCGAAGCCTCCGGCGTGCTCGCGCTCAAGGATAGCTGGCCCGGGCAGATGCGCACCGTCTGGGGCGATCACGACCGCTTCGAGGCGACGTATTTCCAGCAATACAAGGGCTATTACTTCTCCGGCGACGGCTGCCGCCGCGATGCCGACGGCTATTACTGGATCACCGGCCGCGTCGATGACGTGATCAACGTCTCGGGCCACCGCATGGGCACCGCCGAGGTGGAATCCGCCCTCGTCGCCCACCCGCAGGTCGCCGAGGCGGCGGTCGTGGGCTATCCGCACAATATCAAGGGCCAGGGCATCTACGCCTACGTCACCCTGATGAACGGGGTCGAGCCCACCGAGGATTTGCGCAAGGAACTCGAAAAATGGGTCCGCACCGAGATCGGCCCCATCGCCAAGCCCGACCTGATCCAGTGGGCGCCGGGCCTGCCCAAGACCCGTTCGGGCAAGATCATGCGCCGCATCCTGCGCAAGATCGCCGAGAACGATTACGGCGCGCTCGGCGATACCTCCACGCTGGCCGACCCGTCGGTGGTGGACGACCTGATCGAAAACCGCATGAACCGCGGCTGAAACCACCACTACGCGCACCGTCATCCTCGGGCTTGACCCGAGGACCTCTCTCCCACGCGCACCGTCATCCTCGGGCTCGACCCGAGGACCTCTTTCCCACGCGCACCGTCATCCTCGGGCTTGACCCGAGGACCTCTCTCCCACCCCGCCACCTGGGCGTTCAACAAGATGTGATGGCCCCGCGGCCCCGCCCGTCCTATCAAGGGGCATGATCCGCCTTGCCCTCGCCCTCGCGCTCATCGCCACCCAGGCCCTCGCCGCGCCCGAGGCCTACCGCCTCGACACCGCGCGCTCGGTCGTGGCCTTCACCTACGATCTCGCCGGAAACGCGAGCCGCGGCACCATGCCCATAGCCTCCGCCGACATGGTGCTCGACCTCGCGACCCCGGCGCAAAGCCGCGTCACCGTCACCCTCGACGCGGGGGCCGCGCGGGCCGGATTCATCCTCGCCACGCAGGCGATGAAGGGGCCGCAGGGCCTCGACACCGCGCACCACCCGATGATCACCTTCCGCTCCACCCGCATCACCGGCACGCTGAGCAAGGCGCGGGTCGAGGGCCTGCTCACCGTCCGCGGCACCACCCGCGAGGTGACGCTTCAGGCCGGCCTCTACCGCCAGCGCGGCACCACGCCTGAGGACCTCACCCGCCTCACCGTGCTCCTGACCGGCCAGATCGACCGCCACGCCTTCGGCGTCACCGGCTTCCCCGACCTCGTCGGCCCGACGATCGGCCTGCGGATCGTGGCACGGATCGAGCGGTGAGGGAGACACTCCCGGTCAGGCAAAGAGACGAGGGCAGCACCTGCCTGCCCCCCCGGCAGGCGCTGCCCGGCGGTGCCACCGGACGGGGGATATCGGCGATGGCGCGCATCGTGCAGACGCCGTGCTAAAGCCTTTCGGTTTTAATCTGCGACATAGCCAGCAGCCTTGAAGTAGTTCCGG
>JADQCC010000188.1 GCA_016278295.1 Roseovarius sp. | reverse complement strand
CGACGGTCACGCTTGTTCCGTCCGCCGTCAGCCCCATCACCCGTAACCGATCGCCAAGATAGAGCTGCCGCCCAACAGTGATCGTCAGATCGGCGCGCGCGGCGTTCTCGGCAAGGCGCAGATCCTCGGGCCGCAGGATAGGCCCGGTTCCACCTTCGCTCGCTGCATCGAACAGCGTGTTGACCGCGCCGAAAAACGCCGCCACCTCGATATGGGTTGGTCGGTCATAGAGATCGCGCGGCGTGCCCTCCTGCAGGATACGTCCACCCGAGAGCATGACGATCCGGTCGGCGAGAACGAAGGCATCGGCCTTGTCATGGGTGACGATGAGCGTGGTGATGTCGAGAGGCTCGAGCAGCGCGCGCAATTCGGAGCGGATATCGTCGCGCAGGACCGGATCGAGCGCAGAAAGCGGCTCGTCAAGCAAGAGGATATCAGGCTCCGTCGCCAGGGCCCGCGCCAGAGCAACGCGTTGACGCTGTCCGCCGGATAGGGCATCGACACCGCGATCGGCAAAGCTGTCCATCCGCACGCGGGCAAGCGCCGTCATGGCCCGCTCATGACGCTCGGCACGTTTCATGCCGCGCATACGCGGCCCGAAGGCCACATTGTCGCGCACGTTCAGATGCGGGAATAACGCAAAGCTCTGGAACACATAGCCGATATTGCGCTCGGCCGCGTCAAGCGGCGTGACATCGCGCCCGTCAAAGAGGATGCGCCCGGCACTCGGTTCAAGCAAGCCTGCAATGATGTTGAGCAAGGTCGTCTTACCCGAGCCCGACGCGCCAATGAGCGCCGTCACACGCCCTGGCGCGAGAACCAGGTCGATCCCCTCGAGCACCGGTTTGTCGCCGAACCGTTTTTCAATCCCGTTCATCGTGATGGTCATGTCTGTCTTCCTCTCTCAAGGGTCAGGTGGCGTCGGTCTGCGTGTGAAAGGGCGTCGCGCGTCCAACAAGAAGCCGCAGTACGCCCGCCAACGCCAAAGCGACAATCAACAGCAGGATCGCCATGGCCGCGGCATTTCCAAAGTTGAGAAAGCCGGTGAATTCCCGGTAGATGACCGCGGGAAAGATCGTGACCGAGCGCGCGATCAGCAAGGCCGGCCCGAAGGAGGCCATCGCCAGAAGGAAGGAAAAGACCGCCGCCTCGATCAGCGCCGGGCGCAGGATCGGCACCACGACCAGAAACGTCACCGCAGGACCGCGCCCCCCCAGCGTGCGTGCCGCTGCCGGCAGGCCCGGATCCATCTTGGCGATCGCCTCGGCCAGAATGAGGGCCGAGCGCGGGATCTGAAAGCTCAGGTAAGCGACGCCGAGACCGAACGCCGTGAAGGCCAGGCCGCGCGTGGCCTCGGTGCCCAGAAGCCATGCTTCAAGCAGGGCAAGCACGCCGGCATTGCCCATCAGCACGATCATCAACATGCCGTAGATGATACCGGCGAAGGCGAAGTTGATCTGGCTGAGGGTTTGCAGGAAATGCGCCCCCGCCCCGTTGCGCCCGATCCGCCAGGCCAGGGGCAGAGCCCACGCCGTCGCGATGAACGAGGTCACAAGGCAGAACATCACGGTCTCGGCCAGCGCCTGCATGAAGTAGCCGCTCGCAAAGACCCGGCGATAGACATCAAGCGTCGGCGCGCCACTCTCGCCGGTCAGGCTGACGAGGATCACAGTTGCCAGCGGATAGGCCAGGCCGAGGGCGAATATGCCCAGCAGGGCTATGGTCGTTACGATCATGAAGGCGCGCATGGCAAAGACCCCGGTCGGTCAGATTGGAAAAGGGGCCGGGGGCAGGCAAGCCGCCCCCGGCGCGATGGTTCAGCTTCCCGCCAGACCGATTTCGCTCAGCGCAGCCTTGACATCGCCGCCTTGCAGCACGGCAGCGGTGAAGGCGCGTTTGAGATTGCCGACATTGGCGGCGGCATGGGGGATGTCCACAGGCACCTGACGGGCGATCTCGGGGAAGGCATCCGACATCTCCGCCGGGATCGCACTGGCGATGACAGGCCGGAAATAGGAGCGCGCGATGATTTCCTGTGCCTCGTCGCTCAGCACCCAGTTCAGGAAATCGGCGGCCTTCTCGGGTTCGGGGGCACCTTTGGCAAACCCCATGCCGAGCGGCACCGCCGCCACACCTTCCGAGGGAACGACCACATCGACCGGCGCGCCATTGGCCCTTTCGATCAGGATGTTGCCCTCGGCATCAATGGTGATCGGGCATTCGCCTTGCGCCAGACGCGGTGCCACGATCTCGGTGCGGTAGCTGTGACCGTTGTCTTGGAACGCCTTGAGAAAGTTGAAGCCCGTGGTGAAATCCTCAGGCGTGCCGCCCAGGATCGCATTCATCGAATACATGAACACCGAGGCAGTGCCCGACCAGGTCGGATCCATCGAACAGGCAAGCCCCTTGTATTTCGGGTCGAGCAGATCGGCCCACGAGGTCGGCAGCGGCAGGCCGCGACGTTCCAGGACGTCCGTATTCACGCCGATCACGATATTGGCGGTTCCGACGCCCCACCAATAGTGTTCCGGGTCGCGCAGGTCTGCGGGGATCTCGTCAAAACGCGCAACCTTGAGCGGGGCAGTGACGCCGGAAGCCTTGGCCTCAGAGGCGATGTCGAGCGACCAGAACGCCGCATTGGCGATCGGGTTTGCCGCCTCGAGCTTGA
>JADQCC010000284.1 GCA_016278295.1 Roseovarius sp. | reverse complement strand
TACTGGGGCGTCAAGACGATGGCCTACAAGATCAACAAGAACCGCAAGGGCCACTACGCCTATCTCAGGACCGACGCACCGGCCGCCGCCGTGCAGGAAATGGAACGCCTGATGCGTCTGCACGACGACGTGATGCGCGTGCTGACCATCAAGGTCGATGCCCATGAAGAAGGGCCGTCGGTGCAGATGCAAAAGCGCGAGGAACGCGGCGAGCGCCGCGAGCGCCGTTGATCCACCACCTGAGAAAAGGACGATAAGTAATGGCTACGAAACCGTTTTTCCGCCGCCGCAAGGTCTGCCCCTTCTCGGGCGAGAACGCGCCGAAGATCGATTATAAGGACACCCGCCTGCTTCAGCGCTATATTTCCGAGCGCGGCAAGATCGTGCCGTCGCGCATCACCGCCGTGTCGGCCAAGAAGCAGCGCGAGCTGTCGCGTGCGATCAAGCGCGCGCGCTTTCTCGCGCTTCTTCCCTACGCCGTGAAATAAGGAGGCGAGACCATGCAAGTGATCCTTCTGGAACGCGTCGCCAAGCTTGGCCAGATGGGCGACGTCGTCGAGGTCAAATCCGGCTTCGCGCGCAACTACCTGCTGCCGCAGGGCAAGGCGCTGTCGGCGTCCGAACGCAACATCGCCGATTTCGAGACGCGCAAGGCGCAGCTCGAAGCGCAGAACCTCGAGACCCGCAAGGAAGCCGAGGCGCTCTCCGAGAAGCTCGACGGTCAGCGTTTCATCGTGATTCGCCAGGCCTCGGACGGCGGCAACCTTTACGGCTCGGTCAGCACCCGTGACGTGGCCGATGTCGCCACCGCCGAGGGCTTTACCATCGAACGCAAGCAGGCGATCATCCGCCGGCCGATCAAGACGCTCGGCCTGCACGAGGTCGAGATTCACCTCCACCCCGAGGTGATGGCGACGATCACGCTCAACGTGGCGCGTTCGCCCGAGGAGGCCGAGCTTCAGGCCTCGGGGCGGACGATCCAGGACGCCGCCGCAGAGGAAGAGGCCGCCGCGGATTTCGAGATCGCGGAACTGTTCGACGATATCGGCGGTGCCGCCTCGGACGACGACGCCCCCGAGGCGACCGCCTCGGAGGACGAGGGCGCCTGATCGGTCACCCGGAACGCAGATATCAAGACGCACCGCGCGGCCTGCCCGCGCGGTGCGTCTGTCATTTTGGCGGATAGCTCGACACGCGCCTTCATCCCATGCTAGCGTCGGAAGTGTTCGTATGTGCTCGCTTTTATCTTGACATTGACTGGCGAGAAACAACCATAAGGTTACCTCGGGAGTGACATAATCAGGTGTCATGGCTCGATATGGTTGACGAGGTGGCGTGTTGTCAGGGAGAGGACGGTTCTGAAAAGCGGCGAATGCCGCGGCGGGAGGCACCATGATGGGTGACGCATTCGACCGGGCCGGGCTTATCGACCTTGCCGAGTTGCCCGATGCCGCGCAGGATTTCGACGCCTTTCTTCGCGAAATACGCGACCAGTTCGGTGTCGATCATGTCGCCTATGCGGGGATGAACCCGATCAATCGCTCGGTTGTCGGCCACGTCACCTACGGCGAGGATTGGCAAGAGCATTACGCCACCCAAGGCTTTCACCGCATCGACCCGACCCTGCACAGTGCGCGCCGCTCGATCGCGCCGGTGGACTGGTCGCGGCTGGAGCGCGATCTCGACTATCTCACGGTGTTTCGGTCCGCCCATGATTTCGGGATTTCCGACCAGGGGGTCACGATCCCGGTGCGTGGCCCATATGGCGATATCGGCGGGCTGAGCCTGACCTGCGGGGGCCCCAAGAAGGAATGGAAGGCACTTTGCCGCGAGAACCTGCACCTCTGGCAGGCGCTTTCGGTACATGTGCACGACCTTGTGATCAGCTCGGACAGTTTCTCGAGCCTGTTGCGCGGCCCGTCGATGTCATTGCGCGAACGCGAGATCCTGCAATGGACGGCAGAGGGCAAGTCGCAGCAGGATATCGCTGATATCCTTGCGATTTCTCATCGCACGGTCGAGGTTCACCTGCGCTCGGCACGCCACAAGCTATACGCGCTCACCACGGCACAGGCGGTCGGCCGCGCGATCTCGATGGGGCTCATCTACCCCGGCTGAGGCGATTCCATACGGGATTTCCCCAATAGCGTTCCCCACAGCATCCCCTAATCTCGAGATGATGGCCGCGCCACTCACGTTCGCGACTTTCATACGGCAAACTCAAGGGGATGGATACAATGATACTGATCGTCGATGCACTCAACAAGCACAAGTTTCCGATGGTTCTCGACCAGATGTTCCGACTGCGCGCCCGGGTCTTTGCCGGGCGGCTGGGATGGGACGTGACCATTACCGACGGGCGCGAGGAAGACCAGTTCGACGCGCTTGATCCAGCCTATGTCATAGGGCTCGACGAGGCAGGCAATGTCGTGGCGTGCGTGCGCGCCCTTCAGACCACGGGGCCGCACATGCTGTCGGACGTGTTCCACGCGATCCTCGACGGCGAGCCGCCGCTGCGCAGCGCCACCTTGTGGGAATCCACGCGGTTTTGCGTCGATACAGAGCGGCTCGGACGCGGGCGGTCTCGCGGCTCGGTCACTTACGCCACCTCGGAATTGATGCTGGGCGCGGTGGAATACGCCATGCGTTCGGGCATCAGCGACGTGGTG
>JADQCC010000160.1 GCA_016278295.1 Roseovarius sp. | reverse complement strand
TGCAACGTCCAAACCCGCACAATCGTTGAAGTATTTGGCGCCATAAAGTAAAGACCGCAAGTGTTTGAGCGCCCCCCCGCGGTCGGGCGCTGCGCGGCTCTCCGACCGACGTGCCAATTGGCAGCAAAAGGCCAATCGCAACCTGCGCGACGCGTTCCGCCACAGGCGGCTTTGTCCCGCAGAGCTGGTCCCGGGCCCTGATCCGGGCGATCAGGGGGGCAGCAGGGGCAGGCGCGGCCCCCGTCCCGATGCCCCGGCGTTTCGTGCCGGGGAGGCGCCAAACCAGACTGGCCATTCCCATACTGGCCATTCCCGTGCCGCTGCGCTATCTGGCACGGGTTGAGACAAGGGGGCGCGCGATGTCTGAGAGAGCCGCATTCGAGACGCCGGGGCCGGTGGAATCCGATCTGGGCCACGCGATCTCGCCGACCGAGGAGATCATTGCCGAGATCGCCGCGGGGCGGATGGTGATCCTGGTCGATCACGAGGACCGCGAGAACGAGGGCGACCTGGTGATTGCCGCCGAATTCGCCACGGCGCAGGCGATCAACTTCATGGCCACGCATGGCCGCGGCCTGATCTGCCTGCCGATGACCGCCGAGCGGATCGACCGGCTGGGCCTGCCGATGATGGCGGTGAACAACTCCTCGCGGCACGAGACCGCGTTCACCGTCTCGATCGAGGCGCGCGAGGGCGTGAGCACCGGCATTTCCGCGCAGGACCGGGCGCTGACCGTCGCCACCGCGATCAACGAGCAGAACACGCAGGCCCATATCGCCACGCCGGGGCATGTTTTCCCGCTGCGCGCGCGGCGCGGCGGGGTGCTGGTGCGCGCGGGCCACACCGAGGCGGCGGTGGATATCGCGCGGCTGGCAAGGCTGAATCCGGCAGGCGTGATCTGCGAGATCATGAAGGAGGATGGCAGCATGGCGCGGCTGCCCGACCTGATCGAGTTCGCCACCGAGCATGGCCTCAAGATAGGCACCATCTCGGACCTGATCGCCTATCGCCACCGCCACGACAACCTGGTGATCGAGACCGGGCGCGAGCGCGTCACCTCGTGCCACGGCGGCGAGTGGGACATGCGCATCTTCGCCGACCAGATCACCGGGACCGAGCATGTCGTGCTGACCAAGGGCAACGTGACCGACGGCGAACCGGTGCTGACGCGGGCGCATGCGCTCAACGCGCTGGAGGACGTGCTGGGCATCGGCGCGCAGGCGGGCCACGGCCCGGCGGGCAAGCTGCCGCGCGCGATGGAGATCATCGCCCGCGAGGGGCGCGGCGCGGTGTTCCTGTTCCGGCAGCCCCGGCCCAAGCTGGCGGGCGAGATGGCCGACGAGGATGGCCCGCGCACGATCAAGCATACCGGGCTTGGCGCGCAGATCATGGCGGTTCTGGGGATTCACCGGCTGGTGCTGCTGACCGACAGCCCCGATACGCGCTACCTGGGCCTCGATGCCTATGGCATCACCATCGAGGGCACGCACCCGCTGAGCGAGGAGTGAGGACATGGCCGAACACGAATACACCATGCCGCGCGCCGAATTCGACGCGCCGGTGAAGCTGCTGATCGTGGTGGCGCCGTTCTACCGCGACATCGCCGACAACCTGATCGCGGGGGCGGTGGCCGAGATCGAGGCCACGGGCGCGACCCACGAGATCGCCGAGGTGCCCGGCGCGCTGGAGCTGCCGACGGCCATCGGGATTGCCGAGCGGATGTCCAACTTTGACGGCTACGTGGCGCTGGGCTGCGTGATCCGGGGCGAGACCACGCATTACGAGACGGTGTGCAACGACAGCTCGCGCGGGCTCATGCTGCTGGGGTTGCAGGGGTTGTGCGTCGGCAACGGTATCCTGACGGTGGAGAATCGCGCGCAGGCAGAGGTGCGCGCCGATCCGGGCGAGATGAACAAGGGCGCGGGCGCCGCGGCGGCGGCCTTGCATCTGGTGGCGCTGGCCCGTAAATGGGGCGGCCCGCGCAAGGGCGTGGGATTCAAGCCCGCGTCGGAGGAATACCGGATCGCGGGCGAGACGAAGGACGACCCCAAGGTATGAGCGACGACAGCGCCCCGGCACGGCCGGGCAGACACAGCATGAAATCCGCGGCCCGGCTCTATGCCGTGCAGGCGCTCTACCAGATGGAGCAATCTGGACAGGGCAGCGACGTGGTGCGGCGCGAGTTTCTCGACCACCGTTTCGGCGCCGAGATCGACGAGGGCGTGGAGATGGCCGAGGGCGATGCCGGGCTCTTTGGCCTGATCCTCGACGAGGCGGTGAACTGGCAGGCGAAGATCGACCAGATGACCGATCGCGCGCTGGTGGCGAAATGGCCGATCGCACGGATCGACCCGGTGCTGCGGGCGCTGTTTCGTGCCGCCGGGGCCGAGATGGGCCAGAAGGGCACGCCGCCCAAGGTGGTCATCATGGAATATGTCGAGGTGGCCAAGGCGTTCTATCCCGAGGGACGCGAGCCGAAATTTGTCAATGCCGTGCTCGACCACATGGCGCGCGAGGCGCGGCCCGAGGCGTTCTGAGGCGCTAACCGCTGCGCGGTCCGCCCGGTCAGCCGTTTTCGCGCAGGATCCCGCCCGCGAGGTAGAGCGAGCCGCAGATCAGGATGCGCGCGCGCGGCACTTGGGTCACGATCCCCTTCACCGCCGCCAGCGCGCTCTCGGCCACGC
>JADQCC010000237.1 GCA_016278295.1 Roseovarius sp. | reverse complement strand
TAAGCCGCTTCGTCCTCATCCCCATCCGTCACGCCATTGGCGATTTTCATCTCTACAATGTCCTCTTCAAAGTCCATGATGATCTGAATGTCGTCTTCGTCGGGGTGGGCTTCGTTGTAGTGATCGACCTTCATCACCAATGCGTAGCAATCGCTTGCAATAGAGCGACGTTCTTGCTGGACGCTCTTTTCAACATGCAACCGCGGCGCTTCATCAATGTCAGCCCATTCAAACAGTGTCTCGCCCGTTCTGGCCTTTGATCGCACCGGAATATTTGCTCGATACTCCCGCCCAGCTTTATCAGTCCGCTTTTCCTCGCGCAGTGCTTGAGCCAAGTCGTTTGCCAAGCTGGTGCTTAGATCAACGGGCCGAGGATTCCACAGTCCCTGCTCAATTGCCCATGCAGCGACCGTCTTGAGGTCAACAGGATCAGAGGAAACCTCGTCGCGGTACTTCTGCCAGATATTCTGGCGCAATTGTTCTTTGTAGTTTGACATATCGTTCTCCGTTATTTGCCTGTAGGAACCAAGTCGCCCCAACCGTCCATCATCATTGATTCAGCCAACGAGTCTCTGACCTTCACCAAGTGACGGCGGAGAAAATCATAGCGGTTCATTTTTCGTTGCAGTTGCCCGACTACTAAGCCGGGGTGAACGCCCATACGCTTTGAGAATGCCAACACATCGCGTTCGGAAAAGTATGGGTTCTTTCGCAGATAGAAAGACTGCATCTTCTTGGAGGGCACGCAGAAATCCGCAGCCTCTGAATTTGCAACCTTTTCTTCTTCCGAAATGTTCGACTCCATCGCCGGATCGCCTAAATCGCAATCGACAATCGCAGCTTGTTTGCCGTGCCCGTGAAGCACATGCGCACATTCGTGCCGGAGCACGAACCAAAAGTTGTCGATGCGATCATATCGCAGAGACATGCCAATCACGGGAGAAGCTTCGTCGAGCCAGAAGCAAACTCCGTCAATGGCGCTATTCGCAATGCCCTCGACAACAACAAAACGAACCCCAGCTTTTTCGAGCAGCTGCGGGACATGCCGAACGCCCTCGGGCTTCGCTCTTAAACCGTCAAACGCCTCTATTGCATCCATGAGTTTTTGTTTGTCATAAGGCGGGGGAAGCATCTCATCTGCAATTCGCTTCACACGAAAGAGCCATGCTAGTTGTTGTGGAGGAACGTCTTCGTATGAGGTCTTCTTTGCACTGTGGGAGAGGTGAGGAACATCCTCAATGGTTTCCACATCAAAGAACCTACAAACCTGTTTTTCAAGGGTTTCTTCTCTGTTTTCAGGATCGACCCAGCCTCGCTTCACCATCTCTCTGAGCGGATACTGACTCAAAATCTTAGCCCTTGATTCGATTGCAGGATCAGCTTCCTCTGCATTCTCAATTTCCCATTGCGCTTGCATTTGTGCGATCTCTGACGCATCGCAACCCAAAGCCGCACTAAGAGACTTGGCCATTGCGATGCTAATAGAACGCTTGTTGTTCATGATTTGATTGATAGAGGCTGGTTGTGTACCGACGGCGTAAGCCAAGTCGCTTTGCGTCCATCCCTTGCCTTCCATCTTTGACCTGATGAAGTCGCCTGGAGAAGTCATATCTGCCCGTTTCCCTGCTAGTTTTGGCAACTGTATCGCAACAGCCTGGGGTGCGTCAATTGCTGTTTTAGCGCATGCGTTAAACTGACCATAATGCTTGACTTGGGATTGGCGGTCACTTAGGTTGGAGGCATGAACAAACTAGACGCCAAAACCCGCGCGCTGATCATCCGCCTTCTGGTCGAAGGCAACAGCATCCGCGCCACGTCGCGGATTGCGGACGTATCGAAAAACACCGTCAACAAGCTTCTAATCGATGCGGGCAAGGCGTGTGCCGAATACCATGACAAGCATGTGCGCAACGTGAAGGCGTCGGTAATCCAGTGCGATGAAATCTGGTCGTTTACCTACGCCAAGCAAAAGAACGTCTCAGGCGCGAAGGCGGCACCGGAAGGCGCTGGCGACACTTGGACGTGGACCGCTATCGACAGCGAAAGCAAGCTGATCGTGTCCTACATGGTTGGCGGTCGTGACGGTGAGTATGCGATAGGCTTCATGGACGATCTGTGTGCCCGCCTCGCAAACCGGGTGCAACTTACGACAGACGGCCACAAGGCATACCTGGAAGCCGTCGAGGGCGCGTTCGGCGGCGATGTGGACTATGCACAGCTTATCAAGTTGTATGGCGAACCCACTGGGCAGAAAGGGCACGAGCGCAAGTATTCGCCTTCCGAATGCACCGGCACCAAGAAGCGCGCAGTTGAGGGTCGCCCGGACATAGCGAAGGTCAGCACGTCGCATGTCGAGCGCCAAAACCTGACCATGCGGATGCACATGCGCCGCTTTACGCGTCTGACCAATGGCTTCAGCAAGAAGGTTGAAAACCACATGCACGCGGTCGCGCTGCACTTCATGTATTACAACTTCGTCAAGATTCACCAGACGCTGTGCGTTACGCCTGCTATGGCGGCTGGGCTGACGGATCGTCTTTGGGACATTAATGATCTTGTCGCTATCGTGGATGCCAATGAAACCGCCCCCAAGAAACGTGGCCCCTACAAGAAACGAATTTCAAAGTGACCCACTACCCCCGGCGGCACCGCCGGGCGGCGCCTGCAAGGTTTCATGCAAGGTCTTGCTCAAG
>JADQCC010000045.1 GCA_016278295.1 Roseovarius sp. | reverse complement strand
ACTTTTAATCAGTGGGTCGCAGGTTCGAATCCTGCACGGCTCACCACTGAACTCCATAGATTACAGTAACTTATGCGCAGATTGGCGGCTTTGCTCGCTCTGTATTTCATGCCGTGGCAACCATCTAGCAACCACCAGGCATAGATACGCGTGGTGAAATGTGGAAAATCTGACCTGCCACGGGATTTTTCCTCCACCGTCGATCAGAGTCCGGCCCAACCTGGTCCGACCCCGAACCAACCCCCAAAGGGTTCCGGCCGCGGCTAGATGAAAGTTCAGTGGCGGATCACCGCCTCCTCAATAGGAACCGATGACGGCGTCAAACTCATCTGACAGCGCCGTTTCCTTGTGCACCAGATCGTAATGGCAGACGATGCAGGTGATATTTTTCTCCTGTGCCTCGGAATGCTGGCGCTGGCCGCGCGTGCGCTCGGGTTTGATCTTCTCCATCACGTGGCAGGTGCGGCAGTTTTTGCTGTCGGTGTTGATGAGATGCATGCGCACCCGGTTCGCGGCCTCGAAGCGGGCCTTCTCGAACTCTTCGACCGTGTCTATGCCCAGAATGAGGGTGGAATAAAGATCCCGCGTCCCCTTGATGTGATCGAAATAGGCGCCGATCAGATCCTCGGACACATGGCAGTCTCTGCACAGTGGGACGACACCGGAGCTGGTGGTTCCATGGGCGGACTCTGCCAGTTCGACCGCCACTGTCGCCTCCATTACATGGCAGGTCTGTGCGCAGAACTTGTTCGACGAAAAGTACCGATCGACGCCATCGGCGACTGGCACGCCAACCATGACCCCGACCCCTATGCCGGCCAATGCGGCAAGGCCCGTCAGCCCGCCTATCCATTTCCAGAAACGCATCTCGTCCCCCCTTCCTGTGCAGTGTCCGGGATCGGGCTGGCGTCGGGCGCGACGTCAGCCCAAGTTGTGTGGGACAAGCCGCCTACTGAAGCGGCGTGGCCTGGATATCACCCTCGGCCCCGAAGCCTATTGAGACCGGGAAGCCAACGTAGTGGAAGCGAGTGGTGACATTGTCGTCGTGAACCGCGAAGCCAAAGTTGTAGGCCTTGCCGCCTTCGATGATCTTGTCGTCCTCCGGGTGACCGGTGTCCCGCTTGCGCGTCCACTCAACCGTCCAGACACCGTCTTCCCACTTGCTCGTCACCTGGTCGTTGTCAGCGGCCGAGCCTTCGGCGCCGGCACGGCTCACCAAACGACCGGGAAGCACGTCACCCGCTTTCCAGCCCGCGTCAGGATCATAGGCGACGACGTTCTCCTCGTGGATAAGCACATAAGGCTTCGACGGATCGCCGATGTCATCGACGGTGATCGCCTTCACGCCGACTTTCTTGGCGTCGAACATGAACTTCGGCGTCATGGTCTTGCGGTCGACGTTCCAGCTGAACGGGTTCTTGCCGGCGTCGAACAGGCGATATTCAAGCACATAGCCGTCGTCCGCCATGCCCACCGGCGCGCTGCGCGCCGCCCGCCACTGCATGAGGTCGACGAACTTGCCCTCGGCCTTGAGCGCGGCGATCTCGTCGACGAGCTTCGTCGCGTCCCAGCTCGTCTCCTCATCGGTGCGCGAGGGCGGCAGGTACTTGCGAATGTCGCTCTTGTTCAGGCCCTCGCTTCCCAGAATGGGGTTTGAAGCGATGTCGTCCTTGCTCGCCTCCTCGGGCATGTCGCGCATGCCGTTGTGGCACGAAAGCCAGCAGCCCTGAGCGGCGAAATTCGGCACCGAGCCGTCATCGACCATGATCGCCAGCCGGTCCTCGTAGAGCGGCGGCTGCTCGCCGCTGCGCACCTTCGAGGACGCCCGGTGACTGCCGTAGAACTCCCACGCCTCGCCGTTGTAGCGGATGTAGTTGTGCATTTGGCCCGGGCGGTCCATCTGGGTTTTCCACTGGAACCGGAAGTAGGTGTTTTCATCGTCGTAGGCGACCTGCATGGCAAGGTCGACAGTGGGGTTCTTGCCCTCGATCGGATCGGGCTCAAGCCGCTCGCCCGTGACGATTAGCTGGCCGATATCCTTCTCCTCGCCCTCGTGGCAGGAGACGCAGGAATCGCCCTCGATCACCTTTGAATAGGCCCGCTTGTGGTCGGAACTGCGCAACCAGTCATAGCCGCTCTGTCCGGGATAAAACAACGTAAGGGTGGTTGTCGAGATCGCCGACCAGTCCACCGCTGATTCCGCTCGGACATTCGATGGAAGCGAGAGCGCTGCAAGAACCCCCGTGGCAAGCCCGATCGCCGGTGCAAGTAGTAACTTCATGACAGACCCTCATCTCGTTGTTGGACTTCGATCTCAAAGAGCCCCCTGAAACGGGGCGCTCATCCAAGCACGTCGATCGACATCGAGAGAACCGGCTATGATCGGGTGAAACGCCCGCAAGCGATAGTTGGACCCAAAAACAAGTTACGGTTCCCGTCGCGGTCGCGCCTTGATTTCGATCAATGCGACACGCCATGTCGTAGCTAGCACGCGTGATCCGATGATGGTTCTTCTGGTCCTGTCGGCAATAGCGTTGGCCCTAGTCTCTCCGGCCTTCGCGTTGGCCGCGACGGACGAGGTTTATTTCACCCGGCGGATTCCTAGATCCATGAACTGCGAGAAAACAATGGCTTGCAAAAAACTTGAAGTGCCAAACTACGTGTCGTTCGACAATCAAATGAATAGGCCACTTGGCCGGTTCTGAGTGCCGGGCTGGCGCATGCCGGATAGCCTGAT
>JADQCC010000292.1 GCA_016278295.1 Roseovarius sp. | reverse complement strand
CTGCGACCCACTGATTAAAAGTCAGTTGCTCTACCAACTGAGCTAACGGCCCACTCAAGCGCGGTGTCTAGAAAGAGGCGCGCGGGGGGTCAACCCCGAAAACGCGGCCCATGCGCGGTCGGTGCTGGAAATCCACTCGCCGCACGCGTATATGCGCGCGCATGAGCGACGCGCACGATACCGGGCTGCCCTTCATGAAGATGCACGGGCTGGGAAACGACTTCGTCGTGCTCGACGGGCGTGCGCGCGCCATCGCCCCGTCGCCCGCGCTGGTTGCCGCGGTCGCCGACCGGCGGCGCGGCATCGGCTTCGATCAGCTCGCGGTGATCGGGGCGGGTAAGAATGAGGCTGACGCGCATCTGATCTTCTACAACGCCGACGGCTCCACCTCCGCCGCCTGCGGCAATGCCACGCGCTGCATCGCGCGCCACCTGATGGACGAGACGGGCAAGTCCGCGCTGACGCTGACCACCGCGCGGGGCAGCCTGCAGGCGGTGGATGCGGGCGGCGGCCTCACCTCGGTCAACATGGGGCGGCCACAGCTCGACTGGCAGGACATCCCGCTGGCCGAGGCAATGGAGACGCTGGAGCTGCCCATCGAGGGCGGACCCGTCGCCACCGGCATGGGCAACCCGCACTGCACCTTCTTCGTCGAGGACGCCGAGGCGGTGCCGCTCGGACAATTCGGCCCGCGCTACGAGCATCACCCGCTTTACCCCGAACGCACCAATGTGCAGGTGGCAAGCCTCATCGCCCCCGACCACATCCGCGTGCGGGTCTGGGAGCGGGGCGTGGGGCTTACGCTGGCCTCCGGTTCGTCGTCCTGCGCCGTGGCCGTGGCCGCCGCACGGCGGGGGCTCACGCGGCGCAAGGTGCGGATCACGCTGGACGGCGGCAGCCTCGATATCGACTGGCGCGAGGATGGTGTCTGGATGACCGGAGAGACGTGCCATGTGGCCTCGGGCGTGCTGACGCCGGATTTCCTGGCAGGTATGGAATGACCGCCGCCCCCCGCTTCATCACCCTCGGCTGCCGCCTCAACGCCTACGAGACCGAGGCGATGAAAGACCTCGCCGGGCAGGCGGGGCTGGAAAATGCCGTGGTGGTCAATACCTGCGCGGTGACCGCCGAGGCGGTGCGCAAGGCGCGGCAGGAAATCCGCCGGCTGCGCCGCGAGAACCCGGGCGCGCGCCTGATCGTCACCGGCTGCGCGGCGCAGACCGAACCCGCGACCTTTGCCGCGATGGCGGAGGTCGATGCCGTCATCGGCAATACCGAGAAGATGCAGGGCGACACATGGGGCCGCCTCGCCGCCGATTTCATCGGGGACGCCGAGCGCGTGCAAGTCAACGACATCATGTCGGTGACCGAAACCGCGGGCCACCTGATCGACGGCTTCGGCACCCGCTCTCGCGCCTATGTGCAGGTGCAGAACGGCTGCGATCACCGCTGCACCTTCTGCATCATCCCCTATGGCCGGGGCAATTCACGCTCTGTGCCCGCGGGCGTCGTCGTCGATCAGATCAAGCGGCTGGTGGGCGCCGGCTATAACGAGGTGGTGCTGACCGGCGTGGACCTGACAAGCTGGGGCGCGGACCTGCCCGCACAGCCCAGGCTCGGCGATCTGGTGATGCGCATCCTGAAGCTGGTGCCGGACCTGCCGCGCCTGCGCATCTCCTCCATCGATTCGATCGAGGTGGACGACAACCTCATGCAGGCCATCGCCACAGAGCCGCGCCTGATGCCGCATCTGCATCTGAGCCTGCAACATGGCGACGACCTGATCCTCAAGCGGATGAAGCGGCGGCACCTGCGCGACGACGCGATCCGCTTTGCCGAGGAGGCGCGGCGCCTGCGCCCCGACATGACCTTCGGCGCCGATATCATCGCCGGTTTCCCGACCGAGACCGAAGCGGCCTTCGAGAATTCGCTGCGGCTGGTCGAGGAATGCCACCTCACCTGGCTGCACGTGTTCCCCTATTCCCCGCGCCCCGGCACCCCCGCCGCGCGGATGCCACAGGTTCACGGTGCCACGATAAAGGCCCGCGCGGCGCGGCTGCGCGCGGCGGGTGCGGCGCGCGTGGCGGCACATCTCGCCGCGCAACAGGGGCGTGCCCACCGTGTCCTGATGGAGCATCCCCGCATGGGCCGGACCGAGCAATTCACCGAGGTTGCCTTTGACAGCGACCGCCCCGAGGGCGCGATCGTCGCCGCCACCGTGACCGGCCATACCGGCACGCAGCTCACCGCCACCTGAAAGCCACGTCGCGATGCACCCCAACCCCGCCTTTCGCAAGGCCGACACGGCCCTGAACATCGCCTTTGCCCGCGACCAGGGCTTTGGCCTGTTGGCCGTGACCACGGCTGATGCGCCGCTCGTCAGCCATATCCCGTTTCTGCTTTCGGAGGACGGCACGCGGGCCGAGTTCCATCTCGTGCGCTCGAACCCCATCGCGCGGCTTATCGCGACACCGCATCGTGCCCGGCTCGCGGTGCAGGGGCCACACTCCTATGTCTCGCCCGATTGGTATGGCGTGGAGGATCAGGTGCCCACGTGGAACTATGTCGCCGTGCACCTTGTGGGCGACATCACCTTGCAGCCGCAGGAGCGGATCCGCGACCTGCTCGACAGGCAATCGGCACAGTACGAGAAACGGCTCGCGCCCAAGCCGGAATGGCGGGCGGACAAGATGACACCAGAGGTGCTCGACCGGATGATGCGCCAGATCGTGCCCTGCG
>JADQCC010000239.1 GCA_016278295.1 Roseovarius sp. | reverse complement strand
GGGGGGGCGAATGGAGTGCGAGCTTGACAAGGGGCCGGGGGGCGGGCTGCGGCTGGGCCTGATCGTGCTGAGCGTGGACACGGGGCTCGAATGGGAGGCGCGATCGGTCTTTGCGGGCCGTGCGGCGCATGTGATGCACAGCCGTATCCCGGCGCGCGACCATGTCACGCCCGAGGATCTCGCGTATATGGCGCCGGAACTGACGCGCAGCGCGGCGTTGTTGCCGCCGGGGCTGGGGGCGGTGGGGTATGGCTGCACCTCTGGTGCGACGGTGATCGGGCCTGCGGAGGTGGCGGCGCGCGTCGGCGCGGCGCATCCCGGAACGCCGGTGACCGACCCGCTGAGCGCGGTGATCGCGGCGCTGGGGGTGCTGGGGGTGGACCGGATCGGGATGGTCACGCCCTACCTGCCGGAGGTGGTGGCGCCGATGCAGGCGGCGCTTGGTGCGGCGGGGATTGAGGTGGTGGCCTCGGAAAGCTTTGGCGAGAGCGACGACCGGATCGTCGGGCGCATCCCCGAGGCGGCCACGCTGCGCGGGATGCTGGACGTCGGCGCGCGGCCGGGGGTGGAGGCGGTGTTCACCTCGTGCACCAACCTGCGCAGCATGGCCGTGATCGACGCGGCGGAGGCGGCGTTGGGCAAGCCGGTGGTGACCTCGAACCAGGCGATGTTCTGGCATATGCTGCGGCTGGCGGGCGCCGGAGAGCGGGCGCGGGGCTGGGGGCCGGGGCGGCTGTTTGCGGTGTGAAAGACAACTAGAAAAGGACGAAAACGGCCATGAGGAACAGCAAATTGAGCCCCGCCACCATCGCGGCGCAGGCGGACGGCGCGGTGGATGCGCAGACCGGCGGCGCGGTGCCGGGGATCAGCCTTGCCACCACCTACCTGCGCGGCGAGGACAACGCGCTCTTGCGGCCCGACAACACCTATGGCCGGGACCACAACGATACCGTGCGGCAGGCCGAGGAGGTGGTGCGCGCGCTGGAAGCGGCGGCGGCGAGCCTGCTGTTTCCCAGCGGCATGGCGGCGGTGGCGGCGGTGTTCCGGGCGCTGCCGTCGGGCGCGCGGGTGGTGATGCAGACCGGCATCTACTGGGGCACGCTGAAATGGGTGCGCGCGTATTGCGTGCGCCGGGCGATCATACTGGACGAGGTGGACGCGTCGGACACGCGCGCGCTGGCCAATGCGTGCCGGTCGTCGGCGGACATGGTGTGGATCGAGACGCCGTCGAACCCGTGGCTGAAGACCGTGGACATCGCGGCGGCGGCGGGGATGGCGCACAAGGCCGGCGCGGTGCTGGTGGTCGACGGCACGGCGGCGACGCCGGTGCTGACCCGCGCGCTGGACCTCGGGGCCGACCTGTCGATGCATTCGGCGACCAAGGCGCTGGGGGGGCATTCGGACGTGTTGGGCGGTGTGCTGTCGTGCCGCGATCCCAAGCTGCCGATGTGGGCCGAGATCGCCACCGACCGGCATGACGCAGGCGCGGTGATCGGGCCGTTCGAGGCGTGGCTGTTGATGCGGGGGATGCGGACGTTGCCCTTGAGAGTGGAGCGGATGTGCGCCAACGCGATGGCGGTGGCGGAGTACCTGGCGGCGCACGCGGGCGTGGCGGCGGTGCTATATCCGGGGCTGGCCGAGCACGCGGGGCACGACGTCGGCGCGCGGCAGATGCGCGGGGGGTACGGGTATTTGCTGTCGTTCATGGTGACGGGCGACCGCGCGCGCGCGCTGGAGGTGCTGGGGCGGCTGCGGCTGTTTCACCGGGCGACGTCGCTGGGCGGCGTCGAAAGCCTCGCCGAGCACCGCGCCAGCATCGAGCCGCATTCGGGCATCCCGGAGACGCTGATCCGGCTGTCGGTGGGGATCGAGGATTCGGGGGATTTGATCAGGGATTTGGAGGGGGCTTTGGGGTGAGGGGGTGCGGTGACAGCACTAATTGTCGATTTCACTTAATATCTCGTGGACATTCTTAGGCTGTAAAGCCCAACGGTATGCTGGGTGAACCTCCCACTGATAACCAAAATCAACAAACTGACTTTGCAAAACTCTATTTTGATCAAAGTGGGTCCACCTAGCTCGACCTGCTTCGTCGGTATCTCTGGCGATAATGAAATCAATTTTATACAAAAATTCCGCAATAGATTTCGGTGACACTAAGGCGCCATTCTTGAATGTAAATTTATGGCTCTGTTGAATATTTTTAATTTTTGTAAGGAGTTCATCACTATTATAAAGCCAACGCTTTTCTTTTTGACGTTGTTCTTTCGTGGTTGGTTTCATGTTGTAAAGTAAAACCTCAATCTCTGGCATTTCTGACTTAAATTCAAGTACTAAATCGGTAATTCTCCCATGTGAATAATCTGAAAAAACACCTTCAAGATCAGATGAAGAAATTCTTTCATGATCTTTTTGGTACGCAGCGCGTGCTGCTGAAGTCAGCAATTTAATTAGATCTCGGGGTCGATTTCTGTTTAAAGAAAGAAGAACGATGTGTATCGGTGCCCCAGCCCAGTGACCCCGACCGACGTTAAATTTTTCCTCAATTACCGGATGAATCTCCTTTGCTAACTCCTTTTGGCCAAGTTGATCTAAAGCATTCGGCGTAAATGTCTTGCCAAAATAACTTGCGACACGCAAGGCCATGACAGTTAAAACGTCGTGCCTAGACCAAGAAAGTCTAACGACATTCCCTTCAATTTTGTCCGTACTTTCATCCGACGTACGGTATAAATAGTAGG
>JADQCC010000285.1 GCA_016278295.1 Roseovarius sp. | reverse complement strand
TCACCAGCGCCGGATCGCCCCCCAGCGCCTCGGCCAGCCCGTGCGCCGCCAGGTCGCCGCCGCGAAACCCGATATAGATCAGCCCCGCACGCCCGCCCTGCCCTTCGACCAGCGCATTCGTCGCCAGCGTCGTCGATAGCGACGCCAGCCCGATCTCGCCCGCCTCCGCACCGCTCGCGCGCAGCACCTCCGCCACCGCGCGGCCGATCCCGATGGCCAGGTCATGGCGCGTGGTCAGCGCCTTGGCGCTCGCCACCACCTCGCGCTCGTCGCGCAACAGTACGGCATCGGTATAGGTGCCGCCCGTATCCACCCCCAACAGCAATGCCATGCGCCCGCTCTCCCGCCTCGCGTCCTTCTGACGCGGGTGTAACGGCTCTGCCGGGCTATGCCAGCCCGTTTGCGTCATCGGACAGTCGCATCACCGCCCAGCGCGCCGCATCCGCCACCGCCGCATCCGCATCCCCGCACAATCCCCGCGCCACCTCCCGCAGGCCGGGATCACCCGAATTACCTATGGCATAGAGCACGTTGCGCACAAACCGGCCGCGCCCGATCCGCTTGATGGGCGAGCCGGAAAACCGTGCCCGAAACCCGGCATCGTCCAGCACCGCCAATTCCGCCAGCCTCGGCGCCACCAGGTCCTCGCGCGCGGCATATTTCACCTCCCGCGCCGCGACGGCAAACTTGTTCCACGGACACACCGCCAGGCAATCGTCGCAGCCATAGATGCGGTTGCCCAGCAACGGCCGCAACGACTCGTCCACCGGCCCCTTGTACTCGATCGTCAGGTAGGAAATGCAGCGCCGCGCATCCAGTTGATACGGCGCCGGAAACGCATCCGTCGGGCACACGTCCAGACACGCCCGGCACGACCCGCAATGATCCACCTCCGCCGGATCGGCCTCCAGGTCCAGCGTGGTAAACACCGACCCGATAAAGAACCAGCTGCCAAGCTGACGGCTCACCAGGTTGGTGTGCTTGCCCTGCCAGCCCAGCCCCGCCGCCTGCCCCAGCGGCTTTTCCGGCACGGGGGCTGTATCGACGAACACCTTCACCTCGCCCCCACCTTCGGCGATCAGCCACCGCGCCAGCCGCTTCAGCCGCTTCTTGACCGTGTCGTGATAATCCCGCCCCCGCGCATAGACAGAGACATTGCCGCACTCCCGCCGCTCCAGCCCCGCCAGCGCATCGCCCTCTTGCGTATAGCTCTCGCCCAGAACGATCACGCTGCGCGCCTCGGGCCAGAGCACATCCGGCGCCCCCCGCCACGCCTCGCGCTCGGCCAGCCACGCCATCTGTCCATGCCAGCCACGCTCCAGAAACGCCGCCAGCCGCCCCGGCACATGCCCCACATCCCACGGGCGGCACACCCGGCAGGCGTCGAACCCCTCGGCCAGCGCCTGTGCAACCAGTCTCTGTTTCAGCCCCGCCTTCATCTTGCCCCCCAATATCCCGGGGTGAATTGGCCGCAGGCCAAGAGGGGCAGCGCCCCTCCGGCCGCTCTAGAAATCCAGGTCGGCATAATGCGCCGGCGGCGGAAATCCCGGCACCTGATCCGCCAGAATCCCCCGGAACGCGGGGCGCGACTTGATCTTGGCATACCAGTCCTTGACCGCCTCAGAGCGGTGCCAGTCCACGTCCGAGATATAGTCCAGCGACGACAGATGCGCCGCCGCCGCGAAATCCGCCAGCGTCATCACGTCCCCGGCCAGCCACCGCCGATGGTCCAGCAGCCACGCCATGTAATCGAGGTGAAACTTGATCGCCCGCGCCCCGTCCTTGACGTTGCGGCTGTCGGGAAAGCCCAGCTTCATGATCTTCTTGTTGACCCGCTCGTATAGCAGCTTGGCCGTCACCTCGTGATGGAACTTGTCGTCAAACCACCCCACCAGCCGCCGCACCTCATAGCGCGCCTCGGCCCCCCTGGGCATCAGCGGCGGCTCGGGGTGGCGCTCCTCGATATATTCGCAGATCGCGGCGCTTTCGGCCAGGGTGCGCCCGTCCATGCGCAGCACCGGCACCTTTCCGCCCGGATTGCGGCGCAGGAAATCGGCATCCTGCTCCCAGTACCGCTCCTCGACCAGCTCGCACTCGATCCGCTTCTCGGCTAGACACAGCCGCACCTTGCGGCAAAAGGGCGAGAGCGGAACGTGGTAGAGCCGGGCCATGTCGGATGCGTGCCTCTGTTATTGGAAACAGCCCCTTCCATGCCCTCTTCCGGCGCCGGTTTCAATCCTCGAAACAGGCGGCGCGGCCGTCGCGGGCGATGGTCGCCGCCCCGTCCATGATCGCCGCCGCGCGTTGCCGCAGCGCCGCCGACGGACGGCTGGCAGAGCGCCCCTTGGGATCGGGCAGCACCGCGGCAAGCCGCGCCGCCTGCACCGCGCTCAGATCCGCCGCCGCGACGCCGAAATAATGCCGCGCCGCGGCCTCCACCCCGAACACGCCCGCGTCGAACTCGGCGATGTTGAGATAGACCTCCAGCACCCGCCGCTTGGACCAGGCCGCCTCCATCAGCGGCGTGATCGCGGCCTCCAGCGCCTTGCGCGCCCAGTTGCGCCCGTGCCACAGCCACACGTTCTTGACCACCTGCTGGCTGACGGTAGAGGCCCCGCGCACAGAGCCATCGGCGATGGCGTCGCGGATGGCCGCCATGTCGAACCCCCAGTGCAGGCAGAAATTGGCGTCCTCGGCGGCCACCACCGACCGCGCCATCACCGGCGCGATTCGCGCCATCGGCACCGGC
>JADQCC010000156.1 GCA_016278295.1 Roseovarius sp. | reverse complement strand
CTCGCCCCTACGTCCCCTCCAGGCCAGTCGCCCGCGCGCCCTCAACGAAAAGGCCCCCGCCTCCCGGCGCGGGCCTCTTTACCATCGGCGCGGCTATTCAGCCGGCGCTCGCGCCGCCCTTCTTGCCCTTGGCCTCGGCGTAGATGATCAGCGGTGAGGCTTCCGATGTCACCGCCTCCTCGTTGACCACCACTTCCTCGACATTCTCCAGGCTGGGCAGGTCGAACATCGTGTCGAGCAGGATATCCTCGAGGATCGAGCGCAGACCCCGCGCCCCGGTCTTGCGAGTGATGGCGCGCTTGGCGATGGCCTTGAGCGCATCGTCGGTAAAGCTCAGCATCGCGTTTTCCAGCTCGAACAGGCGCTGATACTGCTTGACCAGCGCGTTCTTGGGTTCGGTCAGGATGGTGACGAGCGCCTCCTCGTCGAGATCCTCCAGCGTCGCCAGCACCGGCAGGCGGCCGACGAATTCCGGGATCAGCCCGAACTTGAGCAGATCCTCCGGCTCCAGCGACGACAAGACCTCGCCGATGCCGCGCTCGTCCTCGTCGCGCACATCGGCGCCAAAGCCCATCGCGCTGCCCTTGCCGCGCTGCGAGATGATCTTGTCGAGCCCGGCAAAGGCGCCGCCGCAGATGAACAGGATGTTGGTGGTGTCCACCTGCAGGAATTCCTGCTGCGGATGCTTGCGCCCGCCCTGCGGCGGCACGCTCGCCACGGTGCCTTCCATCAGCTTCAGCAGCGCCTGCTGCACGCCCTCGCCGCTGACGTCGCGGGTGATCGACGGGTTCTCGGACTTGCGGGTGATCTTGTCGACCTCGTCGATATAGACGATGCCGCGCTGCGCGCGCTCGACATTGTACTCGCTCGACTGCAACAGCTTGAGGATGATGTTCTCCACGTCCTCGCCGACATAGCCGGCCTCGGTCAGCGTGGTGGCATCGGCCATCGTGAACGGCACGTCGAGAATGCGCGCCAGCGTCTGCGCCAGCAGCGTCTTGCCACAGCCGGTCGGGCCGATCAGCAGGATGTTCGACTTGTTGAGCTCGATATCGCTCTTGCCGGAATTGTTGAGCCGCTTGTAGTGGTTGTGCACCGCCACCGAGAGCACACGCTTGGCCACCGCCTGCCCGATCACGTAATCGTCGAGCACCTTGGCGATGTCGTGCGGCGTGGGCACGCCGTCGGTCGCCTTGAGCCCCGCGCTCTTGGTCTCCTCGCGGATGATGTCCATGCACAGTTCCACGCATTCATCGCAGATGAATACCGTGGGCCCTGCGATCAGCTTGCGCACCTCGTGCTGGCTCTTTCCGCAAAAACTGCAATAGAGCGTGTTCTTGCTGTCGCCGGAATTGTTCGCCATGGCTTTCCTTTCAGCGCCGCCGATCGGGCGGCATGCGCGTCGTCTCGTCTCTTCCGTTCCACCAGCTTAAGTCAGGGTGGAAAGCACCACAATGCGAATTTCGCGACCGCCCGCACACGGGCGATCACCCTTCATTCATCGCCTCATTTGTCGCCATCGTCGTCGCCGGGCTTGACGCGGCTGGTCACGATCTCGTCGATGAGGCCCCATTCCTTCGCCTCTTCGGGCGACATGAAATTGTCACGCTCCAGCGCCGCCTCGACGGTTTCGATGTCCTGCCCGGTATGGCGGACATAGATCTCGTTGAGCCGGTCCTTGAGCTTCTGCGTTTCCTTGGCGTGAATCATGATGTCGGTGGCCTGCCCCTGATAGCCGCCCGAGGGCTGGTGCACCATGATCCGGCTGTTGGGCAGCGAAAACCGCATCCCCGGCTCGCCCGCGGTGAGCAGCAGCGACCCCATGCTCGCCGCCTGTCCGATGACCAGCGTGCTGACCTTGGGCTTGATGTACTGGATGGTGTCGTAGATCGACAGCCCGCTCGTCACCACGCCGCCGGGGCTGTTGATGTACATGCTGATTTCCTTGGACGGATTCTCCGCCTCGAGGTGCAAGAGCTGCGCCACGATCAGGCTCGACATGCCGTCGTGCACCGGCCCGCTGAGAAAGATGATCCGCTCCTTCAGGAGCCGCGAGAAGATGTCGTAGGCGCGCTCGCCCCGGCTGGTCTGCTCGACCACCATGGGCACGAGCGTGTTCATGTATGTCTCGAAAGGGTCTTTCATCCTGTCCCGCCTGCTGTTGCGGCCCGGCCGTCCTGCCGGTGCCAATAGGTTTCGCCGATCGTAACCGACGGCGTGCTAACGGAGTCTTAGTAGCGCGCCCCACCCCCTGCAAGGGCGCGCGCGCGATTCGATGCCGTGTTGCGCAAAAGCCCGGGCCCGCTCCGGGCGCACCCCGCGCCATCACGGGTTTGGCAATTGCCGCGAACGCGCGATCGCCCTAGATTGAGCGAAAAGGAGCAATGGCACATGCTCACGACCGCCCCCGACAGCGCCGACCTGGCGCAAATGCAGCGGAACGCCACCGACGCGGCGGAATTCCTGCGCGCGCTCGGCCACGAGGGGCGGCTGATGATCCTGTGCCACCTCGTCACCGGCGAGAAATCCGTCTCCGAGCTCGAGGCCCTGCTCGGCGCGCGGCAGGCGGCGGTCTCGCAACAGCTCGCGCGGCTGCGCCACGAGGGCCTGGTGTGCACGCGCCGCGACGGCAAGACCATCTACTACAGCCTTGCCGACGCGCGCACCGAGCGCCTGCTCGGCGTCCTCTACGAGATGTTCTGCGCCCCCGACGCGCAGGGGCGCAATAGCTAGGCGCGGCTCACGCCGCCACCACC
>JADQCC010000103.1 GCA_016278295.1 Roseovarius sp. | reverse complement strand
GCAGCCCGTCCCAGACGAAGCGCGTCTTGTCGGAAATCCATTCCTCGTTCACGCCGTCGTGGTTGCGCGGCAGGATGCGCATGACTTCGCGGCCCTTGGTATCGACGCGGATGCTGCTGCCCAGCGCGTCCATCACGTCGATGGTCTCGGTCTTGGTCAGCTCCCACGGCCGCGCGGTAAAGGCATAGGGTTTCGACACCAGCGCGCCCACCGGGCACAGGTCGATGATGTTGCCCTGAAGGTTGCTGTCCAGCGTCTCGCCCAGGTAGGCGGTGATCTCCGCATCCTCACCGCGGCCCGTCTGACCCATGACATGCAGGCCCGCCACCTCGGTGGTGAAGCGCACGCAGCGGGTGCAGGAGATGCAGCGCGTCATGTGCGTCTCGACCAGCGGACCGAGGTCGAGATCCTCGGTGGCGCGCTTGGGCTCGCGGAAGCGCGAGAAATCGACGCCGTAGGCCACCGCCTGATCCTGAAGATCGCATTCGCCGCCCTGGTCGCAGATCGGGCAATCGAGCGGGTGGTTGATGAGCAGAAACTCCATCACCCCCTCGCGCGCCTTTTTCACCATCGGCGATTTGGTCAGAACCTGCGGCGGGCTGCCATCGGGGAAGGGGCGCATGTCCTTTACCTGCATCGCGCAGGACGCCGCCGGTTTCGGAGGGCCGGGCTGCACCTCGACGAGGCACATCCGACAGTTGCCGGCGATCGACAGCCGCTCGTGGTAGCAGAAACGCGGGATTTCCACCCCCGCCTGCTCGCAGGCCTGGATGAGGGTCATCGCACCCTCGACCTCGACCTCCTGCCCGTCGATGATGATCTTGCGTAGGTCAGCCATCAGTCCTCACCTTGCTACCAGAAGCGCGCCGATGGGGCTCTGCTTCGCGATTTCGCTCTCGCCCAGCGCGCACAGGCTCGGCCCGTCATCGGGGACCGCGCCCTGCGCCCGGATATATTCGTTGCGCCGTGCGCGCATCTTTTGCTTCTCGGCCTTGTCGTTCACGTAGGCGTCGATCTCGGCATCCGAATAGCCGCGCCGCCGTGCCTCGGCCTTGAGCGCGTTCATCCGCCCGATCGCGGTAAAGATGCGCGGGCCGATGCTGTCGCATTCCTTGCGGATCTCGTTGGCGACCGCGATCTCGAACAGCGCGTCGTTGATGTCCGTCTCCTGCGCCAGCGACGCCGCGCTCGCCGCGGGCACCATTGCCGCCACCGCGAGCGCGGCCAGTCCCGTGCCTGTCATGCGCATGGCCTGTCTCCTTTCACCTGTCCGGCGGGCACGGGCCGTGACGGCCCGCCCGTATGCCCCACAGATGGGTGCGCGGCGGCCGGTCATGCAATAACAGGCGCGCGGGGCCGCGGGTATGCAACGGATCACTTCCATATGACACAGCGCCCCGATACCGACAGACGATCCCCGGAGCGGGCATAGGCCGGCCCCTCCTGCCCCTCGGCCACACCGGCCACACCGACCACACCGGCCCAGGCGATCTCGGACGTGCCGAAGTTCTCGATACAATAGCGCGTCGCCTCGTGAACCGCGGCCTTTTGCGCGCCCTCGATGCCGCGCCCGGCGCGGCGCACCGTGGCGGTGAAGTCGCGGCGGTCGTCCCGCTCGCCACGCGCCTTGCCCGGGTAGTAATTGCCGTCGAAGAACACGCGCTCCTTGCGATCGGTACATCCCGCCACGAGCGCAAGCGCAAGCAGCGCAACGGCCCCAAGCCGGTATCTGCGCGCGTGCCTCATTCCGCCGCCACCGCCGATGTGCGGCCACGCTCGCGGGCGCGGATGCGATCCTCGATCTCGTCGCGGAAGTTGCGGATAAGGCCCTGGATGGGCCAGGCCGCGGCATCGCCCAGCGCGCAGATCGTGTGGCCCTCGACCTGCTTGGATACCTCGAACAGCATGTCGATCTCCTCGACACCCGCCTCGCCGCGCACCAGCCGGTCCATCACGCGCATCATCCAGCCGGTGCCCTCGCGGCACGGCGTGCATTGCCCGCAGCTTTCGTGCTTGTAGAACTTCGCCAGCCGCCAGATCGCCTTGATGATGTCGGTGCTGTTGTCCATCACGATCACGGCGGCGGTGCCGAGGCCGGATTTCAGCTCTTTTTGCAGGTGGTCGAAATCCATGATCGCGTCGCGCATGTGTTCGCCGCGCACGCAGGGCACCGAAGAGCCGCCGGGGATCACCGCCTTGAGGTTGTCCCAGCCGCCGCGGATGCCGCCGCAATGGCGGTCGATCAGTTCCTCGAAACCGATGCTCATCTCCTCCTCGACGACGCAGGGCCGGTTCACATGCCCCGAGATCGCGAATATCTTGGTGCCCGCGTTGTTGGGCCGCCCGAACCCCGCGAACCAATCCGGGCCGCGCCGCAGGATGGTCGGCGCGACGGCGATGGATTCGACGTTGTTGACGGTGGTTGGGCAGCCATAGACCCCGGCCATCGCCGGGAAGGGCGGCTTCATCCGGGGCATCCCCTTCTTGCCCTCCAGCGATTCCAGCAGCGCCGTTTCCTCGCCGCAGATATAGGCGCCCGCGCCGTGATGCAGGTAGAGGTCGAAATCCCAGCCGGATTTACAGGCGTTACGACCGATGAGCCCGGCCTCGTAAGCCTCGTCTATGGCGACCTGAAGCGCCTCGCGCTCGCGGATGTATTCGCCGCGGATGTAGATATAGCAGGCATGGGCGTTCATCGCGAAGCTCGCGATCAGGCACCCCTCGATCAGCGTGTGCGGATCGTGGCGCATGATCTCGCGGTCCTTGCAGGTG
>JADQCC010000158.1 GCA_016278295.1 Roseovarius sp. | reverse complement strand
GCCGCCTCGGCCCGCGCGACCAGCGCGGGGCGGCTCAACGCCGCGCGCCAGAAGCGCCACGGGCTGCCCGTCGCGCCGAGCGCGCCGAGTACGGCGTTTTCCAGCACGCTGTCCTCCATCGCCAGCGCCGAGACCTGGAACGTGCGCGCCAGCCCGAGGCGCGCGCGCTGCGCCACGCTCAGCCCGGTGACGTCCTCGCCCCCGAGCCACACCTCGCCGCGGTCGGGCCGCAGCGCGCCGCAGAGCTGTGCGATGAGGGTGGATTTGCCCGCCCCGTTGGGGCCGATCACGGCGTGGATCTCGCCCGGCCGCAGATCGAGCGTGACCGCGTCATTGGCCACCAGCGCGCCAAAGCTCTTGCTCAGCCCACGGGCCTCCAGCACCGGGTCAGCCATGCCCGGTCCTCCGCGGCGACACGAGCCCGACGATCCCGCCGCGGGCATAGAGCACGATCACCAGCAGGATCAGCCCCAGCCATATCTGCCAGAAATCGGTGATCTGGCCCAGGAAGTGTTCGAGCATGACGTAAAGGCCCGCGCCCACCACCGGCCCGATGATGCGCGCCACGCCGCCGAGGATCACCAGAACGATCAACTCGCCCGACAGCTGCCAGCCGAACATGGCCGGGCTGACGAACCGGTTGAGATCGGCATAGAGCGCACCCGCAAGCCCCGCGATGGCCCCGGAGATGACGAAGGCCACCAGCCGCAGGCGCATCGGGTCGAGCCCGACCGCCTCGGCGCGGGCCGGGGCCTGCCGCGCGGCACCGAGGGCGAGGCCGAAGGGCGAGCGCGCCAGCCGCGCGCTGAGCCACAGCACCGCGCAGAGCAGCGCAAAGCACAGCCCGAAGAACTGGATCGGGTCGAGCGTGTTGAGCCCCGGAAAGCCGTTGCGCACATAGATCGACAGACCGTCCTCGCCGCCATAGGCGCTCCACGAGATGGTGAAATAGTAGAACATCTGCGCAAAGGCGAGGGTGATCATGATGAAATACACGCCCGTCGTGCGCAGCGCCAGAAGCCCCACCGGAACAGCCACCAGCGCCGAGAGCGTGACCGCCGCCAGCCAGATCACCGGCATGGATTTCGTTCCCGCCACTTCGAACAGCCCAAGGTCGAGCGGCGCGTAGGTCTGCGCGTGAAAGGCGAGAATGCCCATGACATAGCCACCGAGGCCAAAGAACAGCGCATGGCCAAAGCTCACCAGCCCGCCGAGGCCCAGCGCGATGTTGAGCCCCGCCGCCGCCAGCGCGAGGATCGCCACCCGCGTGGCGAGCGTGATGGTGAACGGCTCGTCGGTGACGGCGGCGAGCAACGCGACACCGCCCAGCGCCGCCAGCACGCCAAGGCTCAGCACTCTTTCGCCGATCATGCCCGCACCCCGAAGAGCCCGGTTGGCCGCCACACCAGCACCATGCCCATCAGCACGTAGATCGCCATCGAGGCGAGCGACGCCCCGATGGAGGTGGCCGTCGACGGATCGGTGAACAGGCCAAAGAAGGCGGGCAGGAACACCCCGCCCAGCGTCTCTGTCAGCCCGACGAGAAGCGCCCCGACAAAGGCGCCCCGGATCGAGCCGATGCCGCCGATCACGATCACCACGAAGGCGAGGATCAGTACCGGCTCTCCCATGCCCACCTGCACCGATTGAATGGCGCCGACCAACGCGCCGGCCAGCCCCGCCAGCGCCGCGCCGAGGGCAAAGACCAGCGTGTAAAGGCGCGAGATGTCCACGCCCAGCGCCGCGATCATCTCGCGGTCGTTTTCGCCCGCGCGGATGCGGATGCCGAGGCGCGTGCGCTCGATCAGCCACCACAGGCCCAGCCCCACCGCCAGCCCGATGCCGATCAGCACCAGCCGGTAAAGCGGATACTCGATCCCGCCCGGCAGCGTCACCGGCCCCGACAGCGCGGCGGGGATGTCGAGATAAAGCGGAAACGAGCCGAACACCCAGCGCACCCCCTCGGAGAAGACGAGGATCAGCGCGAAGGTCGCCAGCACCTGGTCGAGATGGTCGGCGGCGTAAAGCCGCCGGATCACCGTCACCTCGATCAGCGCGCCCGCGGCGGCGGCGGCGGCGAGCGCGGCGACGAGGCCCAGGAGAAAAGAGCCCGTCGCCCCCGCCACGGCGGCGGCGGCGAAGGCGCCCACCATGTAGAGCGCGCCGTGCGCGAGGTTGATGAGCCCCATGACGCCGAAGATGAGCGTGAGCCCCGCGGCCATCAGGAACAGCATCACGCCAAGCTGCACCCCGTTGAGGATCTGCTCGATGACGAGGATGAGAGACATGCCCTGCCCGTGATTGTCCCGGCCCGTCGCGATATGCGCGACGGGCCGGGAGAGTGGCTTACATCTTGCACGCGGCCGCGTAGGCGTCGGAGTGGTCCTCAAGCGCTGTACCGATCACCTCGTTGGTGAACACGTCGCCTTCCTTGATGACCTTGCGCGCATAGATGGTCTGGATCGGGTGGTGGTTCGGCCCGAACCGGAACTCGCCCCGCACCGAGTCGAAATCGGCGGCGCGAAGCGCCTCGCGGAACGCATCGGCGTCCGACGGGTCGGCCTTTTCCAGTGCCGAGATCAGCAGGTTGGCGGTGTCGAAGCCCTGGCTGGCATAGAGCGACGGCAGGCGGTCATACTTGGCCTCGAAGCTCTCGACAAAGGCGGCATTGGCGGCGTTGTCCAGGTCCTTGGACCATTGCGAGGTATTCACCACGCCGAGTGCGGCAGGTCCCACGGCCTGAAGTATCCCCTGGTCAAAGCTGAAGGCCGGGCCCACGACCGGCAGGCCGACGCCCGAATCCGCATATTGCTTGAGAAAGGAAATCCCCATCCCGCCGGGCAGGAAGAAGAACACGCTGTCGGCGCCGCTGGCGCGGATCTGCGCGATCTCGGCGGCATAGTCGGTCTGGCCCAACTGGGTGTAGATCTCGCCCGCGACCTTGCCATCGTAGAACCGCTTGTAGCCGGTCAGCGCGTCCTGCCCCGCCGGATAATTGGGCGCGAGGATAAAGCTGTTCTCGTAGCCCGCGCTGTTGGCATAGGCCCCCGCCGCCTCGTGCAGGTTGTCGTTCTGCCAGGCGACGTTGAAGTAGTTCTTGTCACAGCCCTTGCCCGCCAGCGCCGACGGCCCGGCATTGGGCGACAGGTAGAACTTGCCCTGCGCCACCGCGCCGGGGATCACCGCCATCGCGAGGTTGGACCAGATGATCCCGGTGAGCACGTCCACCTTTTCCGACTGGATCATCTTGTCGGAAAGCTGCACGGCGATGTCCGGCTTGCGCTGGTCATCCTCGATCACGACCTCGATGTCGTCGCGGCCAGATTGCTCAATGGCGAGCATGAAGCCGTCGCGCACGTCGATGCCGAGGCCCGCGCCGCCGCCCGAGAGCGTGGTGATCATGCCCACCTTTACCTCGGCCGAGGCCACCCCGGCCCCGAGCGCCAGAGCGGCGGCTGTTGCCAACAGTTTCTTCATTTTTCCGGTCTCCCTGTTTCTTGGTCCCCGGCCATTTGGGTCGCCCGTCCCCGGCCGAAAGGCAAGAGAAATCGCCCCGTCCGGCCTGGCCCCGACACCGTCCGGCCACCCTGGCTGCGGCATTACGTCTTGCCATGTATCAGCGCCGGGCCACCGTTGTCACCTGCCTTGCACGGGGCTGCGCCAGCCGTCTGACCCAGTAAAAAGAGGCGGGAAACGGGGGCGCCGCATCTCCTGGCAGGGAGAAGCCATGACAATGCACCCCGGGTCCATTCAGGCACCTCAAACCCTTCTTTTGGTCAGATAATTTTACCAGAGCCCTTGTTTTTGTGAAACCGCACGATACGATGGCGGCGCTGCGGGGGCCATGTGCACCGAATCGCCTGTGCGTGCATGCGCGCATGTGCCATCCACACGGGAGTTGCTTATGCAAATTGGGAGGAAACCATGACAGACAAGGCGAAGTTTGACCGCCGTTCGTTCCTGCGCCGCGCCGCGGTGGGGGCACCGGTGGCAGCGGCGAGCACGCTCGCGGCCCCGGCAGTATTGGCGCAGGCGCCAATCGTGCTGAAGATGCAGACATCCTGGGGTGCCGGTAACATCTGGCAGGAGTTCGCACAGGACTATGCCGACCGGGTGGAGGAAATGTCCGGCGGCCGTCTCAAGATCGACGTGCTGCCCGCGGGCGCCGTCGTGGCCGCGTTCCAGGTACTCGACGCCGTGAACGACGGTGTTCTCGACGCCGCGCACTCGGTGCCGGTCTACTGGTATGGCAAGAACAAGGCGGCCTCGCTCTTTGGCACCGGACCGGTCTTTGGCGGCTCTGCCACCACCATGCTGAGCTGGTTCTACGAGGGCGGCGGCAAGGCGCTCTATGACGAGCTGACGCAGGATATCCTCGGGATGGATGTGGACGGCTATCTCGGCTTCCCGATGTTCGCGCAGCCCTTTGGCTGGTTCAAGGAAGAGGTGAACACCGCCGAGGAGCTAAACGGCTTCAAGTATCGCACCGTGGGCCTCGCGGCGGACCTGCTGCAAAGCATGGGCATGTCGGTGGCGCAGCTTCCGGGCGGCGAGATCGTACCGGCGATGGAGCGCGGCGTGATCGACGCGTTCGAATTCAACAACCCGTCCTCGGACAAGGATTTCGGCGCGCATGACGTGGCGAAGAACTACTACCTGTCCTCGTATCACCAGGCATCGGAAAGCTTCGAGTTCCTGTTCTCCAGGTTCACCATGGAAGAGCTCGACCCCGATCTGCGCGCGATCCTGAAATACGGCGTCGAGGCCGTGTCGACCGCGAACACCGCCAAGGCGATGCGCCGCTACTCGGCCGACCTCAAGTGGCTGCAGGAAGAGGCGGGCGTCACCGTGCGCCGCACCTCCGAGGATATCCTCGCAGCACAGCTCGAGGCATGGGACAAGCTGATCCCGGAACTGGAGGCCGATCCGTTCATGAAGAAGACACTCGACAGCCAGCGCGCCTGGGTCGAGCAGGTCACCTTCTATGAGCTGATGAACTCGCCGGATTACGCGCTAGCCTACGATCACTACTTCCCGGGTCGCCTCAAGCTCTGAGCGGAGGCAAGGACCTTATAGAGACAGGCCCCGGTGTGCACAGCGCCGGGGCCGCTTTTCCAGCATAACGGGGGCTTCGCGTGATCGGCTTCATACGGTTCGCCGACAACCTGTCGGCCTGGTTCGGCAAGGCATTTGCCTGGCTCATCATCCTGATGTCGGTTGGTACCGGCTACGAGGTGGTGGTGCGGTATATCTTCAACAACCCGACCTCCTGGGCGCTCGATGTGTCCTTCATCATGTATGGCACGCTGTTCATGATGGGGGGGGCCTACACGCTGTCTCGCGGCGGGCATGTGCGGGGCGATTTCCTGTATCGTCTGTGGCAGCCGCGCAACCAGGCCAAGATCGACCTGGTGCTCTATATCCTCTTCTTCTTTCCGGGCGTTACCGCCCTGATCTTTTCAGGCTGGAAATATGCGGCGCAGTCCTGGTCCTATGGCGAGGTGTCGGTCAACAGCCCCGCGGGCGTGCCGATCTACCAGTTCAAGACGGTGATCGTGGCTGCGGGTATCCTGCTGTTCATTCAGGGCCTGGCCCAGATTTGCCGCTGCCTCATCGCGATGCGCACCAATGAATGGCTGGCCGCCGAAGAAGACGTCTTCGAGACCGAGGACCTTTTGATGCAAAAGGCCGCCGAGGCCGAAAAGGACGCACATCCATGACCGACCCTCAAATCGCCCTGATGATGCTGGGCCTGTTCATCGTCTTCGTGTTTCTGGGCTTTCCGATCGCCTTTACGCTGATGGCGATGGGCATCGGCTTTGGCTATTACGCCTATTTCGAAGAGCGCCGGATGTGGCGAGAGTTCAACCGGCTCGATGAGACGGTGGCAAGCGCGTGGGATCAATGGTCCCTCTGGATAGAGGGGTTCTTCAACAACCGAATATTCGATCTGTTCGTGAACCAGACATTCACGGTGATGTCGAACGAGGTTCTCACCGCCGTGCCGCTGTTCCTGTTCATGGGCTATATCGTCGAGCGCGCCAATATCGTGGACCGCCTGTTTTCCACGCTCAACGTCGCGGCCAAGAACATGCCCGGCTCGATGGGCGTGGCCGCGCTCATCACCTGTGCGCTGTTCGCGACCGCCACGGGGATCGTCGGCGCGGTGGTGACGCTGATGGGCCTGCTGGCGCTGCCCGCGATGCTCAAGGCGCGCTACGACCCGTCGTTTGCCTCTGGCATCATCTGCGCGGGCGGCACGCTGGGCATTCTCATTCCGCCCTCGATCATGCTGATCGTCTATGCGGCGGCGTCGAACGTGTCGATCGTGCGGCTTTACGCGGCGGCGCTGCTGCCGGGGCTGACGCTGGTCGGGCTCTACCTGGTTTACGTGATCGGGCGGTCGATCATTCAGCCGTCGGTGGCGCCGAAACCGAGCAAGGAAGAGGTGCCGGACATCCCGATGATCAAGCTCATCGCGATGATCGTGACCTCCTTTGTCCCGCTGGCCTTTCTCATTCTCGCGGTGCTGGGGTCGATCCTCTTTGGTCTGGCAACGCCCACCGAGGCCGCCTCGATCGGCGCGCTGGGCGGTATCTTTCTCGCCTTCGTCTACCGCGCGATGACGTGGCAGCGGATGCGCGAGAGCGTCTATCTCACCGTGCGCACCACGGCGATGGTCTGCTGGCTGTTCGTCGGCTCCTACACTTTTTCGGCGGTGTTCTCGTATCTTGGCGGCGAGCAGGTGATCTCGGAGTTCGTGCAGAGCCTGAACCTCAGCCCGCTGGCCTTCCTGTTGCTGGCGCAGCTCATCATCTTCCTGCTGGGCTGGCCGCTGGAATGGTCCGAGATCATCATCATCTTCGTGCCGATCTTTTTGCCGCTGTTGCAGTTTTTCGAGGTCGATCCGCTGTTCTTCGGCATTCTCGTGGCGCTCAACCTGCAAACCAGCTTTCTGACACCGCCAATGGCGATGTCGGCCTATTACCTCAAGGGGATCGCGCCGCCGGAAATCCGCCTGACGCAGATATTCGCGGGGGTCATGCCGTTCCTGTTCTGCGTCTTCATCTCGATGGCGCTGATGTACATCTATCCGCAGATCGTCTTCTACCTGCCGGAGCTGATGTATGGCGGATAAGGTCGATCTGCTGAGCCTCGACGCCTGCGCCCTGCGCGGGCGTCTGGCAAGCGGGGCGGTGCGCGCGCTGGAGCTGGCCGAAGCCTGCATCGCGCGTATCGAGGCGCGCGAGCCCGAGGTGCAGGCATGGGCGTGGTTCGATGCCGATTTCGTCCGCCACCAGGCCAGGGCGCTGGATGCGCACCGGCAGGCGGGGCGGCCCATCGGGCCGCTGCACGGGCTGCCGGTCGCGCTCAAGGACATCATCGACACGGCGAAAATCCCCACCGAGAACGGCTGTGCACTGGATCGGGGCCGCGTGCCGGTCACGGATGCCGCGATCGTCAAACGGCTAAAGTCGGCGGGCGCGATCATCATGGGCAAGACGGTCACGACCGAATTGGCCTATCTGCAGGCGGGCAAGACGCGCAATCCGCATAACCCCGCGCACACGCCCGGCGGATCGTCATCGGGCTCTGCCGCGGCGGTGGCCGACGGGATGGTGCCGCTCGCCGTGGGCACGCAAACCGGCGGATCGGTGATCCGGCCCGCGTCGTATTGCGGCGTGACCGGGTTCAAGCCGAGCTTTGGCGCGATCCCGCGCACCGGCGTGCTGATGCAGTCGCCGACGCTCGATACCGTTGGGGTGTTTGCCCGCACGCCCGCCGATGCGGCGCTGCTGTCGCAGGTACTGATGGGGCACGATGCGGGCGACACCGCGACGGCGGTGGCGCCGGTGCCCGACATGTACGGCATCGCCACCTCGAAACCGCCGGTAAAGCCGGTCTTTGCCTTCGTCAGGCCGCCGGGCTGGGACGAGGCCGATCCGCAGGTGCACGCCGCCTTTGCCGAACTCACCGAAGCATTGGGAGAGCAGGTGTTCGAGGCCCCGCTGCCCAATGCCTTTGACGAGGCGGCAGCGATCCGCGAGCGGATCAACTTTGCGGAGATGGCGCGCTATTACTATCGCTACAGCAAGGAGATGGACACGCTCGGCCCCCGCACGCAGGAGGCGCTGACCAAGGGCAACGCGATCCTCGCGCGCGATTACCTCGCCGCGCTGGACTGGCCCGATGTGCTTTATGCCGGGCTGGACGAAATCTTCGAGCGGTGCGACGCGATCCTCTGCCCCGCCGCCACCGGGCCGGCGCCGGAGGGGCTCGATTCCACCGGCAACGCGATCTTCAACGGGGTCTGGACGCTGACCGGCGTGCCCGCCGTGACGGTGCCCGCCTTCACCGCCGAAAACGGCCTGCCGATGGGCGTGCAGATGATCGCCGCGCGCGGCAATGACGGGCGGCTCTTGCGCTCTGCGAACTGGTTTCATGACTGGCTGAGCGAGGCCGGGGAATGACGAAAGGATGACGACATGAACAGGATTCTGGCGCTCTTTGCCTTCGTGGTGCTGGCCGCGTTTCTCTATATCCTCGCCAGCAAGATCGGCGAGATCGACCTGTGGATCGTGACCGTGCTGGCCGCAGCGCTCGCGGCCTATGATTTCGTGACCTCCAGCAAGAACAAGAGCTAGGCCATGTCCAAGCCGGTGATCTGGATTCCGCGCCGCCTGTCGGATGCGACGCTGGAACGCGCGCGGCGCGATTACGAGGTGATCGTGAACGAGGCCGACACGCCGGGCACCGCCGACGACATCGTCGCGATGAGTGCGAAGGTGGACGGCATGATCCCCTGCCATTCCGAGCATTTCTCGGCGGATGTGGTGGCGCGGCTCGATCCCCGGCTGAAGATCGTGGCCAACCATTCGGTGGGCGTCGATCATTGCGACCTCGACGCACTGAAATCACGCGGCATCGTGGTGACGAACACGCCCGATGTCCTGTCGGACGCCACCGCCGAGATCGCCATGCTGCTGATGCTGGGCGCGGCCCGGCACGCGGTGCGCGGCGATCGTCTCGTGCGGCAGGGGCAGTGGGATAGCTGGTCGCCCTCGTTCATGGTGGGCAAGCAGGTGACCGGCGCGCGGCTGGGCATCGTGGGGATGGGCCGCGTGGGCCGCGCATTTGCCGAAAAGGCGCGCGGCTTCGGCATGGAAATCCATTACCATAACCGCTCGCGGCTCGCCCCCGAGGTCGAGCAGGGCGCGGTCTTTCACGAGGATGTCGACAGCCTGCTGGAGGTCGCTGACTTCCTGTCGCTGCATTGCCCGGCGACGCCCGACACGGTCGATCTGCTGAACAGCGACCGCATCGCCAGGCTGCCCCAAGGCGCGGTCGTGGTGAACACCGCGCGCGGTGCACTGGTAGACGAGGACGCGCTGTTGGCAGGGATAGAGTCAGGCCACATCGCCGCCGCCGGTCTCGATTGCTTCAAGGTGGAGCCGGGCGGCAACCCCGCCTTTGCGAGCCATGAAAACATCTTCATGCTGCCCCATATCGGCAGCGCCACCCGCGCCACGCGCGATGCGATGGGCTTTCGCGCGCTCGACAACCTCGATGCGTTCTTTGCCGGGGATACGCCGGGCGATCGGCTGGTCTGAGTTGCGCGGGGGTCGTGCCGTTTGGCGTGGAACGGGCGCCCGAAACATTCCTCCGCGCGGGACAAGGCGTGTTTGCACGCCGCCGCGCGAGCGCCCGACCGCCCCCCGGGCGGGCGCTTTGCGACGATACAAGCAGCTAAAACTGAAGATGTATCTTGCACCATAAACCGCTCAGAACAGGCGATATTGCGCCCACCCGCGGTCGGGCCATCGCGCGGCTCATCGCTGCATGCCACACGACCGCTTCAGGTCAAAAGGTGCTGTCGCGTCCTCTACCTTTCGCTCCGGCAAGCGTGGGAAAATCCCTATTCCGCCGCAATGGGCGTGGCTTCCGCCGTGCGGAACATCGCGCGAGACGTGCGCGCGAGCCGCAGGATGGCGGGCGCGTCGATCATCTCGGGCGTGGCCATGAGCCACCCGACCCGCCGCCCCGAGAGCATCGAAAGCGGCACGGCAAGCCCGAGGCTGACCGCAATGGGCAGAAGCCAGAGCGACACCAGCCCCGACGCGATCCCCAGCGTCAGAAGCAGGCCGCTCGCCGTTTCCAGCGCGTGGAACTTGAACACTGTCGCCGCGCCGTAATCGCCGCCCTTGCGCGCCTGCGGCGACCACATCGGGCGGATGCCCGCGACCGTGCGAAGCACCGCCACCACCTGCTGTACCATCATGACCGGCGCGAACAGGATCGACAGCACGATCTCGGCCACCAGCGACACCGCGAAGCGCGCCGCGCCGCCGAACCGCGCCACCGGCACCTCGCCCAGAAGGACCGCGAGCGCCCCCATCGCCTTGGGCGCGAGCAGCATCGCGTACATGAAGAGCAGGATCATCCCCGACTGCACGCCGCTCATCTCTGGCCAGACCGGGTAGAGGGGATTATCCGCCGAGAAATAGGTGATGACGCTGTCCGGCCCGTTGCCCAGAAGCGCCCAGATCACCAGCAGCACGAACCACGCGGGCGACAGCAGGTAGCTCATCGCCCCGTGCAGCAGGTGAAACCGCGACACGACATGAAGGCCCCTGGTCCCCAGCAACGCCAAGTGCTGGAGGTTGCCGTGGCACCAGCGCCGGTCGCGCAGCGCATAGTCGATCAGGGTGGCGGGCGGCTCTTCATAGCTGCCGTCGATCCCCGGCAGGAAGCGCACCGCCCAGCCGGCACGGCGCAGGAGCGCCGCCTCGACGAAATCGTGGCTCAGGATCAGCGCGCCACTCCGCCGCGTCAGCGTGGGCATGCGCGGCAGCCCGGCACAATCGGCAAAGGCGCGCGTGCGCAGGATCGCGTTGTGGCCCCAGTAATTGCTCTCTGCCCCGGTCCAGCCCGCGAGCCCGGCAGACAGGAGCGCGCCGTAGACCGACGCCGCGAATTGCTGCATCCGGCCAAACACCGTCTCCGAGCCGATCACCAGCGGCGCCGACTGTATGAGGCCCGCACCCGGATCGGCGGCCATCTCGTCGGCGAGCGCGATGATCGCGCTCGCGCTCATCAGGCTATCGGCGTCGAGCACCAGCGCCGCGTCATGCGCCCCGCCCCATGTCTCGAACCATTGCCGCAGGTTGCCCACCTTGCGCCCGGAATTGTCGAGCCGGCGGCGATACCAGACCCGCAGACCGGGCGGCAGCGCCCGGCACAGCATGGCAAAGGCGCGCCGTTCGGCAAGCGCGATAGCGGCGTCCTGCGTATCGCTGAGGATATACAGATCGAACCGGTGAACCGTGCCCGCATCACGCAGCGCCATCATCATCGCGCAGGCATTGCCGAACACGTCGGCGGTATCCTCATGATAGACCGGCATCACCAGCGCCACGCCGAGCGGCGGGACAGCCCCGCGCGCGCCACCGCGCCGCCGCCGCAGGTGACAGCCCAGCCCCAGCGTCGCCGTGGCCACCGACAACGCGACCCAGAAGAAGGTGGCCGTCACCAGCACCAGCAGCACCCATTCCAGCCACCAGATGCCGCCAGCCGACAACCAGTCGGCAAACGCCCAGGCGAGCCCGCCCGCGGTCGCGATCGCGGGACCGAAGGCCGCCGCACGCCGCCACCAGACACCCCGCACCGGCGGCCACCCGGGTGCGCGGGGATCGCGGTGCGCGCACCGCAGATCCTGCACCGGATGCGTCAGCGGCGCGGGGGGCGGCATCACGTCACCGCCTGGAAAGGGGGTTACGCCGTCCATTTGTAGAGCCACACTTCGGTCACCGCGCGTTCCTCGTGGAAAAGCTGCGCACGCAATTCCGCCACGTCCACCTCGCCCGGATCAAAGGAAAACGCGAGCCGCGGCCCGCCGGTCTCGGGGTTGCGCTGAATACGTCCCTCCGAGGGTTCGAGCCGGTTGGAATTCACGTAGGTCGCCAACGCGGCCAGATCGTCCGGCACCGCCGGATGCGGGGCGAAATCCACGGTCACCACCTGCCGCAGATTGTCGGGAAAGCCGCGCCCGATCCGCGTCTCCAGCACCGGTGCCACGGGCTTTTGCCCGGGGATTTCGCCGGTCCAGGACATGCGATAGCTGAAGGCGTGTTCGCTGCCTGCCGCCAGCGGCGCACGCGGGCGCCAATAGGCCACGATATTGTCGAAAATCTCCTTGTCGGTCGGTATCTCCACCAGCGTCACGGCGCCGCGCCCCCAGTCCTCTCCAGGCGTGATCCAGACACTGGGGCGGCGGTGATACTGTGCCTCCATATCGTGGAAATCGGAATAGCGCCGGGCGCGCTGCGCCAGGCCAAAGCCCTGCGGGCCGTCATCGACGAAGCTCGACACCTGGAGCGTGCGGGGATTGCCCAACGGTCGCCACAGCATCTCGCCATTGCCGTTATGGATCGTGAGCCCGTTGCTGTCATGCACCGCCGAGCGGAAATCGTTGAACCGGTCACGGTTCTTGGCGTCGAAATAGAACATCGAGGTCAGCGGCGCGATCCCGACATTTTCGAGATCGGTCCGCGGCCAGAGCGTGCAGCGCACATCGACATCCGCCGAGGGGCCGTAGGGATCGAGCGTGAAATGATAGATCCCGGTGACAGAGGGGCTTTCCATCAATGCGTGAATGCGATGGAGCCGCGCGCCGGGGGCGGGTTTCTCGATCCAGAACCGGGTAAAGGCCGGAAATTCCTCGCCCTCTGGCGCGGCCGTATTCACGGTCAGCCCCCGCGCCGACAGCCCATAGACCAGGTCGCGGGCGATCACCCGAAAGTAACTGGCCCCCTGGAACACGGCATATTCCTGGAAAAAGCCCGGCCTGGCGATCTCGGCCCTTAGTCGGACGCCGGAATAGCCGAGCCGGTCATCGACGGGCAGATCGTCCGGCACGATCTCGTGCTTCTCGTAAAGCGACATATCGAAGGGCACGCCCCGCGCGACGCCGTTCTCGACCATGTTCACCTCGACCGAGTGCGGGAAGTAGAGCCCCGGCGGGAAGAGATCGAATTCGAGCGTCGTGTCGGTCCCGGCCCAGAAGGCGCGCGATGTATCGTAGCGGATCGCGCGATACTGATCATAGGTCAGGTCGCGCCATGCCTGCGGCACCAGCGGGCGCTTGGCATAGGGGCGTGATGCCACTTCGCGCGCCAGGTCGTGCAGCATGGCCTCGGAAAAGGGCACGCCCCCGTCCGCCCGCGCCAGCCCGGGCCAAACGGCCAGCGCGCCAAGACCCTGCAAGACATCGCGCCGGATCATCGCGCCGCCCTCCACGGCTGGGCCTTGAACCACGACACCGCATAGGCCACCAGGACGAGCGCGGCGAAGCCGATGACATTGGCCAGTGTCATGTTCCAGGTGTTGCGCCCGATCTGGTCCATCGCGAAACCCGACAGCCGCGCAAAGAACATGGAGAAGACGAACACCGCGAGGGACTGCTGCCCCACCTTCAGGATCATCGCGAGCAAGCCGCCCCAGACCCGCGCCGCGCCTCCCCGGCCCGCGGCCCTGAGCCGCGCGCCGCCATCACCCGCTGCCGCCCAGCACAGATAGGCGAGGGCCAGGAAATGCGCGTAGCGCAGGATGCCGAAATCGGACTTGTTGATCAGGCCGCCAATGGCCATGCGCCAGTCGCGCGCCCAGTCAAAGCCGAACTCGCGCATCCCGATATTCGACAGCGGCACGTTGGCGATCACGATCGCCAGCGCGAGCGCGATCAGCGTCTTGTTCACCGGCGGCTTCGGTATCCAGCCGCGCATCAGGGCAAACCCGGTAAAGAACACCAGTTGCCAGCCGAACGGGTTGAAGAACCACTTGCGATCCGACCACGGCTCTGCCGGAAAGCCGAGATGCAGCCCGCCCAGGCCCAGCGCGTCGAGCATCGACCGCTGTGCAAAGAGCCAGATCACCGCCATCGCGGCGAACACCGCCCAGACGTTTACCCGGCTCAGCGCCACCATCAGCGGCATCATCACCAGGATGACCATGTACATCGGCAGGATGTCGAAATAGTTGGGCACATAGGTGAGCGTGAACAGCCCCACCAGTTGCGGCCCCGGGTCGGCAAAGAACTTCCACAGGTTGAGCGAGCCGATATAGACCTTGTCGAAACCGCCGAAATGGTCGATCGCGGCCATCAGCGTGGCCACCGCGAAAAACAGCCCGAGATGCGCCCAGTAGACCTGCCAGACGCGATAGCCCACCCGCGCAGTGCCCAGCCGCCAGCCTGCCCGGTCGAAGGTGCGGCCAAAGGCGATGGCCGAGGCCATGCCAGAGCAGAACACGAAAATCTCGGTGGCATCGGAAAACCCCCAGCGCGCCGGGATCCAGCTCGTGACGAAATTGCGCGGCGTATGGGCGGCGAGGATGATGAACATCGCCAGCCCGCGAAAGAAATCCAACCGGATATCGCGCGTGCCCGCCGCGGGCGCGGCACTGGCCGCCTCGCGGGCGGACACCCGTGACATGACTGGGTCGGCAACACTCGTCATGGCGGTGTCGTGTCCTTGCTGATCGTGTCGCGCGCTCACTCGGCCGGCAGGCGCCCGGCCTCGCCCCACTCGTCGCGTGCCTCGGCGATGAGATCGAGCCGGGTGCTGGCATAGCGGTCGTGCCTGCCGGCGCGCCGCGCGCTGCGCTCGCCCAGCATCCTCTCGGCGTCGTCAAGGAAACCGGCGCGAATCCCGGCATCAATGGTCAGCCGTTCGAAGATGTCGCGTTGCGCATGGCTGCCACCGGCAAGCTGCATCGAATTGCGCGCCCTTTTCAGATTCAGAAACGCGGTCTTGTAATCGCCCGCGCCGAAAGCCTCAAGCCCGGTCGCGGCGGGCAGGCCGGGATTGGCCATGCGCGCCATCATCTCGCTCTCGCCGCCGCGTTTGGCATCGGCCTGAAGCCGCGCCATCATCCGCCGGATCGCGGCCTGGCGCCCACCGCCGATAAGCCCAAGCAGGTAATTCAGATCGGCGAAAACGAGACAGCCGTCCTCGGTGCGTTGTTCGCAGATATCGGCCAGCTCCTCCCAGCGGTTGCCGACGTCGTGCCCTTCGAGTTCCAGCCGCATCAGCATCGCCGTGCCGTTGGAGATGTCGCGGAAATCGTCGGTCCGATCCTCGCGTACTCCGGTGTCGTAGAGGTGAAACACCGCTTCGATCTCGTTCTGATCGAGATGCATCAGCGCCTTGTGCCACCAGACATGGTAGCGGAAATTGTTGCAATGCGACCAGGCGTGTTCGCGCCCCTCCAGCCAGTCGAGCCCGGCGCGCGCGTTACAGGTCATGTCGAAAACATGCGCCACCGCGTGCAGCCCCCAGGCGTCGTCGGGCGACACGCTCAGCCCCATGCGCCCCGCCGTTTCGGCGCGGGCATACTCGCCGGTTTCCTCCAGCGAAAAGGCGTGACAGCCGAGCAGGTAGCCGCGTGCCGGGTTCTGCGCGTCATAGGTGGGCAGAACCGCCTCGACCGAGGCGCGCATCCCGTCCTTGTCGCCGAGAATGAAGCGGGTCGCATGGCTGATCTTCATCGCCAGCGCATCCTCGGGCCAGCGCGCCAGGATCGCCTCCATCTCGCGCACCGCCTCCGACGGACGCCCGCCAATCCAGGCGCCCAGCGCGCGCACATAGCCCGCCTCGCGCGGGAGAGGGGCGCCCTGCCGGGCACAAAGCACCGCGGTCTCGTACGCGGCACGGGCTGTTTCGTCCATTTCGCGACGCCCCAGCATCAGGCAGAACAGCCCCTTGACCGCGTGCGCCATGACAAAGCCGGGCTCCGCCTTCAGCACCTTGCCCAGATGCTCGGGCGTCGCGGCGGCATGGGCGAGAAATGCCAGCACCATCCTGTCCCAGGCCTGAACGGCCTCGGGAGACGAGAGCGCGATGTCATACCCGAATTGATCGTTACGCATGGCCCGGATTCCTTTCGGTATTACTTATCAGTTTCAGCTAGCCCGCTAAATGTGACACCGGCAACACGGTCGCGAGAGTCCTCACCAATACGTTATTGTCCGGGTTCGGAATGTGACGGGTTGCGCAGCGCTGCTCAACCCTCGGCCGCATCACGATGCGCGAGAACCCGCCTGCGGCGAGGAAATTGCACAAAATCCGGCCTCACTCGGTCACAGCCGCCCGCGCCACATCCTCGAACACCGTGTCAAGCTCGTCCGCCAATGCGCGCAGCGCGGCCCCCCCCTCCTCGGCATAGGGGGCAAAGACATGGCTCGGCGTCTTGTAGCTGAGCGTCGCGGTGCCGTCCGCCTCCTCGGTGACATAGAGCCGGATCGGCGCCTCGATCCCGGCGGCGATGCTCGCGTCGAGCATCCGGCGGGCGTAATCGTTTCGGTAAAGCCCGAAAACGCGGTTGCCGGGGATGGTGATGCCCTGCATCTTCGCCCCCGCCGAGGCGCTGGCCTGCGTCACGATGCGGATCGGGGCCTCATCGACCGCCGCGTTCACCGCCTTGACCAGATCGTCGAATGATTTGCCACTCTGGAAAATGACCCAGCCCTCGCGCGGCTCCAGCGCCCGGACGGGCGCGGCGAGAATCAGGAGAATGGGGAGAAGTTTCAGAACCCTATGCATGAATAGTCCTCCGGTTTGATACCCGGAGGGCTACGCCTTGCCTCGCGTCGCGGCAAATCACGTGGCCGCGAGCCAAGGTTACAGATCATCCCGAAGCCGTGACAGAACCACCTCGGTATCCGCCCCCGTCTCGGGCGGCGCGCGGCGATAACTGACCGGCGTGCGCGAGAATTTGAGCGGATTGCCCAGCAGCCGCACCTCGCCCGCCGCGGTCTGCGGCGCGGGCAGGGTGATGGTCATGCCCCGCGCCCGCGCCTGATCGGATTCGAGCGCCTGGTCGATGGTATTGACCGGGCCCACCGGCACCTTGCGCGCCTCCAGCCCGTCGATGACGTCGCGTGTGGTGCGGCGCTCCAGCACCTCGGCGATCATCGGCACCAGCGTGTCACGATGCGCGAGCCGCGCGGTGTTGGTGGCAAAGCGCGGATCACTGGCCCAATCGGGCCGGCCGAGGTAATCGCAGAACCGCGCATACTGGCTGTCATTGCCCACGGCGACGATCACGTACCCGTCCGAGGAGGCAAACACCTGGTAGGGCACGATATTCGGGTGCGCATTGCCCGCCCGGATGGGCGCGGTGCCGGAGGTCAGGTAATTGAGCCCCTGGTTGACCAGCCAGGACATCGTCGCATCCACCAATGCCAGGTCGATATGCTGCCCCTCGCCGGTGGTGTCGCGGTGGCGCAGCGCCGCCAGAATGCCTGTCGCGGCATAGAGGCCGCAGACCACATCGGCCACGCCCACGCCCACCTTCATCGGCTCGCGCCCCGCCTCGCCGGTGATCGACATGATGCCGCCAAACCCTTGGGCCATCAGGTCATAGCCGGGCTTGTCGCGGTTCGGGCCGGTCTGGCCAAAGCCGGAAATGGAGCAGTAGACAAGCCCCGGATACGCAGCGCAGAGCGTCTCGTGATCGAGGCCGTATTTGCGCAGCCCCCCGGGCTTGAAATTCTCGATCACCACGTCGGCGCGGCCTGCCAGATCGTGCAGGCTCTTCTGGGCCTCTGAATCGGTCAGGTCCACCGCCACCGATTTCTTGTTGCGGTTGACGGACATGAAATAGGCCGACAGGTCGGTCGGATTACCCTCGGCGTCCAGCGCGAATGGCGGCCCCCATTGCCGCGTATCGTCACCGGCGAGGCTCTCGATCTTGATGATTTCGGCGCCGAGGTCGCCCAGGAGCTGCGTGCAGGTGGGACCGGCCAGAATCCGGCTCAGGTCGAGAATAACGAGACCATCCAGCGGGCCGGACATGGGCATCTCCTCAGAAACGGTTGTCGTAAGAGCCGCGGTCGATCCCGGCGGCGATGACGGTAAAGCGGTCTGCACTCTGCGCCTCGATCAGCGCGGCGCGCAGCTCGGCCCGGCTGCTCACCCGCACGCCATTGCCGCCAAACGCGCGGCCGATGGCGGCGAAATCGTGATGGCCGAAATCCACCGCGAGGTTGGTCATCTGCCGCTCGCGCTGCTTCTTTTCGATCAGCGCGAGGCTCGCATCGACAAACACGACAAAGATCACCGGCAGGCCCAGTTCCGCCACGGTCGAAAGCTCGCCGGCCACCATCAGGAACCCGGCATCGCCGGAAAAGCTGACCACCGTCGCCTCGGGCGTGGCGAGCTTGGCGCCCATCGCCAGCGGCACGGCACAGCCCATCGTGCACAGCGCGGTGGATTGCAGCACGCTGCGCGGGTGATGCGTCACCCACATCTGCGACAAGAGGATGCGATGCGCGCCGCTGTCGACGGTGGCGATGGTGTCTTCGGGCAGCACCCTGCGCGCCTCGTCGATCACCGCCGCCGCGCCCCATCTGTCCGCCACCGGGAATGCCTGCGCCAGCGCCTCGCGCGCCGCGACCACCTCGCCGCCGGGCCAGGTGGCGCGCGGCGTCACACCCTCGGCCATCGCGGCGAGCGACGGGCCGCAGGCCCCCACGATATTCATCGTCGCCTGGTGCATGTACTGGTGATTGGGCTCGGCGGCGATGTCGATCACGTTGACCTGCGCCGGATCCCATATCTCGCGCCAGCCGGGGCGCATCTCGATCGGGTCATAGCCGACGCAGAGGATCAGGTCGGCCCGCTGCACGAACGGCACGAGGATGCCATCGGCCAGCGGCGACAACCCCGCCCCGCCCAGGCTGAGCGGATGCGTCTCGGGGATGATGCCCTTGGCCTTGTAGGTGGTGATGACCGGGATCGACAGCCCCTCGGCCACCTCGCGCACGGCTTTGGCCGCGCCCTCGTTGACGGCGTCGAGCCCCACGATCATCACCGGCCGCTCGGCCTCGGCAAGCCAGCCGCGCGCCCGCGCCAGCGTGGCGGCATCGGGCACCATTGGCGCGGCGTCCGGGCGGCGGCGCAGCCGCGGCAGGCTGACGTCGGTATCGGCCACGGAAATCGGCACGTCGATATGCACCGGGCCGGGGCGGCCCTCGGTGGCGATACCCACCGCCTTGTCGGCGATGATGTCGGCGCCTTTGGCGGTCAGGCGAAAGGTTGCCTTGGTGATCGGGGCCAGCACCGCCTCGTGATCGAGTATCTGATGGGAATAGGTCAGCGCCTCGTCGGCATCGACACAGCCGGAAATCACGATGAGCGGCACCCGGTCCTGATGCGCGTTGGCGATGGCGTTGACGCCGTTGAGCACCCCCGGCCCCAGCGTCGCGATCAGGATGCCGGGCGCGCCGGTGCGGTGCCAGGCCCCCTCGGCCATGAAAGCGGCGGCGTTCTCGTGCCGCGCCAGCGTCACCTCGATCCCCGCGCGTGCCAGCGCGTCCATCACCGTCAGCACCTCGCCGCCGGGCATACCAAAGGCATGGCGGCACCCCGCCTCGTAAAGACGCCGGGCGAGGTGGTCGGCGGCGCGCGTGCTGGCCTCGGTCATCGGGGGCTCCTTCGTGGTATTCGCACGATTTGTGGCCGAGCCGCCCCGCGACCGCAAGCCAGATTGCGACGAAAGCGGTGGCAGACCTGCCGGACACACCCTACATCCGGGTTGAGGGACCCCGCGAAAGCGCCTAATCAGGCCCGGACTTCATGTTTCACGGCGCGGCCCCGCGCGGGCGAAAGGGCACTTCATGGCGAACCACATCTATCAGACCGATCTGCCCGACGGGCTCGATCTCGGCCCCGTTGTCGCAATAGATTGCGAGACGATGGGCCTCAACCCGCACCGCGACCGGCTCTGCCTCGTGCAGCTCTCGGGCGGCGACGGTGACGCCCATCTCGTGCAGGTGGCCAAGGGCCAGGCACGCGCCCCCAATCTCGAACGGCTGTTGGCCGACCCGGACGTGCTCAAGCTCTTCCATTTCGGGCGGTTCGACATCGCGGTGATGTATCACGCCTTCGGCGCGCTCGCCGCCCCGGTCTATTGCACCAAGATCGCGTCCAAGCTGGTGCGCACCTACACGGATCGGCACGGGCTGAAATACCTGCTTCAGGAGCTCCTGAACGTGGACATCTCCAAGCAACAGCAAAGCTCGGACTGGGGGGCGGAAACGCTGAGCGAGGCGCAACACGCCTATGCCGCCTCGGACGTGCTCTACCTGCACCGGCTGCGCGAGACGCTCGACGCGATGCTCGCCCGCGAGGGGCGCACCGATCTGGCCCGGGCCTGTTTCGAGTTTCTGCCCGTGCGCGCGCGGCTCGACCTCGCCGGATGGTCCGAGACCGACATTTTCGCCCACTGACCCGATGGCCCGCGCAGACAACACCTATTCGCGCATCGTGGCCGGGATGAAGATCCTCCTGCCGCTGGCCGCGCTCGGGCTGTTGTCCACCCTGTTTCTCATTTCCAACACCATTGATCCGTCCAACCCCGTGCCGACGGCCCCCATCGACCTCGAACAGCGCGCGCAGAACCTCGGGGTGACGCGCCCCAGCTTTGCCGGGATTTCCGGCCGGGGGGACGAGATCAGGATGCGCGCCGATGTCGCATGGCCCGACCCCGCCGATACGCGGCGCCTCATAGCCGAGCGCATCAGCGGCGAGATCGGCCTCATTGACGGGACCGTGCTGAGCCTGAGCGCGGCCAACGCCCGGCTCGACCAGACGAAGATGACCGCCGTGCTCGAAGGCCAGGTCAGTATCACCACCACGACCGGCTACGAGATCGACACCGACCGGCTCGACACCCGCCTTGACGCGCTCTACGCCAAAAGCCCCGGTCCGGTCACCGCGACCGGGCCGCTGGGTGATCTGGACGCCGGGCAGATGACCCTGCGCGAGGGGCCCGAAAGCGGCGATGCCGAATTGCTTTTCAGCGGCGGCGTCAAGCTGGTATACCGCCCGAATATCGAGAAGGAACAGGACCAGTGACGATGTTTGCACGCCTTGCCGCCGCCGTGGCCCTTTTGTGCCTGCCGGTCCTGGCAGGAGCGCAAGGCGCTCCGGTGGCGTTCGGCCAGGTTCAGACCGACCGTTCCCTGCCGATCGAGGTGACCTCGGACAATCTCAACGTCAACCAGGCCGACAACACCGCGCTCTTTACCGGCAGCGTGGTCATCTCGCAGGGGGCCATGCGTCTGTCGGCCCCGAGGGTGCGGGTGATCTACCTCGCCGACCAGAGCGGCATCGAATCGCTCGAGGCGACCGGCGGCGTCACCCTTGTCAGCGGCGAGGACGCCGCCGAGGCGGCGCGCGCCGATTACAACATCACCACCGGGGTGATCGAATTGCGCGGTGACGTGCTGCTCGTGCAGGGCGACAACGCGATCACCGGCGAAACCGTCTTTGTCGATACCGCCGCGGGCACCGCCCGCGTGAGCGGGCGGGTCAGGACCGTTCTGCAACCGGGTGGCAATCAATGAACGCGGCAAGCCTCAGCCTCGCGCACAGCAACGACGCGACCGGCCTGCGGGTCGAGAACCTGCGCAAGAGCTACAGCAAGAAGCTGGTGATCCGCGACGTCTCGCTCTCGCTCGATCAGGGCGAGGTGGTGGCGCTGCTCGGCCCCAACGGCTCTGGCAAGACCACGACATTCTACGCCATCGCCGGGCTCATCCATCCCGAGGGCGGGCATATCCATATCGACGGGCGCGACGTGACCGCGTTGCCGATGTATCGCCGCGCCAAGCTCGGGATCGGCTACCTGCCGCAGGAAATGTCGATCTTCCGCGGCCTCTCGGCCGAGGACAACATCATGGCCATCCTCGAAATCGCCGAGCCGTCGCGCGCGCGCCGCCGCGAGCGGCTTGAACAGCTCCTGTCGGAGTTTTCCATCGAACACCTGCGCCGCGCGCCCGCGCTCGCACTGTCGGGCGGCGAGCGGCGCCGGGTCGAGATCGCGCGCTGCCTTGCGGCCAATCCGCGGTACCTGTTGCTCGACGAACCGTTTGCCGGGGTCGATCCGATCTCGGTCGGCGATATCCGCCACCTCGTGGCCGATCTCAGGAAACGCGGCATCGGCGTGCTGATCACCGATCACAACGTGCGCGAAACGCTCGAAATCGTGGACCGCGCCTATATCCTGCACGATGGCAAGGTGCTGATGTCCGGCAGCCCCCGCGACGTCGTCGATAACGAAAACGTGCGCCGGGTCTATCTCGGCGATACATTTCGCATCTCGTGACCACCTGCGCAAAGCGGATTGACAAAGGCCCGGCAAGGGGCGTCAATTGTACCATGACATGTGGTGATCGCACGCCGGATTCCCGATCATCCCCACGCGGTGGGGCGGGCTTTGGCCAAGATCGGGACATGTCCCCTATCTGCATCGAGAACCGGGCCTGACCACGCGCGCACACCCTGTGCCGCGCCAGTCCGTGGAATAAAAGGAGGCAAGATGCGCTATCAAATCAGTGGAAAGCAGATCGACATCGGCGAGGCCCTTCAGACTCACGTCAAGGACGAGCTTGGTGTCGTGGTGTCGAAATACGCCGAACGCCCGACCGACGCGCAAGTGACCTTTTCCAAGAATGCGAGCGAGTTCGCCTGCGAGGCCGTCGTGCATCTTTCCACCGGGCTGACCGCGCAGGCCACGGCCAAGGCGCACGAGATCTACGCCGCCTTCGACGCCTGCAGCGAGAAGATGGAGAAGCAGCTTCGCCGCTACAAGCGCCGCCTGAAAGACCACTATAAGGATCGCTCGGAACCGGTTGAACTCACCGGCGTGTCCTCGTATATCCTCTCCTCGGAAGCAGACGGGGCAGACGACAACGAGCCCGACAGCCTGCAACCGATCATCGTGGCCGAGATGGAGACACAGATCCCCTCTCTCTCGGTCGGAGAGGCGGTAATGCAGATGGAGCTTGCCGGCGCGCCGGTGCTGGTGTTCCGCAAGGAAGGCAAGGAGACGGTCAATGTCGTGTATCGCCGGGATGACGGCAATATCGGCTGGATTGACCCCTGATCGAGGATGACCGGCAAGCCGGTCGATACGTCATAAAATATGGATTTCACCATGCTCCTCAAACCCGAGGCTGTCCGTGCATTGTCCGGCGTCAGCAGCAAGAAGCGCCTGATGAACGAGTTGGGCGCACTGGCAGAGGCGGCCTATGACGTGCGGCATTCCGATGCCATCGACGCCCTGCTGGAGCGCGAGAGCCTCGGGCCGACGGGTGTGGGCCACGGCGTCGCCCTGCCCCATGCGCGGCTCGACGGGCTCGACCGGGTGGTGGGCGCGCTCGCCGTGCTCGACAAGCCGATCCCGTTCGACGCGGTGGATCGCCAGCCCGTGGACCTCGTCTTCGCGCTCTTCGCGCCGATCGATTCGGGGGTCGAGCACCTCAAGGCGCTGGCACTGGTCTCGCGCACCCTGCGCGACACCGCGTTCTGCGCCAAATTGCGCGCCAACCACGACAGCGCGACGCTCTACACCATCGTGACAGAGGCTCAGGCGGCGCAGGCCGCCTGAGCCCTACGCCCAATCGGCGAAACCAAAGGTCACGTAGTCGCGCTGATAGACCGCGCGCGTCAGGTGCTCGATCTCCTCGTCATAGATATCGCCGGGCGCAAACGGCCCGGCCGGTGCCGCCGCGATCGGCGCTTGCGGTGCCGCGACCCCCGCCTGCCGTGCCACGGCCACGAGCCCCGCCGCCATCTCGTCCTCGCGCAGGATCGCGTCGGGCGCACCGAATTGCGCCATCCCCTCGATCACCGCCGCCTGCGTCGCCCAATGGGCATCCACCCGGATCGCGGTCTGCCCGGCAAGGTTGGCCTTGAGAAACCCGAGAAACCCGGCGAATGCCGCGCGATGCGCCGCCCGGTCATAGCCCGGATCGGGCCAGTCGGCGGGAATCGGCAGCTTGTAGGCCTTGCGCAGGGTGCGCCGGATGCTGTTGAAACAGCCCGGCCCCGGCACGAGAATCCGCTCGCAAAACGCGGCATGTGCCCGCGCCACCGGGTGGCGCAGCACGGTGAACCGCCGGTGCCCCGGCTTGCCCCGCATCCACCGCCGCAGCGCCCCCTGGTTGAGCCGGGTGGGCAGCGTGTCCTCGGGCACCCCATCCAGCGCGGCCAGCCACGCGCGCACCTCCGCCTCTGGCCCTCCCCGCACCGGCATGTAGACGAGCGGCGCATGCGCGGCGGTGACGAAACCGGGCACCGCCGCGCCCCGGCGCGGCTCGAAATTCGGCGTGCGCGACAGGTCGAACCGGTCGAGCCGCGCCAGCGCCCGCGCCATCTCGTCGTAATTCTCGACCTTGCGGTCCAGCGGCTCGGGATTCTGCGGCTTGAGCGAGGCATCGAGCGCCTCGAGCCGCGCCGCGCAGCCAAGATAGCGCGCCAGCCCGTTCATCACCTCGACCGATTGCAGATCGTCGTAGCCGATGTAGAACGCCGTCTGCCCGCTGGTCTGAAGCCGGTTGAGCAGCACGAGCTGAAACGCCTGATGCCGCGCGAGATGGCCCTCGAATTCCTCGGCGTCAAAACGCACGGTGCTGTCGCGCCGCCGCTTGACGTTGGTGAGCTTCCACTGTCCCGTCGCCTGCGCGATCTTCCACGACACGTAGCTGTCCACCGGGTTGCGCGTCAGCACGATCTTGGCGCAGCGCGGATCGTCCAGCATCGGATCGAGCACCCGCGCATCGTGATCGTGAAAAAAACGGAACCCGCCGATGCCCCGCGACTGTCCCTTGACCGCCCCGATCAGGCGCGTCGGCTCCTCGTCGCGCATGGCCTGCGTTATCCCCAGCAGCTCGGTCCGGTTCGGATACCCGATGAAATGCGGGTTGAACGCCTCGCCGTGACACGCGATCCCGTCGAACGCATTCAGATTGCTCTCCAGGAAATTGGAGCCGGTGCGCATCTCCGCGAAGATCACGAAATAATCGAAGCCCGCCGTCATCGCCCGCTACCGCACAAGGTAGGGCCTGCCCCGGTTTCCCGGTGGCTCGTGAACCCCCGTATCGGCCCGGAAATCGCCCATCAGATAGGGGTGCATCCCCTGGTTCTTGAGGTTTTGCAGGAATTGCCCGAAACCGCTCAGATCGGCCATGCGCGGCACCTCGGCCAGGCCCCGCGGATTGCTGTGGCCGATCTCGTCAAGGATGCTCTGCAACGGCTCCATCGGCGATTCGACGAATTCCGCCATCGTCCATATCCGCACCCGCGCCCGCGCCCATTGCGAGCGCAGCACCTTGAGATGCTCGGCCTCGACATGCTGAAACCGCGCCGCCTCGCTGCGCAGGTCGGCGAAATTGGCGTTGGACTGAAACAGCGGCACCGCCCACGCCCCCGAGATCACCGAAATCTGGGCGTTCGGATCCTTGGCGATATCCCACTCGATATCCTCGATCGAGTCGCGCGGGCCCATCTGAAAACATTGCCTCTCGCCGCGCGTGTTCCAGATCAGGCTGGTGAGAAAGGCGCGCTTGTTGTAGTCGCGCAGCGCCGCGCTGTCCGACAGCGCCCCGGCCATCACCGCCTGACCATCGGCAAACTCGGTGCGCGCGGGGGCGAACAGGTGGCCATGAACCCGCATCCCCGTCACCCGCGCCAGCCACGGCTCGAAATTCTCGAACAGTTCGCTGAACCCCTCGAACACCGAATACGGTGCGCATGTGGTGCGGTTCTCGCGCCCCTCGACCGGGAACCGGCTCTGCATGAGCAGGCCCGGCCGCCCGCGCACGCGCCGCTCCACCGCCTTGGCGAAAATGCGGTCGATCTTGCCCGGGTTGGGCTCGGTCCGCTTCATCGCGCTGGCCTGATCGGTCAGGAACGCCTCGTAGATCCGGTTGGCATAGGGCCATATCTTGCGCGCCACGAAACAGTCCGACCGGCGCAAGAGCTGGAGATGGTCGTCGTAGAAGATATGCGGCTTGCCCTGGTAGTCGAATTTCGACAGCGTCAGCGACCGGCTCTCGATCTGGCGGGAATACTGCCGTGCAAGGGTCTGGAAATAGCTCTCGTCGGGGATCCACACCTTCGAGAAGTAGCGGTCGTAGACCGGGCGCTCGGGGTCCTGAAGCACCGCCGAAAGCGTTTGCCGCGTGAGGCACCACCACTGGCTGCCCATGTGCGGCACGATGCCGTTGGGGATGCGCCGCCGGAATCCCACGGCGCGTTGCAGCGCCACGTATTTGTCGAACAGATACCGGTTCTTGCGCCAGGAAAACGGGAACCGCAGGGTAAATCTCTCCTCGTCCAGCCCGCCGATTGTCCAGGGCACATCCGCCGTCGTCGCGCTCTCGATGAAATCGGTATGCGGGCGCGCGGCGAGATAGTCGATCAGCTCCTGCACCGGGCGCAGCGGCAGGCAGGACCCGGACGCAAGGTAGACGTGCCGCACATCGGGAAACTCGCGCAGCATGACCTCCGAGGCATCCTGCGTGGCCGCCACCAGCCCCCACATGCCCCAGTCGCAGCGATGGCGCTTGGCAAAGCGCAGGTCCGGCAGGTCCGACAGCGCCTCGACAAAGGCGGCGTGGGCCTTGCGCGGCACCGATTTGTCGATGTGGATCACCAGCGGACAGCCCGACGCCGCCCAGTGGCGCGCGACCTGCTCGGCCCGGCCAAAGGCGGTATGAACCAGCATGACGATGCCGAGGCTCATGTCGCTGCCATTCCCTGCCCCTTGGCCCTGACTCATGCCCAGTTGCCCTTGGACATCAGCCCAAGGATCTCCAGTTGCCGCCAGTTTATATACTTTTCCGACCACTTGCACCAAAGTTCGGGGTTGTCGCGCACATGCGCGGCATAGGCCTTGTATTCCACGCTGCCCGCGTAATGCTGACCCCGGCTCAGCTCTTCCTCGGCCTTGGCGGCAAAGGTGTCGAGAAACTTGGCGTGCAAGAGGATACCGCTCGCCTTTTCGCCGCCCCATTCGTCATAGGTGAGGTTGAGCCCGCGCGGCAGCAGCATGTGGGTAGAGCTGTCATAGGCATAGCGCCGGTCCCAGCGCACCAGCGGCGTCTTGTTGAGCGCCGGCGCCTTCTTGGGCCGGTCGGCGAAAAAGACCCGCGCACGCGGCCCGCCCTGTATCCACAGGTTACCGTAGAGGCTGTTCTTCTCGATCATGTAGTTACCGGCATCGAACCAGGCGGCGATCTCCATCGGATCCTGCCCGGCGCGGTAGGGTACGGTGTCGATGCGCCCCTTGGGGTACATGTCCAGCAGCATCGCGCCAAAGGACTTGACCGCGCTGGAATCGAGCCAGTCGGTCAGCGCCCGGATCGGTCGCGTGTCGCAGAACGGGTAGACGAGGAATTCGTCGGGATCGACCACCAGCGTCCAGTGCCCGTGGCCATAGCGCGCCTGAAGCCAGTTGAGCCAGTCGATACCAAAGCGTGACCGCTTGTAACTCGCCTTCGTGGTCCACAGCGATACATCGGGCTGCCGCGCGAGATACTCGGTTCCCCCGTCGCTGCTGTTATTGTCCACGATCAGGAAATGCCCGATCCCCAGGTCGCGGTAGTACTGTAGAAAATAGGGCAGCCGCACATATTCGTCGCGCAGCGTCGAGAACAGCAGCACCTGGCCGGGGCGGATCTGTCCGGTGCGGTCGGATACCGGGCGCAGCGAGAAATGCTTGCGGAACGCGCGTATCTTGGCCCGTTTGCGCCTGAGCCGCATCCGGTATGATTGCCAGACCCCCAAAACGATCCCCCAAAAATCCTTGTCGTCACCACACTACCCGAGAACGGTTAATACAACCCCGCATCGGAACAGATCGCCGCTATTCAAGGAATTGTTGCGGCATCGGCAACAGCCTGAACAGCATCCTACTTCGGTGAGCGCTTCGCGAGAATACGCTGCAACGTGCGCCTGTGCATGTTGAGCCGCCGCGCCGTTTCGCTCACGTTGCGGTCACACAGCTCATAAACCCTCTGGATATGCTCCCACCGCACGCGGTCGGCGCTCATCGGGTTCTCGGGCGGCGGCGGCAGGTCGGCATCGCTGGCCAGAAGCGCGTTGGTGATATCGGTCGCATCGGTGGGCTTGGACAGGTAATCCGTTGCCCCGATCTTGACCGCGGCGACGGCGGTGGCGATGGCCCCGTAACCCGTCAGCACCACGATCCGTGCATCCGGCCTGCGCTCGCGGATCGTCTCGACCACGTCGAGCCCGTTGCCGTCCCCGAGCCGCAGGTCGCAAACCGCATAGGCGGGCGGGCGCGCCAGCGCGCTTGCGCGGCCCG
>JADQCC010000013.1 GCA_016278295.1 Roseovarius sp. | reverse complement strand
CCCGTGGCCGGTGCCTGGGCGGGCGGCCCTGCGATGCTGCTCAGGACCACGATTCCGCCGATGACCACCACGATCAGCAGCAGGGCAATCAGCCCGCCGCGCCCGGAGCCGCCAATCGGGGTCGCGTTATACGGGTCCGCGGTGTTGCGGGTATGGCTGTGCAGGTCGTCGTTGGGGTTGGGCGTATACATGGCGCCTCCTTTCACGTGCCCAATGGTAAATCCGGGCATCGGTTCGCGAAAGACAGCGCCCCGGATGCCACGATTTCCGGCGGTCGCGTGCCGGTTTGCCCGCCGGGGGACGGCGTTTTTCAGCCATCGGCTGTATCCAGCCGGGCGAGAGCGGGCGTTCTGGCGGATTTCCGCCTGATTCAGCGCAGTTTAGGCACGCCGCCGGGATGGGTCTCGCGGTCCACCACGGCGGCGCGCATGGACCGGCCGATGCGATGCGCGAGGGCCGACCACGCGGCGGCCTGTTCGGGGCGCAGCTCGCGGGCGAGCACGCTGTCGAACAGCGCCAGCCATGTCGAGAACATCCCCGGCTGCACGTTGCCGGCCTTGACATGGGCGGCGATGGGGCTGCCGTCATAGCCGCGCTCGTGCAGGATGGTGTTGGCCCAGAAATCGGCCACTCTCGCCTCGTGGGCGGGCCAGTCGGTGACGTGGGCCGCGAATACCGGGCCAAGGCCGGGATGGGCGCGCACCGCGGTGTAAAACGCCGTGACCACCCGCTCGATCTCGGGGCGGGTGACGTCAAAGCGTGGGGGCAGGGCGGTGGTCATGACCTGTAAATGCGCCGCTGCGCCGCGCGAGGCAAGGGGGGATGGCGGCGCGCGAAATCCTGCACGGATTTCGGTCCGCTTTCTTTTCAGGAAAGCGGGGGCCGCGCCCTCTGGACGCTTGCCGGGTGCGCGCCTATAAGGCGGGCCATGATGACATGCGCAGCGATCGTCATTCGAATTACATGCCCGGCGCTCTGACCCTGACGAGCCGCCGGGATCACAGGCGTTCGAGCCATCGCGCCGCCCCCCACCCGCAGAATTCCAACACCCAGTGACAAAGGACGTCACCCATGTGTTCTGACACGCCCGATCACCCCGATTACAAAGCCACCCTGAACCTGCCGCAGACCGATTTCCCGATGCGCGCGGGCCTGCCCAAGCGCGAGCCCGAATGGCTCGCCCGGTGGGAAGAGATCGGCATCTACGACCGCCTGCGCGAGCGCGCACAGGGGCGCGCGCCGTTCACCCTGCACGATGGCCCCCCCTACGCCAACGGCCACCTGCATATCGGCCACGCGCTGAACAAGATCCTCAAGGACATGGTGGTCCGCTCGCAGCAGATGATGGGCCGCGACGCGCGCTACATCCCCGGCTGGGACTGCCACGGCCTGCCCATCGAGTGGAAGATCGAGGAACAGTACCGCGCGCGAGGTTTGGACAAGGACAAGGTCGATACCGTCGATTTCCGGCAGGAATGCCGCAAGTTCGCCGAAGGCTGGATCGACGTGCAGCGCGACGAGTTCAAGCGGCTTGGCATCACCGGCAAATGGGACAAGCCGTACCTGACGATGGATTTCCGCGCCGAGCGGATCATCGCGGAGGAATTCCAGAAGTTTCTCATGTCGGGCGTGCTCTATCAGGGCTCCAAGCCGGTGATGTGGTCGCCCATCGAGAAAACCGCGCTCGCCGAGGCGGAGGTGGAGTATCACGACAAGGAAAGCTTTACGGTTTGGGTGAAGTTCCGGGTTGCCACCGAAGGCGACTTGCAAGGCGCCCACGTCGTCATCTGGACCACCACCCCTTGGACGATCCCATCCAACAAGGCTGTCGTCTATGGCGCCGATATCGCCTATGGCCTCTACGAAGTGACCGGCACGCCCGGCGAGTGCTGGGCCGATGTGGGCGACCGCTTCATCCTCGCCGACAAGCTCGCCGGGGATGTCATGGCCCGCGCGCGGCTGGAGGAGGGCATGTATACCCGCCTCCGCGACGTCACCGCCGACGAACTGGCGGGCCTGTCGCTGCTACACCCCCTCGCCAATGCCGAAGGCGCCAACGGCGAATGGGACGACCCCCGCGATTTCCGCGCCGCCGATTTCGTCACCGACGAGGAGGGCACCGGCTTCGTCCATTGCGCGCCCTCCCACGGGATGGAGGAATACGAGCTTTACCGCGGCCTCGGCATGCTCGATCAGGTCATCACCTATAACGTGCTCGACGACGGCTCCTTCCGGCCCGATCTGCCGTTCTTCGGAGGCACCCATATCCTTGACCGCAAAGGGAAAGAGGGCAACGCCAACAAGGCCGTGATCGACAAGCTCGCCTCCGTCGGTGGCCTGCTCGCGCGCGGCAAGATCAAGCACAGCTACCCGCATTCCTGGCGCTCCAAGGCGCCGGTGATCTACCGCAACACGCCGCAATGGTTCGCCGCCATCGACCGGCCCGTGGGCGACGGGCAGGACCAATACGGCACCACCATCCGCGAACGCGCGCTGCGCTCGATCGACGAGCTGGTGACGTGGACGCCGAAAACCGGCCGCAACCGCCTCTATTCGATGATTCAAACGCGGCCCGACTGGGTGCTCTCGCGCCAACGCGCCTGGGGCGTGCCGCTCACCTGTTTCGTGAAGAAAGGCGCACAACCCACGGATTCGGAATATCTTTTGCGCAACGAAGAAGTGAACGCCCGCATCCTCGACGCCTTTGAGTCGGAGGGCGCGGATGCGTGGTACAAGGACGGGGCCAAGGAGCGGTTCCTCAATGGCATCGTCGATCCGGCGGCCTGGGAACAGGTCGACG
>JADQCC010000317.1 GCA_016278295.1 Roseovarius sp. | reverse complement strand
CCAATGGCTTAGAAAGATGGTAGCGGGTCCGGTACTCGCCTCCATTTTCAAGTGGTTGACTTACCTTCCTGAAGCGTTGTGTTCCGCCGAAGAAATCATGCCTGATTTCCGGGGGCCGCGCATGATTTCGTGCGCCTGACCGGCCCGAGCAGACCTCGCCGACTGACCGGGCCGACTGACCGGGATGAACGGCGTGGCGCTTTGACACCTCGTGGATACGGCGCGTGAACAAGGTCCTTGCCCAGCCCGCGCCCGCACACGCGCCAATGCGTGCCGATCACACCCGCTCACGTTCGCCCCACCGCCTCTGGCTTGCGCGCACGGCCAGCCCCACCTCGATGGCACGGCCCCGGCAAAAGGAGACCTGCCATGACCCGCCGCAAGACCGATCCGCGCCATCCCCGTCCGCCGTGGCACCGGCGGCCCCTGCCCTACCGCTTCGACGATTGGGCCGCGATCTGAACGAAACGGCCACAGTGTCGCGGCCACAGTGCCGCGATTTTCACCGCCGTCATCGCGGCCTGATTCACACCTGCGGCACGCAGAGCGCCATGTACAGGATGCCGAAAACCTGCGCGCTTTCGCGACATCGACTGCGGACAGCCCGGATAATCCCCCAGGCGCGCGCGCGATCCTCCTTTCAGAACGGGCGCGATACCTGCTATCCACCACGGCGCCAACCGGCGCGCCCATCGGGCGTTCGGTGCCCGATGGACGCATTCGCAAGATCGGCGCCCATGTGCGGAATATCGACGAGGGCACCCCCATATCTCCCTTCGCATATGTTCCTTCCCATAGGTACCGTGGTGGCGGTGGCATGATATTGCCCGGACCGCACGATACCCCTTGCGTTTCCCGCTACCCGGTCCCATATTGTGCGCGCTAACGTTACGGCTATCGACCACCTGTCCTCTACGGCTCAGTCACTCGATCTTGCACGACGGGCCAGGCTGCCGCACTTCCGCGGGCAGCAAACAATCAGGAGTTCAGGGCATTATGGCTACTGGCACAGTAAAATGGTTCAACACCACCAAGGGTTTCGGCTTTATCGCACCTGACGGCGGCGGCAAGGACGTTTTCGTCCACATCTCCGCAGTCGAGCGTGCGGGCCTCACCGGCCTCGCCGACAACCAGAAGGTGACCTTCGAGATCGAAGCCGGCCGCGACGGGCGTCAGTCCGCAGCCAACATCTCGCTCGCCTGATCGGCGTACCCCGCCAATGGCGAGACTGTTGAACCGGGCCCCTTCGCGGGGCCCGTTCTCATTTCGCGGCCTCGATCAGCGCCGCCACATGCGGCCCCAGCCCCTCGACGATGCGCGCCACGCCCTCCGCGTTGGGATGGATACCGTCCCCCTGAAAGAAGCGTTGCAGCGACGCCGGATCGCCCTCGCCCAGCCCGGAAAAGAAGTCGGGGGCCAGAAGCGTGCCGTGCTTTTCCGCGAGATCGGGATAGATCGCGTCGAATGCGGCCTTGTAGCCGGCGCCGTAATTGCCCGGCGCGCGCATCCCCACCAGCAGCACCTCCACGTCCCGGTCCGCCGCCTCGGCCAGAATGGTATCGAGATTGGCGCGGCTCACCGCCGGGTCGATCCCGCGCAGCAGGTCGTTGCCGCCCAGCGCCACGATCATCGCGTCCACCTCTGGCGTCAGGCTCCAGCCTGCGCGCGCGGCCCCGCCCGCCGTGGTATCGCCCGACACGCCACCATTGATCAGCTCCGCGTCGATGTCACGCTCTGCCAGCCACCGCCGCAATTGCGGCACCAGCCCGTCCTCTTGCGGCAGGCCATAGCCCTGGGTGAGGCTGTCGCCCAGCGCCAGCACGGTGACGGGCGTGTCCGCCGCGCCGCCGCCGCCCGCCTGCGCGGGCACGGCCATCCACAGAAAGAGCACGAGCGCCTTGCCCAGGGCCCGGGCCACCCCATATGACGGAAAACACTGGCGAAACAGGCGCAGCCCCATGAACGCTCCCCTTCTTTCCCTGACCGATGTCGAGCTCGCGCTCGAAGGCAATGCCGGTCCTGTCGAGATACTTCACGGGATCACGCTCGATGTCCACCCGGGCGAGACGATCGGCCTCGTCGGGCCGTCGGGATCGGGCAAATCCTCGCTGCTGATGCTGATGGGCGGGCTGGAGCGCGCGACCGAGGGCACCGTGCGCGCCTTTGGCCACGATCTCGGGGCGATGAACGAGGACGCGCTGGCGCGGCTGAGGCGCGCGCATGTGGGCGTGGTGTTCCAGTCATTCCACCTCATCCCGACGATGACCGCGCTGGAAAACGTGGCGACCCCGCTCGAACTTGCCGGGCGCCGCGACGCGCGGGCGCGCGCGATGGAAGAGCTTGCCGCCGTTGGGCTAGAGGCGCGGGCGGGCCACTATCCGTCGCAGCTCTCGGGCGGCGAGCAGCAGCGCGTGGCGCTGGCCCGCGCCGCGGCGCCGCGCCCCGCGCTCATCCTCGCCGACGAACCCACCGGCAACCTCGACAGCACCACCGGCACGGCGATCATCGACCTGCTCTTCGGGTTGCGCGACCGCGACGGGGCGACGCTGGTTCTGGTCACCCACGACCCGGCGCTGGCCGCGCGCTGCGACCGGGTGATTTCGCTGGGTGACGGGCGCATCGCCCCGGCGGCGGCGGCATGAGCCTGAGGGTCGCGGCACGGCTGGCGGGGCGGGAATTGCGCGGGGGGCTGCGGGGCTTTCGCATCTTTCTCGGCTGCGTGATCCTCGGGGTGGCGGCCATCGCCGCCGTCGGCACCCTGCGCGAGAGCGTGCAGGCCGGGCTCGCCACGCAGGGGGCCGCGCTTTTG
>JADQCC010000204.1:18698-28476 GCA_016278295.1 Roseovarius sp. | reverse complement strand
GGCGGGCAGTGGCTCCCTCATTACCCGGGAAACTCCCAAACTCATAAGACAAGGGTGCGAACGCGACCGTCGCGGCGGGGCTTGCAGGCGGCGCAATCCACGCTAGGCTGCGGTTGAATCCCTGTGCCGGAGACCGCCGATGCCCCTTACCTTTGCCGATCCCGGTACGCCCGCCATCCCGCTCCACGTCCTCGCCGAGGACGCGCTCGAGGCATGGCTCGCGGCACAGCCCGAGGCAACCGCACACTGGCTGCGCGCCACCGGGTTCACCGCCGCGCTTGGCCAGGCCGCGCCGGTTCCCGACGGCGCGGGCGGCATCGCTCTCGCGGTGGCGGGCTACGGCACAGGGGCCGCCCGCGCGCGCGGACGCTTCCACCTCGCCGCCGCCGCGGCCGCGCTGCCCGAGGGCACCTACCGCATCGAGGGGCTACCGCAAGAGGCGACGGAGGTCGAGGCGCTCGGCTGGCTGTTGGCGCATTACGCCTTTGACCGCTACCGCGAGCAGGGTGCCGCCAAGGCGCGGCTCATCGCCCCCGAGGGCGTGGATGCCGCCCGGCTCGAGGTGATCGCCGCGGGCGAGGCGCTGACCCGCGACCTCGTCAACACCCCCGCCGCCGACATGGGCCCCGATGCGCTCGAGACCGCCTGCACCGCGCTTGCCGCCCGCTTTGGTGCCCGCGTCGAGGTGGTCCGCGGCGACGACCTGATCGCGCAAAACTTCCCGATGATCCACGCGGTCGGGCGCGCCGCGGCACAGGCCCCCCGCCTCATCGACATGGCGTGGGGCGACGCGGGGCCCGCGCTTACCCTCGTCGGCAAGGGCGTGTGCTTCGATACCGGCGGGCTCAACCTCAAGCCCGGCGGCAGTATGGCGCTGATGAAGAAGGATATGGGCGGCGCGGCTACGGTGCTGGGGGCCGCGCAAATGATCATGGCGCTGGGCCTGCCCCTGCGCCTGCGCGTGCTGATCCCGGCGGTGGAAAATGCCGTCAGCGCCACCGCCTTTCGCCCCGGCGACATCCTGACCGCGCGCAATGGCCTGACCGTGGAGGTGAACAACACCGATGCCGAGGGACGGCTCGTGCTCGCCGATGCGCTGGCGCTCGGGGCCGAGGCGGCCCCCGACCTGATGGTCTCGATGGCCACGCTCACCGGCGCGGCGCGGATTGCCGTTGGTCCCGATCTCGCGCCCTATTACACCGACGATTCGCGTATCGCGATGGCGCTCGATACGGCGGCGGCAAAAGTGGCCGACCCGGTCTGGCGCATGCCCTTTCACGCGCCTTACGAGGCGATGATCGAGCCGGGCATCGCCGATCTCGACAACGCGCCTTCGGGCGGCATGGCGGGCTCGATCACCGCCGCGCTGTTCCTGCGCCGCTTTGCGGGTGGCCTGCCCTATACCCATTTCGACATCTACGCATGGCAGCCCAAGCCCGCGCCCGCCCGGCCCAAGGGCGGCGTCGGCATGGGCGCGCGCGCGCTGCTCGAGGCGCTGCCCGAGGTGCTGGGGCTATGAGCGAGACGCGCCTCATCGGCTGGCCGCTGGTCGATCTGTGCCACGCGCCGAATGGTCCGCGCGACCGGCAGCTTCTGATGGGCGAGGCGGTCACTGTGCGGGGCCACCGCGATGGCTGGGCCGAGGTCACGGCGCAGCGCGACGGCTATCCCGGTTTCGTGCCGGACGCCGCCCTGACCGGGGGGCGGGTGACGCACCGGGTCCGTGCGCGCGCCACCCATCTCTACCCCGCCCCGGATTTCAAGAGCCGCGAGCGCGCGATGCTCAGCCTCGGCGCGCGGCTGGAAGTGCGCGGCGAGACGGACCGCTTTGCCAAGACGCCGCACGGGTTCGCCCCGCGCGCGCATCTCGCCCCGCTGGACGTGCCCGAGACCGATCCCGTCGCCGTGGCCGAACGGCTCTTGGGTACGCCTTATCTATGGGGCGGCAATTCCGTCCTCGGCATGGATTGTTCGGGGCTGGTGCAGGTGGCTTGCCTCGCCTGCGCCCTGCCTTGTCCCGGCGACAGTGCCGCGCAGGAGGCCGCGCTCGGGCTCCCGCTGTCCGAGGACGCCCCCCTGCAACGCGGCGACCTGCTGTTCTGGCGCGGTCATGTCGCCTGGGTCACGGACCCCGGCACGTTGATCCATGCCAACGCTCATCACATGGCCGTGGCCTACGAGCCGCTGCCCGACGCCATCGCCCGCATCGAGGCACAAGGCGACGGCCCGGTGACCGCACGCAAACGTCTCAGGGTTGCGGGGTAGGCCGCCGCTCCAGGTGCCGCTCGCGCAGGAACACGAACAGTCCCGAGGCCACGATAAGCACGATCCCCGCCACGCTTGGCCCGTCAGGCAGATCGCCGAAGATGTAGAAGCCCAGCACCGTGGCGCTGATGATTTCCAGGTATTGCAGCGGTGCCAGCAGCGAGGCGGGGGCCAGCGACAGCGCAAAGCTCAGGCAGACGTGGCTCAGCGTTGCCACCACACCCAGCGCCACCAACAGGCGCAGCATGTCGGGCGCGGGCCAGCTTGCGTCGAGCGGGGCAAAGCCGCTGCCCTTGAAAACCCAGAGCAGCGGCGCGGCCAGCGCCAGCGCCGCGAGCCCGGTATAGACCTGAAGCGTGATCGGGTGCATCCGCGTGGCCATGCGCCGTGTCAGGATCATGTAGAACGCGAAACACAGCGCCGTCACCAGCGGCAGGAACGCCACCGCCCCCACCTCGTGAAACGACGGCTGGATGATCAGCAGCGCGCCCGCGAACCCCACACCGCAGGCGATGTAGCGGCGCGGGCCGATCGGCTCGCCCAGAAGCAGGCCGCCCAGCAGCGTCAGGATGAACGGCTCGACGAAGAAGATGGCAATCGCATCGGCAATCGGCATGAAGCGCAGCGCGGTGAAGAAAAAGGCCGTGGCCACCAGCAGAAGCGCGCCACGCAGCAGGTGGAGCCCGATCTCGCCCCGCCCCGGCCGATGCAGCCAGCCGAAGGCCAGTGCCACAGGCAAAAGCAGACCCGCCTGGAACAGGAATCGCGTGGCCGCGACCAGCCCCACGGCGACCGCCCCGCCGATAAGCTTGGCGAAACTGTCCTGGAGCGGCGCCAGAACGCAGAACCCGATCATCAGAAGGATGCCAAGTGACACCCGGCCCGCGTTGTCCATCATGCATCCTCTCCCGGATGCCCACCTTCACGAAAATCATCTGGGTGTCAAAGCGAAGGGTGCACAGGCGGTTGGGGCAGGTTTGGGGACGCATGGCATGGCGCCCGTGCGCGGCTATCCACAGGGTGGCCACGGGGTCGCTTCAGGCCACGTCTCCCCCGGACAGCGCGTTCTCCGCTCAATCCACGCTTCTGAGCCGCGAGCGCTGTACCAGAGCCACCGCCAGCAACGGGGCCGCCACGGTTATCGCGGTCACGACGATGAGCAGCAGGCCAAGCTGGCTGTAATCGGCGGGCGTGGTCACGGCGCCGGTCTCGGGGTTGGTCACCTCGCGGGTGACGACGAAGACCCGGTTGAGATACTTGGTCAGCAGCGACCCGGCAGAGAGCGCGAGATTGGTGAAGGACGCCATCACCGCGAAGAACGTGGCCTTGAGATCGTCGGGCGCGTTGCGCGCGATCCAGGCGAGCATCGGGATCATCGCGATCTGGCCCAGCGGCGATTCGATCGCCGTGTCGAGGATGGCGATGAAACGCGCATCGACGACGCCTCCGGTCAGCGCTGCTGTCACCTCCTGCACGCCGTAATAGAGCCCGATATTCGGCAGCGACAGGACGCCCCCCGCGACGGTCAGCAGCACCACGATATAGACGATGGAATTGTTGGCCATGAGCGGGCGCAGGATCACCATGCCCACCAGCGTCAGCATCGAGGTAATGAGCGACAGGATAGAGAGAAATTGCTGATCGAACCCCAGCACGTCGATGGAGAACCACGTGTAGCCGTCACCGGGCCGCGGCACCGCGCGGAAGATGAAGACGATGAGCGCCGTGCCAATGAGCGTGCGCGCCTGCGCGACCGGCAGCACGGCGACAAGCTGGCGCATCAGCAGAAGCACGATGGTCAGCGATCCGGCGAAGATGATCTCCTGCCCGTAGGCGATCTCGCTTAGCCCGACGGTGAGCGAGACCGCGACGAACCCCGCGCCGCCGATGAAATACCACGGGTTGGGTTTGGTGTCCTCGCCCGGCCGCTCAAAGAGCGCGTCGGCCTCGGCCGGGTCAAGCCCGGAGCGGACCATGCCCCGGCGCGCGCGCCATTTCTGCACCCCCGCCAGCACCACGCCAGAGACCGAGACCAGCGGAATCGCCAGCGCGCTGAGGTAGATCGTGGCGTAGACCTGACGCTTGCCCTCGGCGTCCAACGCCTCGATCCCCGAAAACATGGTGATGTTGAGCGACGCCACCGCCACGGTCCCGAGGATCAGCGCAAAGCGTCCCAGCGTCTGCATCGTGGTGTGCAGCGCGCGCGACTCGTCTCCCCCGATCTCGCGGCCGTCGGTATCGACGCGCGGCACCGCCTCGACCGACATGGCGTCGGCGACAACGTCCTGGATCACGAGGCCGGAGGGCGCGAGCATGTAGGAGGCGATATACCACGCTGCCATCGGCATGATGGCGGTCATCATCTCGGTCTGCGTGAGCAGCAGATACATGATGAGGACCGACAGCCCGATCAGCCCCGCGCCGAGATAGACCAGCAGCCATTTCCACCGCCAGATGATGTCCACGAGGTGTCCCAGCGGCATCTTGAGCGCCCAGGGAAGCCCCGCCCAGAAGGCGAGCCCTGCAAGGTAGGCGGCCGACAGGTCGAGATATTCCTTGACGAAGAAGGTGCCGACGATTGCCGTGAGCCCCGAGAACCCGGCGGCGAAATAGACCATGAGCGGCGGCAGGAAGGTCCATCGCATCTGTCGCGCCAGGTCGATTATCACCGTGTTGAACCAGCCTTTGTCCGGCGCGGCGCTCATGCGGGGCTCCATACGGCGGTGCAGGCGGTCAGCGCGCGCGCCACCGCGCCAAGCGTGTCGGCGGGCGCGATCACCAGCATCTTGGGTGCGGTAACCGACAGGTTCAACGGCCCAACCGTGCGGTTCGAGGTGCCGATGCGTCCGTCGGGAGCAAAATTTATCCCCCCGATGGGCCATTCCAGCCCGTCCGACGCACCCTCCACCGCGCCCATCGGAAACAGCGACACCCGGCAGCCCGGTTCGAGCGGCAGATCCAGCACCGGCGGGCAGAGAAACATGAGATCATGCGCGCCCAGCAGCACGCAGCGCCGCCCGGCGTGGCGCACCAGCGCGTTGCACGCGGCCATCTGGTGGTCGAGCCGGTCGCCGGTAAACCCCAGCCCGATGATCAGCGGCGCGTCGATGTGCTTGAGGCATTTGTCGAAATCGGTGCTGTCCTGGTCGTCCAGCGGATGCAGGATGTCATCGGGCAGGCGGGCGCGGGTGGCGGCGCTGATGCTGTCGAAATCGCCGATCACCGCGCGTGGCATCAGCCCGGCCTCAAGCGCTGTATCCGCGCCACTATCGGCGGCCACCACCACGGGCGCGAGGCGCAGCGCGGCATCGAGATCGGAGCGCGCCACACGCGCACCGCCGATCAGTGTAATTGCCTCCTTTTCGCGAACAATCATTTCCTGTCGCCATTATCGTTGCGTTAGCACCTGCGATGACACAATCGGGCCATGAAATGATACAGTAAAGATCGAAGAATCGGGCCGCTTTGGTCGCGGAGGGTATGGTAAACATTGTCTTTGCAGGCAAGCAAAGTGAGCATTTGACATGGTTGGTTCCAGTAAGATCCTGACGGTTTCCTACGGCACGTTTTCGTGCACGCTGGAAGGGTTTGACGAGTCGTTCGAGACGATGAAGGCGATTGCCGAGTATTTTCGGGATCTTGCCGCCGATGACCGCTATTTCGGGGCCGAGCCCCCAACACCCGATGCCGACATGCTGGCGCGTATCGCCGAGCGCGAGATTGCGCGCCGGGTCGAGGCGCATGAACACGAGGGCCGGATCGTCCTGCGTGCGCAGGACAACGCGTCGGCAGGCGCGGCGCGCGTCGGCGCGCTGAGCGCCGCGTCCGGAGCGGAGACCGCGCCCGCGCCGGGGCCTGATTCGCCGCCTGACGAGACTGGCGCTGCCGAGGAAGAGATTGCACCTGAGGCGGAGGTCGCGGCAGAGGAGCAGTCCTCGCCCGAAGGGGATATTGCAGCCGACAGCGCGGACACATCCGAATCCGAGGACGAGGCCGAGACGGAGAGCCCGGAAACGGACGCCGCGGCGCTTGACCCGCTGCAACCCGAAGGTCTCGAGCGCGAAGACGAGTCACCGGCACCTGAGATGAACGGGGACGAGACCGCGAAGCCGCTGGTGCAGCAGGCGGATGATGCGGGCGCAGCCCCGCCTGTGGCCGGAACCGATGATCTCAGCGCGCGGCTCGACCTCATCCGCTCGGTGGTTGGCGTGTCGGACACCTATGACGAGGACGAACATGCCCAGGACTTCGCGGACACCGCCGCATCAGAGCCGATCGCATGGGACGAGGTGAATGAGAACGACGATGCCGTGGCCCCGACCGGACAGGAGGCCGAGGCTGCTCCGCCTGAGGCAACCGAGGATGCAGCGTCCCGGGATGAACGCGATGTCTCCGCGGCGGAAACCCCGGCGCCTGAAACGGCGGCGGCGCGGGATGAGGACAGCTTGTTCGAGGACACGCTTGCCGCCCTCCTCGCGGATGCCACGCCGGTAGATGCGCAAGCCGGGGCTGCGACGGAACCGGAGACGGACATCGGCGAGACCGATGATGCGACCCCGCCTGACGCCGGTGACCGGGTTAGCGCACGGGTGCTCAAGGTGAGCCGTGCCGATGTCGAAACCGCCCGGGCCGAAGGTCTTCTGGATTCGTCCGACGAGGTAGGCGAGGACACGGTCAACATCTTTGGCGACGAGGCCGACGCGCTCAGCCCCGAGGACGAGGCAGAGCTGCAGCGCGAACTCGCGAGCCTTGACGCAGAGATTGACGCAGAGATTGACGCGGAGATTGAGGCGGAGGACGAGGCGAAGACCTGGGACGAGCCCGAGGTCGCCGGGGGCAGGCCCGCGCCCGGCCCCGCGCCCGGCCCCACGCCCGAGGTCGAACTGGCCCACGCGGCGCAGGCGGAGGGCGGGAAGCGGACCGAGGTGTCGCGGATCTTCGACGAGACCGACAGCCATATGGCCGACCCCGGCTCGGTGCGGCGGCGCAACACGATCCAGCACCTGCGCGCCGCGCTCGCTGCCACACGCGCCGAGAGGGCCGCGGGTGCAGACCTGGAAAAGAGGATAGACGCCTCGCCCTATCGCGGCGATCTCGACGCTGCCGTTCGACCGCGCCGGGCGATGCCCGCCCCCGATGCCCCGCGCGGCACCCGCCCCGAAGAGCCGCGCCCGGCGCCGCTCAAGCTGGTGGCCGAACAGCGCGTGGACACGGCGCGCACCCCGGTGCGCCCGCGTCGGGTGGCCGCCGCGGCGCGGTCCGAGGTGGTCGAGGCGCAGGACAAGGGCTTTTCCACCTTTGCCGAGGAACTGGGCGCGACCGATCTGCCCGACCTGCTCGAGGCGGCGGCCGCCTATCTCGCCGATGTCGAAGGTCGCAGCCAGTTCTCGCGACCGATGCTTATGGGCAAGCTGCGCGAGATTGATGAGGAGGGATTTTCGCGCGAGGATGGGCTGCGCTCGTTCGGGCAGCTCTTGCGTGAGGGCAAGCTGCAAAAGCTCTCGGGCGGGCGGTTTACCGTGACCGAGGAGACCGAGTTCCGCGCGGCGGCGCGGCGGCGCGCCGGCTGAGCACCGGGGAGTGATGACGCCGGACCACCCGCCGTTCTGGCGGATGGGTTATGCGTGTGCTTGGCCTGACACCGCAGCGCGCGCGTACCGCGACCATCCGTGTTCCTGTGCGTGGTGCCCATTGTTTCGCGCGTTCGGCCGGATGAGGGCCTGCCGCGTGGATTTTCCGGGACTGCGTCTCCATCTCGTCTCGCCTCTCGCGCAGTTCGCGGATTTGCTCCTGATACTTGGCCTGCATGTCGGTTGCCGCCTCGCGCGCCTGCGCCTGCATTTTCTTCTCATACGTCTCCTTGTCCATGATTCGCCTTCCTTTCGTCTGGCTTGCTCATCATGTTCGTCACCTATGCAGTCTCGCCAAGATGAAAGGGGCCGCCGGTTTCCCGGCGGCCCCCCACATGGCGCGTGTCATGGGATGCGCCGTCAGTTGAACTTCCTGATCTCGCCCGAGCGCAGCCGCGACATGTAGCTCTCGAGCTCGCGCTTGACGATCGGCATCAGGACGTAGAGGCCGACGATGTTGACCACCGCCATCGCAAAGATCGCCGCGTCGGAAAAGTCGATCACCGGGCCGAGATTGGCCGCCGCCCCGATGATCACGAAGATGCAGAAGATCACCTTGAAGACCAGTTCCTTGGTCTCACCCTCGCCGAAAAGGTAGGTCCAGGCCTTGAGGCCGTAATAGGACCAGCTGATCATCGTCGAAAAGGCGAAGAGCACCACGGCGAGCGCCAGGAGATAGGGGAACCAGCCGATCGCGCTGCCGAAAGCGGCAGAGGTAAGGCTTACGCCCGAGGTGCCGTCCAGCGTCTGGATCATGCCGCTCTCGCCCACGATATAGCGCCCGGTCTCGGGGTCGGTCATGAGCTGTCCGGTGATGATGATCACCAGCGCCGTCATGGTGCAGATCACGACCGTGTCGATGAACGGCTCGAGCAGCGAGACGAGCCCTTCGGTGATCGGCTCCTTGGTCCTGACGGCCGAGTGGGCGATGGCCGCCGAGCCGACGCCCGCCTCGTTGGAGAACGCCGCCCGCTTGAAGCCCTGGATCAGCGCACCGACCATGCCGCCCGCCACGCCAAGGCCGGTGAAGGCACCGGCGAATATCTGGCCGAAGGCCCAGCCGATCAGGTGATAGTTCATCGCGATGATGACGAGTGCGGTGCCAACGTAGAGGATGCCCATGAACGGAACCACCTTTTCGGTCACCCGCGCGATGGACTTGAGCCCGCCGACAATTACGGAAAAGACCACGCCGGCAAAGATCACGCCGGTGATCCAGCCGGGATAGTCGCCGACGATGCCGGATATCTGCTGATGCGCCTGGTTGGCCTGGAACATGTTGCCACCGCCCAGGGCGCCGAGGATACAGAAGATCGAGAACAGCACCGCGAGCAGCTTGCCGCCCGGCACGCCGCGTTCGGCAAAGCCCTTGGTCAGGTAATACATCGGCCCGCCCGAGACGCGCCCGTCGGGATATTCGTTGCGATATTTCACGCCGAGCGTACATTCGGTGAATTTCGACGCCATGCCCATCAGGCCGGCGAGGATCATCCAGAAGGTGGCCCCCGGTCCGCCGATGCCGACCGCCACCGCGACGCCGGCGATGTTGCCGAGGCCCACGGTCCCCGAGAGCGCCGTGGCGAGCGCCTGGAAGTGGCTCACCTCGCCCGCGTCGTCGGGATCGGAATAATCGCCCTTCACCAACGAGATGGCGTGACCGATGGCGCGGAACTGGATAAAGCCGAAATAGAGCGTGAAAACGGTGGCACCCACCACCAGCCACATCACGATCCACGGAAAAGAGGTGCCGGGGAAATTCGAGAAGATGAGGCCGACGAACCAGCCGGTCGAGTCGGCAAAAATCTGGTTCACCTTGTCGTCGAGCGATATCGCCTGTTGCTGCGCAAAGGCCGGTGCGCCCGCGAGCGCCAGCCCCGCCGCGG
>JADQCC010000204.1:0-18598 GCA_016278295.1 Roseovarius sp. | reverse complement strand
CGCCGCGGAGAATATGTTCTTGTTCATAATCGTCATCCCTGTTCTTGTTTTTCTCACGGCACGATGGTGCAGGGCACCGGCGCGGTCTGCACCAGCGTTCCCGCGACCGAGCCGAAGATGCGTGCCTCGAGCGCCGAGAAACCCTCGCGCCCGACGATGATCTGCACCGCCCCCGACTCGGTGGCGATCTTGCCGAGCATCTCGGCGATGTTGCCGTAGCGGATCACCGTTTCCACCGAAACGCCGCTGTCGGTCAGTTCCGCGACGACCGGCCCGAGCACCGCCTCTTCGGCGCGCGCCATCTCCTCGCGGCGGCGCTTGTGCCGCTCCTCGAGCTCGGAAGGTGTGAGAAACGAATAGGGCGACCATTCGAGCACATGCGCCAGGACGATCGCACCGCCCTGCGCCTTTGCCCGCGCGACCGCGAACTCCAATGCACGTCGCGCCGCGACACTGCCGTCGTAGCCGACGACGAATTTATCGGACATCTGTAGACTCCCTCGTAGTTGCGTTATCCGGGTTCGTATGTGACCCGGTAGTTGAATTTAGCAGACCCTTGCGTCACGATTGTCCCGAAATCGACAGGTTATCAGGCCGAACGCGTTTGAATCCGGTCGTTTCACACGCCAGATGCAAGGAAATTCTATTTTTTGGAACTGATGCCTGCGGCGTGCTGTCGCGCGACGTTCAGTAGCTGTAATCGGCGTAGATGCGGCTCAGGTCGCCTTGCCAGTCGCCGTGGTAGCGCTCCAGCAACTCGTCGGCGGAGGTCTTGCCGGTCTCCACGCTCTCGCGCAGCGTACCGAGGAAATGCGTCTCGTCGGGGATCATTCCACCGCCGCCGGCGCGCCCGCGCGCGCGCAGCCCCGCCTCGGCGATGTCGAGCACTTCGCGCGCGAGATCGTTCATCGCGATGCCGCCGACCCGTGCCTGAAGCCCATCGACGCTCGCGGCCACGCGCAGCGCCTCACGGGTTTCTGCGGTCCAGGATTTGCACAAGTCCCAGGCGGCGTCGAGCGCGCCCTGGTCATACATCAGGCCCACCCAGAGGGCCGGAAGCGCGCAGAGCCTGCGCCACGGGCCGCCATCGGCGCCGCGCATTTCCATGAATTTCTTGATCCGCGCCTCGGGGAAGATGGTCGTCAGATGATCGGCCCAGTCGCTGAGCGTGGGCTTCTCGCCGGGAAGGGCGGGCAATTCACCGCGCAGGAAATCGCGAAAGGACTGGCCCAGCGCGTCGTGATAGACGCCGTCGCGGTAGACGAAATACATCGGCACATCGAGCGCATAATCGGCATAGGCCTCGAAGCCGAACCCCTCGTCGAAGACGAAGGGCAGCATGCCCGTGCGGTCCGGGTCGAGATCGCGCCAGACGCGGGCGCGCCATGATTTGTGCCCGTTGGGTTTGCCCTCGAAAAACGGCGAATTGGCAAAGAGTGCGGTGGCCACCGGTTGCAGGGCGAGGGCCACGCGGAATTTTTGCACCATGTCCGCCTCGGAGCCGAAATCGAGGTTCACCTGCACGGTGCAGGTGCGATACATCATGGATTTTCCCATCGTGCCGACGCGGTCCATGTAGTCGGTCATCAGCCGGTAGCGCCCCTTGGGCATGACCGGCATTTCCTCGTGCCGCCAGATCGGCGCCGCCCCCAGCCCGATAAAGCCAACGCCCACCTTGTCGGCGATGTCCTTCACATCCGCCAAGTGCTCGTTCACCTCGTCACAGGTCTGGTGGATGTTTTCGAGCGGCGCACCCGACAGTTCCAGTTGCCCGCCCGGTTCCAGGCTCACGTTGGCGCCACCCTTCTCCAGCCCGATGAGCTTGCCCGCCTCCTCGACAGGGGCCCAGCCGTGCAGGTCGCGCAGCCCCTCCAGCACCGCGAGGATAGAGCGGCGGCCGTCGTAGGGCAGGGGGCGTAGCGTGTCGCGGCAATAGCCGAATTTCTCGTGCTCGGTGCCGATGCGCCAATCGTCCGGTGGTTTGCAGCCGCTTTCGAGATATTCTGCGAGTTGCGCGTGGTGCTCGATCGGCCCGCCGCCGGATTGGGGGATGGACATGCGCGGGCCTCCTGCGGTGTGCTTCGGTTCGGGGGCCAGAGTTGGCGGCATTCGGCGCGGGTGTCAATGCAGCCTTGGCCGCTCCGATATCTGTTCCGATATTCGCCCGGCGCGTTCCCATAACAGGTGCTGGCCGGGTGCGGGGCGGCGCATCGCCGCCACGACCTGTCCGCTGCGTAGCCCCGGCAGCGTGGCGAAAGCATCGAACAGCGCGTCCGCCCCCTCGGCATCGAGCGGGATCGCGAGGTCGGGCTGGCCGGGCTGCGACAGCAGCCAGCGGCGCGTCCCGTTTGCGTCCAGCGCGAGCGCGGTCATTTCCGACAGTGCCACGGCGCCGCCGGTCTGCGGCCCGAGATAGGCGATGAGCCCCTCGTCGATCACCACCACGCCGGGCCCGCCCGCCCCGGTGCGAAAGCGTGCGCGCTGCACCCCGGCCAGCCCCAGCGCGATCGCCGCCGCGATCACCACCCAGCCCAGCCAGTGCACGATCCCGGCACCGCCGAGCACCCACCACAGCCCCAGTGCCGCCGCTCCGCCCCCCGCCAGCACCTCGCGCCAGCGCCAGAGTGCGGCGCGCGCCTGCGGGCGGATGAGGCTCATGCCCAGTCCCCGCAGGCCGTCTGCCACAGCGTAAGCGCCGCAACGGCGGCGGTATCGGCGCGCAGAATGCGCGGACCCAACGCCACCGGATGGGCAAAGGGCAGGGCCGAGAGGCGGGCGCGCTCGGCGTCGGAAAAGCCGCCTTCGGGGCCGATCAGCACGGCCCAGGGCTGCCCCCGCCCGTCAGGGGGCAGGGCGCAGGCACCGCCCGCGAGCGTCTCGTCGCAGAACATCAGGCGGCGGTTCGCGGGCCAATCCGCGAGCAGCGCATCGAGCCCGTGCAGGCCGGTCACCTGCGGAACATAGGTGCCGCCGCATTGCTCGGCGGCCTCGACGGCATGGGCCTGCAATCTGTCCTGCCTGATACGCTCGGAATTGGTGAATTCGGTTTGCACCGGCAGAATGCGCGCGGTGCCCATCTCGGTGGCCTTTTCCACGATGAAATCGGTGCGCGCCTTCTTGATCGGCGCGAACAGCAGCCAAAGGTCCGGTGGATCGCGCTGTGGTGCGGTCTGTGCCTCGCAAGCGAGCACGCCGCCGCGTTTGCCTGCCTCGGTCACGGTGGCCTGCCACTCGCCATCGCGCCCGTTGAACACGCGCAGCCCCGCGCCCGCCGTCTGTCGCATCACGGCGAACAGGTAATGCGCCTGCGCGCGGTCGAGAGACAGGGTTTGCCCTTCCCCCAGCGGGTGCTCTACATAAAGCCTGATCCTGGATGCAGTCATGGGGCCAGCATATGAGCGCAGCAAACCGGACACCAGAGGCCGAAGGCACCGTCGCAGATGCCTATCGGGGCAATTGGGTGGATCGCCACGCCCCCGCCGCCGCGCGCCCCTATCTGAGGCTGAGCCGCGCCGACCGGCCCATCGGCACGTGGCTGTTGCTGCTGCCGTGCTGGTGGGGGCTGGGGCTGGCGATGCTGGCCGACGGGCGCGCGGGCTGGTTTGACGCGTGGATTTTCGCGGGTTGCGCCATCGGTGCGTTTCTGATGCGCGGGGCGGGGTGTACCTGGAACGATATCACCGACCGCGACATCGACGGCTCGGTTGCGCGCACCGCCTCGCGGCCCATCCCCTCGGGGCAGGTGACGGTGCGCGGCGCGCTGGTGTGGATGTGTGCGCAGGCCCTCGTGGCGTGTCTCATCCTGCTCACGTTCAATGCGGCGGCCATCGCGCTTGGGGTGCTCGCGCTGTTGCCGGTGGCGGTCTATCCTTTTGCCAAGCGGTTCACCTGGTGGCCGCAGATTTTCCTCGGGCTCGCCTTCAACTGGGGGGCGCTGCTGGCGTGGACGGCACATTCCGGGCGGCTGGAGGCGGCGGCGGTGGTGCTCTACCTTGCGGGGATCGCGTGGACGCTGTTCTATGACACGATCTATGCCCATCAGGATGCCGAGGATGACGCGCTGATCGGGGTGAAATCCACCGCGCGGCTATTTGGCGCGGGGTCGCCGCGCTGGTTGCGGCGATTCCTGGTGGCCTGCGTTCTCCTGATGATGGTGGCGGTGATCCTGGCCGCGCCCGCGGAGCGGCCCGTGGCGCTGATCGTGGCCCTTTGCGGGGTCTGGGCGATGGGCTGGCACCTCTACGGGCAGTTGCGGCGGCTGCGACTCGATGACAACGCGCGGCTGTTGGCGCTTTTCCGCTCGAATCGCGACGCGGGGCTGTTGCCGGTGCCGTTTTTCGCCATTGCGCTGCTGGTATGATTGCACTCGGGTGTCACGGTGCCTAAAACGCAGGCGAGTGCAACGACATGAGGCCGTCTGGCCATGCGCCTTTCCATCATATTCGCGTCTGTTGGGGCTTTTGCAGGGGCCGCTGCGTTGTCGGTGCTGGCCGCTGGCTTCGCGGTGAGTGCCATCGAGGACGGCTCGCGCCGCGCAGTGCGCGATGCGCTCGATGCGCAAGGCATGGTCTGGGCCGAGGTGGGCACCGACGGGTTGCAGGTGTTCCTGGCCGGAACCGCGCCGGATGAGGCCGCGCGTTTTGCCGCGCTGTCTGTCGCAGGCCAGGTGGTCGACGCCACAAGGGTGATCGACCAGACCGTGGTGGAAGAGGCCGAGCCGCTCGCGCCGCCGCAGTTCGCCATCGAGATCCTGCGCAACGAGCGGGGCATTTCGCTCATCGGGCTGGTGCCTGCCGGGCTCGACCGGCAAAAGCTTATCGAGGATATCGCGCAGGCGACGGACGGGGCGCCGGTGGCCGACCTGCTCGACGCAGCCGATTACCCGGCGCCCGAGACATGGCAGCCCGCGTTGCGCCACGCGTTGCATGCGCTGGGCAGCCTGCCGCGCAGCAAGATATCGGTGAGCGCCGAGCGTGTTTCAGTGACCGCCATGGTCGATAGCGCCGAGGAAAAGCGGAACATAGAGGTCGACCTGACGCGGCGCAGCCCCGAGGGTGTGCGCCTCGCTCTGGACATTTCCGCGCCGCGCCCGGTCGTCACGCCGTTTACGCTGCGATTTGTCATCGACGGGCGCGGTGCGCGCTTTGACGCCTGTTCAGCCGATACCGAGGAGGCCCGCGACCGCATCCTGCGCGCCGCCGCGCGTGCGGGGCTGGAGGGGCGTGCCGAATGCGTTGTCGGCATGGGCGTGCCGTCGCCGCACTGGGCGCGTGCCGCCGAACTGGCGATCGACGCGCTGGCGCGTCTCGGCGGGGGCAGCGTCACGCTCACCGATGCAGATATCTCCCTGCTGGCGCAGCCGGGCACAGAGCAGGCGCTGTTCGACGACGTGGTCGGCGGGCTCGAAGGGGCGCTGCCGGAGGTTTTCGCGCTCGATGCCACGTTGCCGCAGCCACCGGACGAGAGCACGCCTGCGGTGCCGGAGTTCATCGCCACGCTGTCGCCCGAGGGGCAGGTGCTGTTGCGCGGGCGTATCGGCAGCGCGCAGATGCGCGACACCGCAACGAGCCTGGCTCAGGCGCGGTTTGCCGTGGATGCGGTGCATGTGACCGCGCGGGTTGCCGAGGGGCTGCCCGAGGACTGGCCGACGCGGGTGCTGCTCGCCATCGAGGCGCTCTCGAATCTCAACAGCGGCGCGGTGACGGTGATGCCCGATTCCGCCGTGGTGCGCGGCAAGTCGGGACGCAAGGACGCCGCGACCGCCATCGCGCAGCTCCTGGTCGACCGGCTGGGCAGCGGCGCGCCGTTCGATCTCGACGTGACCTATGTCGAGCAGCTCGATCCCGTGGCCGCGTTGCCCACGCCCGAGGAGTGCGAGGCGCGCATCGCCGCGGTGCAGGGCGACCGCAAGATCGGATTCGAGCCGGGATCGGCGCGGATCGACGGGGCCGGCGCCACGATTCTCGACGAGATCGCCGAGATACTCAAGGAATGCGGCGAGATTCGCATGGAAGTGGCGGGCCATACCGACAGCCAGGGCCGCGAGGAGATGAATGCGCAGCTGAGCCTTGAGCGGGCGCGCGCGGTGCTGGATGAATTGCGCTTGCGCAGGGTGCTTACCTCCGGGCTCGAGGCAAAGGGCTATGGCGAGAGCCGACCAATCGCCGACAACGACACCGAGGAGGGCCGCGAGACCAACCGCCGCATCGAATTCCGCCTGATCCGGCCCGATCCCGCCCCAGAGGAGCAAACGGGCCTTGAAAGCGTCGAGGATACGGGGGACAAGGAGGGAGGGAAAGAAGAGGCCGGTCAGGACAGCACCGCCGATGAACAGAACTGAATTCATCATCGCGACCGCGATCGTGCTCTTCGTGGCATTCTGCGTGGGCTGGTTCGCCAACTGGCTGATACACCGTTTCGTGCGGGTACAGCCTTCGGAGGTGGGCGAGCTTGAGCGTCTCGCGCAGGAACTGCACGAGGCCGAGGAGACGCGCGACCAGGCGATCACCTACCTGCAACAGCGCGAAGCCGAACTGACCAATCAGCTGAGTCAGACCGAGGCCGAACTCTCGGCCACGATGGAGGGACTGCGCGAGGCCCGCTACGAGGCCGAGCAGTTGCGCGTTCATCTGGAAAAGATCACCGGGCAGGCGGCAGAGTAAGACCGGAAAAGAAAAAGGGCCGCGCGCGGCGACCCTTTTCTGCTGTGATCCTGTTCAATCTCAGTTGGGCGACATGCCGATGTGATGGCCCACGGCCACCATGTCGTGCAGAAGCTTGGTGGCATCGTCGATGAGACCATGCTCGTCGGCGTTCTGTTCCTTCACGCGGTTGAGGCGTTCGGTCGCCTCGTCCACCATCGACTGAAAGTCTTCTTTTGTCACGTCCGCGCGCGGCAGCGCACGCTCGGCCAGGACCGAGATGCTCTGGCCGTTGATTTCGGCGAAGCCGCCGGTGACGACGTATTCCGTGTCGCCATCGGCCCCCGAGACCCGGACGATGCCGGGGCGCAGCGTGGTGATGAGCGGTGCGTGATCGGGCAGGGCCGTCATGTCGCCCTCGGCACCGGGAATCAGCACCTCGCGCGCCTCGACCGAAGCGAGAAGACGCTCGGGGCTCACGAGATCGAATTGCACTGTCTCAGCCATATCGGCCTCCTCTTGTGGCAGGTGGCGGGCCGGTGGCCCGCCGCGCGGCGCTTAGGCAGCGGCTGCGGCCATCCTCTCGGCTTTGGCAACCACGTCGTCGATACCGCCCACCATGTAGAAGGCCCCCTCGGGCAGGTGGTCGTATTCGCCCGCGACCACAGCCTTGAACGATTTGATCGTCTCTTCAAGCGGCACCTGGATGCCGTCGGAGCCGGTGAACACCTTGGCCACGTCGAAGGGCTGCGACAGGAACCGCTGAATCTTGCGGGCGCGGGCCACGGTCAGCTTGTCCTCTTCGCTGAGTTCGTCCATCCCGAGGATGGCGATGATGTCCTGAAGCGCCTTGTAGCGTTGCAGGATGCCCTGCACGTCGCGCGCCACCTGATAATGTTCCTCGCCCACGATCTGCGGGTCCATCAGGCGCGAGTTGGAATCGAGCGGGTCCACGGCGGGGTAGATCCCAAGCTCGGAAATCGCACGCGACAGCACCGTGGTGGCGTCGAGGTGGGCGAAGGTCGTGGCCGGAGCCGGGTCGGTGAGGTCGTCCGCAGGCACGTAGACGGCCTGAATGGACGTGATCGAGCCCTGCTTTGTCGAGGTGATGCGCTCTTGCATCTGGCCCATGTCGGTGGCCAGCGTCGGCTGGTAACCCACGGCCGAGGGGATGCGGCCAAGAAGCGCCGACACCTCGGAGCCTGCCTGTGTGAAGCGGAAAATGTTATCGACGAAGAACAGCACGTCGGTGCCCGACTGGTCGCGGAACTGCTCGGCCAGCGTCAGGCCGGTCAGCGCGACGCGGGCGCGGGCCCCCGGCGGCTCGTTCATCTGGCCGTAGACCAGAGCCACCTGACTTTCTTCGAGGTTGTCGGGCTTGATGACGTTGGATTCGATCATCTCGTGGTAGAGGTCGTTGCCCTCACGGGTCCGCTCGCCGACACCGGCAAACACCGAAAAGCCCGAGTGCACCTTGGCGATGTTGTTGATCAGTTCCATGATGAGAACCGTCTTGCCCACGCCGGCGCCGCCGAACAGGCCGATCTTGCCGCCCTTGGCGTAGGGCGCGAGAAGGTCCACCACCTTGATGCCGGTTTCGAGGATTTCGCTCTCGGTCGACTGTTCGTCGAATTCGGGCGCGGGCTGGTGGATGGCGCGGGTCTCGTCGGCGTTGACCGGGCCCTTTTCGTCAACCGGTTCGCCGACCACGTTGATGATGCGGCCCAGCGTGGCATTGCCCACCGGCACCGAGATCGGCGAACCGCTGTCCGTCACCTCCTGACCGCGCACGAGCCCCTCGGTCGCGTCCATCGCGATGGTGCGCACGGTATTCTCGCCGAGGTGCTGCGCGACCTCGAGGATCAGCTTCTTGCCGTGGTTGTCGGTTTCCAGCGCGTTAAGGATCGCGGGCAGGTCGTCGCCGAACTGCACGTCCACGACGGCGCCGATGACCTGGGTCACTTTGCCTTTTGCGTTTGCCATGTTTCGTCTCCGGTTTGTCTTTACAGCGCTTCCGCGCCGGAAATGATTTCAATCAGCTCGTTGGTGATCACGGCCTGGCGCGAGCGGTTGTACTCGATGGTCAGCTTGTCGATCATCTCGCCCGCGTTGCGGGTGGCGTTGTCCATCGCCGACATCCGCGCCCCCTGTTCCGAGGCCCCGTTCTCCAAGAGCGCACTGAAGATCTGCGTGGCGACTGCGCGCGGCAGAAGCTCTGCGAGGATCGCGTTCTCGTCGGGCTCGAAATCGTAGAAGGTGCCGGTATCGACGTCCTCCGCATCGCCCGTATCGACGGGAACGATCTGCTGGATGGTCGGGATCTGGGTGACCACATTCTGGAACTGCGAGTAGAACATCTTGGCCACGTCGAACTCGCCCGCGTCGAAACGGTTGAGCACGTTGGCCGCGACCGTCTGCGCATCGGCATAGCCGACGCGCTTGACCTCGGTCATATCGACATGATCGACGAAGTATTGACCATAGTCGCGCTTCATCGCGTCGCGGCCCTTCTTGCCAACGGTGATGATCTTTACCGTCTTGCCCTGCGCCAGCAGGTTGGCGGCTTCGGCCTTGGCGAGCTTGGCTATGTTGGCGTTGAAACCGCCGCACAGCCCGCGTTCGGCGGTCATCACCACAAGCAGGTGCACCTTGTCATCGCCGGTGCCCCTGAGCAGGCGCGGCGCGTTCTCGGCGTCACCCACGGATGCGGCAAGCTTGGCCATAACGGCGTTGAACCGCTCGGTGTAGGGCCGCGACATTTCCGCGGCCTCCTGCGCGCGGCGAAGCTTCGCCGCGGCAACCATCTGCATGGCCTTGGTGATCTTGCGGGTCGATTTGACCGACGCGATCCTGTTTTTCAGGTCCTTGAGATTCGGCATTGCCTTATCTCCCCCTTACGCGAAGTCGGCGGCGTATTCGTCCAGCGCAGCCTTGATCTTGTCCTCGGCCTCACCCTTGATCTTGGGATCCTCCGTGGTGATGTAGTCCAGGAGATCCTGATGCTTGCCGCGCAGGTGCTTGAGCAGCCCCTGCTCGAAGCGGCCCACATCGCCCACGGGCATCTTGTCGAGATAGCCTTTGGTGCCGGCGTAGATGACGCACACGATCTCGGCGTTGGTGAGCGGCGAATACTGCGCCTGCTTCATCAGCTCGGTCAGGCGCGCGCCGCGATTCAGAAGCTGTTGCGTGGCGGCGTCGAGGTCCGATCCGAACTGCGCGAAGGCCGCCATCTCGCGATACTGCGCCAGCTCGAGCTTGACCGGGCCCGCGACCGATTTCATCGCGTTGGTCTGTGCCGAGCCGCCGACGCGGCTGACCGAAAGGCCGGTGTTCACGGCCGGGCGGATACCCTGGTAAAACAGGTCCGTCTCGAGGAATATCTGCCCATCGGTGATCGAGATCACGTTGGTCGGGATAAAGGCCGAAATGTCGCCGGCCTGCGTCTCGATGATCGGCAGAGCGGTGAGCGAGCCCGAGCCGTTTTCTTCGTTGAGCTTGGCCGAACGCTCCAGCAGGCGAGAGTGGAGGTAGAACACGTCGCCCGGATAGGCCTCGCGGCCCGGCGGACGGCGCAGCAGCAGCGACATCTGGCGATAGGCCACGGCCTGTTTCGACAGGTCATCGTAGATGATGAGCGCGTGACGGCCGTTGTCGCGGAAATGCTCGGCCATCGCGGTGGCGGAGTAGGGCGCGAGGAACTGCATCGGCGCCGGGTCGGACGCGGTGGCGGCCACGACGATCGAATACTTGATCGCGCCCGATTCCTCGAGCTTCTTCACAAGCTGGGCCACGGTCGAGCGCTTCTGCCCGACGGCGACATAGACGCAGTAGAGCTTCTTGCCCTCGTCGTCGCCCGCGGCCTCGTTGTAGGATTTCTGGTTCAGGATCGTGTCGAGCGCCACGGCGGTCTTGCCGGTCTGGCGGTCGCCGATGATGAGCTCGCGCTGGCCCCGACCGATCGGAATCATCGCGTCCACCGACTTGAGGCCCGTGGCCATCGGCTCGTGCACCGATTTGCGCGGGATGATGCCAGGCGCCTTGACGTCGGCGAGACCGCGCGTGTCGGACTTGATCGGACCCTTGCCATCGAGCGGGTTGCCCAGGCCATCGACGACCCGGCCCAAAAGCCCGTCACCGATCGGCACGTCCACGATGGACTTGGTGCGCTTGACGGTGTCGCCTTCCTTGATGTCACGGTCCGAGCCGAAGATCACGACACCCACGTTGTCGCTCTCGAGGTTGAGGGCCATGCCCATCACGCTGCCCGGAAATTCCACCAGCTCGCCGGCCTGCACGTTGTCCAGTCCGTGCACGCGCGCGATCCCGTCGCCCACGGACAGCACCCGGCCGATCTCGGCGACCTCGGCCTCCTCGCCGAAATTCTTGATCTGGTCCTTCAGGATCGCAGAAATCTCTGCTGCTTGGATACCCATTTATCCGACCTCTTTCATTGCATTCTGGAGGGAATCGAGCCGCGAGCGGATCGAGGTGTCGATCATCTTCGAGCCCACTTTGACGACAAGACCGCCGATGAGGCTTTCATCGACGGTCGTTTTCAGTTTCACATCGCGCCCGATGCGCGCCTTGAGCGTTTTCGCGAGCTTGTCGGACTGAGCCTTGCTCAGCGCCTTCGCGCTGGTGACTTCGGCGCTGACCTCGCCCTTGTCTTCGGCAATCATCCCGCCAAGCCGGGCTATGAGCTGCGGCAGCACGAAAAGCCGACGCTTCGCCGCCATCAGGCCGAGCCCGTTCTTCAGCGCCGGGACGAGCCCCATCTTGTCCGCGACGGCGACGATGCCGGCACCCTGCTCGGCACGGCTCAACACCGGCGAGCCAACGACCGCGCGCAATTCCGGGCTGTCATCGAGTGCTGCGGAGAGATCATCGAGATTGGTTTCGAGCGCGGCGAGGGATTTGTCCTCCCGGGCGAGTTCGAAGATGGCGGTGGCATAGCGCGCGGCGATGCCGGATGAAATCGAAGCTGGTTCGGACACGTCCACCCTTCCGATAATCTGGCCCCGGTGGAACCCGCTTGACGCAAGGTCGCGGCCGGGGGCGTTGTCATACGATGAGACTTGCGAAACACCGAAATTCGGCTGGGGTGTAGCAGAGGCTTTGCTGTCGGGCAAGCGGCTTCGAAACGATTGTATACCGTAGAATACCGCCCCTTTTCAAGGGCTTGAGCCAACTGCGACCGAATGAACACCCCATCCCATGCAAAAAAGACCGTTTTCCGCACTGTTTTACCCTGCAAACAGCCCGGGATTCCCCGCCTATCGCCCCGCGCCCCGGCCCAGCAGCCCCTCGTAGATCGGCTCCAACGACGATGCCTCGAACAGCGACGACACGCTGGTGCCGTTCCAGATATTCAGGATCGCCTGGGCAAAGATCGGCGCAGTGGGCACGATACGGATATTGGGAGTGGCGGCCACCGCCTCGGTGGGCTGGATCGTGTCGGTGATGACCATCGACTTGAGCTTGGAATTGGTGATCCGCTCCACCGCGGGGCCGGACATGACACCGTGGGTGGTATAGGCATGTACCTCGCGCGCGCCGTTCTCCAGCAGTATATCGGCGGCCTTGCACATGGTGCCGGCGGTGTCGCACATGTCATCGACGATGATGCAGATCTTGTCGGTCACGTCGCCGATGACCGTCATCTCGGCGACCTCGCCCGCCTTTTCCCGGCGCTTGTCCACGATGGAGAGGGGCGCGTTGATCCGCTTGGCCAGCTCACGCGCCCGTGCCACCCCGCCCACGTCGGGCGAGACGATCATCACGTGATCCAGCGCGTCGGCAAACTGTGCCTCGATGTCGAGCGCAAAGACCGGAGAGGCGTAGAGATTGTCCACCGGGATGTCGAAGAAGCCCTGTATCTGCGCGGCGTGCAAATCCATCGTCAGCACCCGCTCGATGCCTGCACCAACAATCATGTTGGCCACCAGCTTGGCCGAGATGGGGGTGCGCGCCTTGGTGCGGCGGTCCTGCCTTGCATAGCCGAAATAGGGAATGACCGCCGTGATCCGCCGTGCCGAGGACCGGCGCAGCGTGTCTGCCATGATGAGCAACTCCATCAGGTTGTCGTTGGCGGGCTTTGACGTGGGCTGGATGATGAACATGTCCTCGCCGCGCACGTTCTCGAAGATCTCGACGAACACCTCCTGGTCGTTGAACCGCTCCAGCCGCGCGTCCACCAGCCCGACGGTCTTGCCGCGATGCATGGACATGCGGCGCGCGATCGCCTGTGACAATGGCATGTTGGCATTGCCCGAAATCAGCTTTGGTTCGGTATTGGCAGGCATGGCGATGTCCCCGGGATTGTCTCTATGACAGATTCGTGATGTTGCGCCTCGCTTAGCATGGCCCTACCGTCGCGCAAACCTGTGCTGCAACGGAGAGTGCCGAAATGGCCCATATCGACTATTATTTTTCCACCCTGTCGCCATTTGCCTATCTCGCCGGGGATGGGCTTGAACGGATCGCCGCGCGCCACGGGGCGGACGTGATCTACAAGCCGCTCGACATCATGGCGCTGTTCGCGCGCACCGGAGGCACGCCCCCGGCCGAGCGCCACCCGTCACGCAATGTCTACCGCGCGCAGGAACTGGCCCGGCAGGCCACCAAGCGCGGCATGGCCCTGAACCTCAAACCCGCGCATTGGCCGACCAACCCGGCGCCGTCGTCCTACGCGATCATCGCCGCGCAGAACGCGGGCGGCGGCGATACCGGTGCACTGGTACAGTCCGTCCTGCGCGCGTGCTGGGCCGAGGAGCGCGACATCGCCGAGGATGCGGTGGTGCGCGACTGTCTGGCGTGGGCGGGCTTTGACCCGGCGCTCGCCGATAGCGGGCTTCTGAGCGGCGCCGAGACCTATGCCGCCAATCTTGAACAGGCGGTCGAGGCGGGGGTGTTCGGCTCGCCCTTCTACGTGGCGGACAGCGGCCAGATGTTCTGGGGACAGGACCGGCTGGAGGATCTCGACATGCATCTCGACGGTCGGCTCTGACCCATGCCCCGCGACCTGCGCGCGGGGCGCGCGACGCATTGGCAGGTGATGGGACAGGGCGCGCGCCCGGGCCTCGCCATCCACTGCTCGCTCGGCCATGCCGGTAGCTGGGTCGCTCTGGGGCGTGACCTGTCGGACCTGCTGACGATCACCGCCTTCGACTTGCCCGGCCACGGGCTGAGCGCGCCGTGGGACGGGGCGGGCGAGATACAGGCCGCGAGCACCGCCATCGCCGCCGCTTTCCTCGATGGTCCCGCCGATATCATCGGCCATTCCTTCGGCGCGACCGTGGCGTTGCGGCTGGCGGTCGAGCACCCGCATCTTGTGCGCTCGCTGAGCCTTTATGAGCCGGTGTTCTTTGCGGTTGCGCTGGCCGACCGGCCCGATCTGCGCGCGGGTCACGAGGCGGAGATGGCCGCGTTCCGGGCGGGCATGGAGGCGGGCGACATGGCGGCGGCGGCGCGCGGGTTCCTCTCGGTCTGGGGCGACGCCGAGGGCCTTGACGCGATGCCCCCGGCGATCCGCGACCGCATGGCCGCGCAGATGCCGCTCATCGTGGCCGCCGCCGCGGCACTCTACGAAGATGCTGGCGGGATGCTGGCCTCGGGCGCGATTACCCGCATCGAGGCCCCGGTGCTGCTGATGGAGGGCGTGCGCTCTCCGGCGATCATAGCCGCGATCAATGACGGCCTCGCCGCCCGCCTGCCACAGGCGAGCCGCGCGCGCATCGACGAGGCCGGGCACATGGGGCCGATCACCCATCCGTGCACCGTGGCCGACGCGATCCGCGGTTTTCTCAGCCCCGCCCGTGCGGCGCGTCGTAATCCAGAACCGGGTTGATCGGGATGATCCGGTGAGGGTTCACCGTCTCGTGGCTGTAGTGGTAGTGGCGCACGATATGGTCGAAATTCACCGTCTCGCGCACACCGGGCCATTGGTAGAGTTCGCGGACATAGCCCCAGAGGTTCGGGTAGTCGATGATGCGCTTTCGGTTGCACTTGAAATGCAGGTGATAGACCGGGTCGAACCGGATCAGCGTGGTAAAGAGCCGCCAGTCGGCCTCGGTCAGCCGGTCACCCATCAGGTAGCGGTTTTCCGACAGGCGGTCCTCCAGCCAGTCGAGGCTGTCGAAGAGCGGATGGACGGCCGCCTCGTAGGCCTCTTGCGTGGTGGCGAAGCCGGATTTGTAGACGCCGTTGTTGACGGTGTCGTAGATGCGCGCGTTCACGGGCTCGATGGCATCGCGGATATCTTCGGGCCAGTAGTCGTCGGTATTGCCGGTGATCCCGTCAAATGCCGAGTTGAACATGCGGATGATCTCGGAGCTTTCGTTGGACACGATAGTCTCTTGCTCCCGATCCCAAAGGATTGGCACCGTCACGCGGCCCGAGATGCCGGGATCGGCCTTGAGATAGATGTCGCGGGCGTAGGGCAGCCCATAGAGCCGGTCGCCGGTGGCCCCGGGATAGCCGGTGCGGAATTCCCAGCCATCGGACAGCATGTCGGGATGCACGACAGAAACGCCGATATGATCCCCGAGCCCCTTCAGCGCACGAAAGATCAGAGTTCGATGCGCCCAGGGGCAGGCATAGGCGACGTAGAGGTGATAGCGGCCGCTCTCGGCCTTGAACCCGCCTTCGCCCGAAGGCCCCGGCGCGCCGTCCGACGTGATCCAGTTGCGGAATTTCGCCGTGGAGCGCACGAATTTGCCGCCATGCGCGGCGGTGTCGTACCATGTGTCTTCCCACACGCCGTTGACCAGTTGTCCCATGCTCGGCCCTCCTTTGATCGCAAGGTAGGACTGCGGCCCGGGGTGCAGTAGCCCCGGGGCCGCGCAGGGGACGTGCAGGGGCGCACAGGCGACAGGATGTCAGAGCTTGGAGCGCAGGTAGGCGGTCGCCGCGGGGCGCAGATTCTCCGAGCCGCGGCTACGTTCCTCGTGCAGGATGTCGCGCAACTCGTTCAGGTTTGTACGTCGCAGCAGGCTCTTGACCGGGCCGATGGAAGCGGGCCGCATCGACAGCGTCCGAAACCCCAGGGCCGTCAGGCAGGTCGCCTCGATCGGGCGCCCGGCATCCTCGCCGCAGAAGCTCAGCCGCGTGCCGAGCGTGGCACAGCGATAGACGATGCCCTCGAGGAAGTTGAGATAGCTCATGTCGAGCGTGTCGTAACGGCGCCGCACCCGCTCGTTCTCGCGGTCGGCGGCAAAGAAGAACTGCTTGAGATCGTTGCCGCCGACCGAGAGAAAATCCACCTCGTTGTAGAAGGCGTCCGGCGCGAAGGCGATCGAGGGGGTCTCGAGCATGGCCCCCACCTCGATCTCGCTCGGCAGCGGATGGCCGAGGATGCGCTCGCGCTCCAGCGCCTTGTCCATCTCGGCGCGGGCGGCGCGGAACTCGTCGTGCTGCGCCACGAAAGGAAACATCACCGACAGCGGCCGCCCTTGCGCGCCGCGAATGAGCGCCTGAAGCTGCATCCGCATCACGCCCGGCTTTTCCAGCGCGACGCGCACCGCGCGCCAGCCCATCGCCGGATTTGGCTCGTCCGTGGCCTTCATGTAGGGCAGCACCTTGTCCGAGCCGATGTCGAGTGTTCGAAACACCACGCGGCGACCCTTGGCGGCGTCCATGACACGGCCATAGAGCGCGCTCAGCTCGGCGCGCTTGGGCATGTGGCTGCGGATGAGGAACTGCAACTCCGTGCGGAACAGCCCGACCCCCTCGGCGCCCGAGCTTTCGAGGCTGGGCAGGTCGGCCATGAGCCCGGCGTTCATCTTGAGCGTGATATGCGTACCGCACAGCGTGTCGGCCGGTTTTTCGCGGATCGAGGCATAGCGCTCCTGCGCCTTGGCCTGCATCGCCATCTTGTCGCGGAACGCCGCTGCCACCGCATCGTCAGGACGCAGGTGCACGATGCCCTGATCACCGTCCACGAGGATCGAATCGCCGTTGAGCGCCTCGGTGGTGACTCGTCCGGCATGGATGACCAGCGGGATCGCGAGCGCGCGCGCCACGATCGCGGCATGCGAGCCGACCGCGCCTTCCTCCAGCACGATGCCGCGCAGGCTGCGGCCGTAATCGAGCAACTCCGCGGGGCCGATATTGCGCGCCACGAGGATCGGGTCGGCCGGGATTTCGGCCCCGGTCTCGTGGCCCTGCCCGGTGAGGATGCGCAGCAGGCGGTTGCTGAGGTCGTCGAGGTCGTGCAGCCGCTCGCGCAGGTAGGCGTCATTGACCTGCGTCATGCGCGCGCGCGCGGCGGATTGCTCCTTCTCCACCGCCGCCTCCGCAGACAGGCCGCTGTCGATGTTGGCCTCCATCCGGCGCATCCAGCCCTTGGAGTTGGCGAACATCCGATAGGTCTCGAGCACATCGAGCTGTTCCTTGTCGCCGCCTTGCGCCGAATCAAGCATCCGGTCGACGCCCACACGCAGTGTCTCGACGGCCTCGTGCAGGCGCTCCATCTCGCGGGCCGGATCCTCGGCGATCGGGTTGGTCACCACCACGCGGGGCTCGTGCAGCCAGACATGACCCTGTGCCGCGCCTTCCTGAGCGCTCGCGCCACGGAACATCACCGGCTGGCTGTGCAGCGCGGTCATCGCCGCGCCCTCGCCCACGAAGGCCCCGAGCTCGGCCATCTCGGCGAGCACCATCGCGACCACCTCGAGCGCGTAGATCTCGTCTTCGGAGAATTGCCTCGCCTGCTTCGACTGTGTCACCAGCACGCCGAGCTTTTCGCCCAGCCGCTGGATGGGCACGCCGACGAAGGAGGAATACGCCTCCTCTCCGGTCTCGGGCATGTAGCGAAAGCCGGGGGCAGAGGGGGCATCATCGGTGTTGATGACATTGCCCGATCGCGCCACTCGCCCGACCAGGCCCTCTCCCAGCCGCAGCCGGGTCTGGTGGACGGATTCGGCCTTGAGCCCCTCGGTGGCGCACAATTCGAGCGTGTCCACGTCGCGGAACAGGTAGATCGAGCAGACCTCGGCGCGCATCTCCTCGGCGATGAGCCGGGTGATGCGATCGAGCCGCGTTTGCCCGCCGCCCTCTTCGGCCATGATCGAGCGCAGGCGTCCGAGCATCTGGCGGCTGTCGGTCTTCAACGTCACGCTCATCGCGCCTTGCCCCCCGGGGCCGGTTCAGAGGCGACCGTCCTGCCGCGCTTTGGCGTCGGGTCCGGCGTCAGGCCGCCTTGTCGAGATCAAACGCATCATGCAGGGCCTGAACCGCGAGTTCCATATATTTCCGGTCGATCAGAACGGAAATCTTGATCTCGGAGGTTGCAATGACCTTGATGTTGATTCCTTCGTCACAAAGCGTCTGAAACATCTTGGCCGCCACGCCGGACTGGCTGCGCATCCCGATGCCCACCGCAGACACCTTGGCCACGTCGGTATCCGCGATCAGGTCGTGATAGTTGATCTCGCCCGCTTCCTTGGCCGCGTTGAGCGCCTTTTCCGCGCGCCGGACCTGATCGGTGGGGCAGGAAAAGGTCATGTCGGTGCGGCCTTCTTCGGCGATGTTCTGGATGATCATGTCGACGTTCACGCCGGCCTCGGCCAGCGGGCCGAAGATCGCCGCCGCGATGCCGGGGCGGTCGGCGACCGATACGAGGGTCATCTTCGCTTCCTCGCGGGAATAGGCGATGCCGCTGACGATATTGGATTCCATGATTTCCTCCTCGGCACAGACAAGCGTGCCTGCCTCGTCGCTTTGTTCCTCGAAACTCGACAGCACCCGCAGCTTGACATTATACCGCATCGCGAGCTCGACGGAACGGGTCTGGAGCACCTTGGCCCCGAGCGAGGCCAGTTCCAGCATCTCCTCAAATGCGATCCGGTCGAGCTTGCGCGCCTTGGCGCTGATGCGCGGATCGGTGGTGTAGACGCCGTCCACATCGGTGTAGATATCGCAGCGCTCGGCCCCGAAGGCGGCGGCGAAGGCGACGGCTG
>JADQCC010000048.1 GCA_016278295.1 Roseovarius sp. | reverse complement strand
CGTATCGACGGCAAGCCCGCCGCGCAGCTTGCGCTGGGCCGCATCGCCCGCGTGCTCTGGCTCATCCCGGCGATGGACCGGCTCTGGATCGAGGGGGCCGAGGGGCGCAGGCGGTTTCTCGACCGCATGACCATGAGCTTCGTGCCCGGCCATGCCGACGCGGTGCTGGCCTATGAAAAGGCCATGCGCGAGCGCAACCGCCTGCTCAAGGACCAGGTGCGCGACGCGCACTGGTATCTCGCCCTCGAACGGCAGATGGCCGGGGCGGGGGCCGAGATACACGCCAACCGGCAGCAGGCGCTGGCGCTCATTGCCGGTGCGCAGATGCAGGCCGAAACCGCCTTTCCCACCGCCGAACTGGATCTGACCCAGACCGAGGGCGAGATGCCCGACAGCGCCGATGACCTGCGCGAGGCGCTGGCCGAAAGCCGGTTTCGCGACCTCGTCGCCGGGCGCACGCTGGTCGGTCCGCACCGCGCCGACCTTTACGGCGTCTATGCCGCCAAGGGCGTGCCCGCCGCCGAGTGCTCCACCGGCGAGCAAAAGGCGCTTCTGGTGTCGCTGATCCTCGCCAATGCCCGCGCGCTGGCGCGCGATTTCGGGGCGCCGCCGATCCTGTTGCTGGACGAGGTGGCCGCCCATCTTGACGCGGGCCGCCGCGCCACGCTTTATGACGAGGTTTGCGGCATCGGCGCGCAGGCGTGGATGACCGGCACCGGGCCGGAGCTTTTTGCCGAACTGGGCTGTCGGGCGCGGCACATCCGCGTCACCGACACCGACGGCACCAGCCAGATCACGGAGGATACCACACCATGACCCCGCAGCGCGTGACCCTCATCACCCTTGGCGTCGCCGATCTCGACCGCGCACGCGCATTCTACGCCGCCCTCGGCTGGACACCGGCGGCGGCGCAGGACGAGGTGGTGTTCTACCAGATGAACGGGCTGGTTCTCGGGCTGTTCGGCAAATCCGACCTGGCCGCCGATCAGGGGCGGCCGGGTGCCGCGCTCGGCACCGGCGCGATGACGCTGGCGCAGAACTTCCCCACCGAGGCCGAGGTGGATGCTGCCTATGACCGGGCCCTCGCCGCCGGGGCGACGCCGCTCAAGCGCCCGGAAAAGGTATTCTGGGGCGGCTATTCCGGCTATTTTGCCGATCCCGACGGGCATGTCTGGGAACTGGCGATGAATCCGTTCTGGCCGCTCGCCCCCGATGGCAGCCTCACCCTGCCGGAGACCCCATGACGGTCACTCTCCCTGACCTCATGCTCTACGCGGCGGCGATGGCCGGGCTCTGGGCGGTGCCCGGCCCGGTCTGGGTGGCGCTCACCGCGCGCTCTCTCTCGGGGGGCATGCGCGCGGCGTGGCCCCTTGCCGTGGGGGTGGCGCTGGGCGATCTGATCTGGCCGCTCTGCGCGATCCTCGGGCTGGCCTGGGTGCTGTCGCTCTATGGCGACGCGCTCGGCCTCCTGCGCTGGGTCGCGGCGGCGGTGTTCATCGTGATGGGCCTGTTCTTGCTCCGCGCCCCGGCGCGCGTGCCCGGCGCCGACAGCCGCATGACCCGCCCCGGTCTCTGGGCCGGGTTTTCCGTCGGCATGGCGGCGGTGATCGGCAATCCCAAGGCGATCCTGTTCTACATGGGCTTCCTGCCGGGCTTCTTCGATCTCACGCGCGTCACGGTCCCCGACATCGCCGCCATCCTCGCGGTCTCGGCCGTCGTGCCGATGCTGGGCAACCTTGGCCTCGCGCTGTTTCTCGACCGCGCCCGGCGTCTGTTGCAAAGCCCGAGGGCCATCGCGCGGCTCAATTCGGCCTCCGGTGCGCTGCTGATCCTCGTCGGGCTGGTGATCCCCTTCACCTGAGCGCGAAACAGCGCAAAATATGGGGTGGGGCCGTGACATTCCCCCCCAGACTTCGTATAAAATGCGAAACATTCCAAAGGGAAATCCGCATGTCCGAACCCGCCATCGTGCCCGAAGAATATGGCGCCGATTCCATCAAGGTTCTCAAGGGGTTAGAGGCTGTCCGCAAGCGCCCCGGCATGTATATCGGCGACACCGATGACGGCTCGGGCCTGCACCACATGGTTTACGAGGTCGTCGACAACGGCATCGACGAGGCGCTGGCCGGTCACGCCGACGCCGTGAACGTCACGATTCACGCCGATTCCAGCGTCTCGGTCAGCGACAACGGCCGCGGCATCCCCACCGATATCCACGAGGAAGAGGGCGTCTCGGCGGCCGAGGTCATCATGACCCAGCTGCACGCGGGCGGCAAGTTCGACCAGAATTCCTACAAGGTCTCGGGCGGCCTGCACGGCGTCGGCGTCTCGGTCGTCAACGCGCTCTCCGACTGGCTCGAACTGCGCGTCTGGCGCAACGGCAAGGAACACCTCGCCCGCTTCGAGGGCGGCTTCACCACCGAGCATCTGCGCGTCGTCGGCGACGCCGACGGGCGCAAGGGCACCGAGGTGCGCTTTCTCGCCTCGACCGATACCTTCTCCAATCTCGACTACAGCTTCGAGATACTGGAGCGGCGGCTCCGCGAACTGGCCTTCCTCAATTCCGGCGTGCGCATCATCCTGCGCGACGAGCGCCCGCCCGAGCCGCTGGTGGCAGAGCTGTTCTACGAGGGCGGCGTCAAGGAATTCGTCAAGTATCTCGACCGCCACAAGACCCCGATGATGCCTGATCCGATCTTCATCATCGGCGAGCGCGACGGCATCACCGTCGAGGTGGCGATGTGGTGGAACGACAGCTATCACGAGACCGTCCTGCCCTTTACCAACAACATCCCGCAGCGCGATGGCGGCAGCCACATG
>JADQCC010000235.1 GCA_016278295.1 Roseovarius sp. | reverse complement strand
TGAAAATCCGTTGGATCGCCAGCCCGCGGCCTGCCGATGGCGCGGCTCACGGCAATATCCGCAACAGGCCATTTCCAACCCAATCCCCCCGTCAGCCCGCTACCTCCTTATACCCGTCCCGATCCTGTCGAGTTCGGCCTCGATCGCGGCGTCGGGCTTCTCGCCGCCCGCGGCGACCCGCGCCTTGATCGCGTCGAACCGGGCGCGCAACGCGGCTTTCTCGGCACCCTGACAGTCGTTCCACGGGCGCCCCTGTAGCCCCATCACCATCGCATAATACGCGATGAAATGCGGCCGCGCGCCGCTACGCAGCAGCGCCTCATAGCCCGCATCCGCCCCCATCTCGCGCAGCATCCCGGCGCTGGTGATCCCGGCGCGGGCATAGGCCGCGTCAGAAGCGGGGCCGAGATTGCGGATTGACGAGACAGGATCGGGCATGGCTCAGGCAAAGGCGAAGGTATCGGCGTGGGCGCGGTCCCAGTACTTGGCAAAGGCGGGGTGGTCCACCTCGCCCGACAGCAACTCGCCCGGCTCCAGCCACAGGTACTGGCTGGCGGCCGAGCGCACCTCGCGGCTGCTGACGCGGATCATCAGGTGGTGCGGGGTGAAATCCTGCGGAGAGATCAGCCCCGAGGATTCCACCGCCTCCTTGAGCGCGATCATCGTGTTGCGGTGGAAATTGGCGACGCGCTGATACTTGTCGGCCACCACCAGCGCGCGGTAGCGCCCCGGATCCTGCGTGGTGACGCCCGTGGGGCACTTGCCCGAATGGCACACCTGCGCCTGGATGCACCCCACCGCGAACATGAAGCCGCGCGCGATGTTGCAGCCATCCGCACCCAGCGCGAACATCCGGCACATATCGAACGCGCTGATCAGCTTGCCCGACACGATGAGCCGGATGCGATCGCGCAGCGCCATGCCCACGAGCGTATTGTGCACCAGCATCAGCCCCTCGCGAATCGGCGCCCCCTTGTGGTCGGCGAATTCCGCGGGCGCCGCGCCGGTGCCGCCCTCGGCCCCGTCGATGGTGATGAAATCCGGCGTGATGCCTGTCTCGTGAAACGCCTTGGCGATGGCAAAGAATTCCCACGGATGCCCGACGCAGAGCTTGATGCCCACCGGCTTGCCGCCCGACAGCTCGCGCAGCCGCGCGATGAACGCGCACAGGTCCTTGGGCGAGGTAAATTCGGAATGGCCCGGCGGGCTGATGCAATCCTCGCCCACGGCCACGCCGCGCGCCTCGGCGATGGCCTCGCTCACCTTGGCCCCGGGCAGGATGCCGCCATGCCCGGGCTTGGCGCCCTGGCTGAGCTTTATCTCGATCATCCTGACCTGGTCCTCGGCGGCGGTTTCGGCGAAACGGTCGGGGTCGAACGCGCCCTCGGGCGTGCGGCAGCCGAAATAGCCCGAGCCCACCTGCCAGATCAGGTCGCCGCCATGCTTGCGGTGAAACCGCGAGATCGAGCCCTCGCCGGTGGTATGGGCGAAGCCGCCGATCCGCGCCCCCCAATTGAGCGACTCGATGGCATTGGGCGACAGCGCCCCGTAGGACATGCCCGAGATGTTGAGCGGCGAGGCGTCGTAAGGTTTCGTGCAATCCGGCCCGCCGATGCTGTGGCGGAAATCATGGCCGTCGAGATGCGTGGGCGCCATCGAATGGTTGATCCATTCATGCCCGATCTCGTTGACGTTGCGCAGCGTGCCGAACGGGCGCAGCCCCTCGATCCCCTTGGCGCGGCGATAGACCAGCGCGCGCTGCTCGCGCGAATAGGGGGTCTCTTCGTGGTCGCTTTCCAGGAAATACTGGCGGATCTCGGGGCGGAAATGCTCGAAGATAAAACGCAACCGCGCCGAGACGGGATAGTTCTTGAGCACCGCGCTCCGGGTCTGAAAGAAATCGTAGAGCCCGATCAGTGCGACGATCCCGGCAATCCCCGCAAGCAGCCCGCCCCAGAACGGCAGCGCGCTCGCCAGCGCGATCCCCGCCGGTACCAGCGCCAGACTGATGATGAGCGGAATGTAACGCACGTGCCCCCTCCCAAGGTTCTGGCCGATCCGAATACTGTTGCAGATTGCCGCTCGCGAAGGCGAGTCATTTCTGCCCGGAAAACGGGCAGGTGGCGGGCAGGGCGCGCCTCAGTAATCCTTCTCGAAGAACAGCCCGATCCCGGTATCCCCGTCGTTCGACGCGCTGCCCTTGGCGGTCAGGTTACGCGTCACGTCGAGGTTGAGGTTGATCTGCTGCCGCCCGGCGCTGTCGGCTGTGACCTCGGTATAGATGTTGTCCGAGATATAGGCCCCGGCGCTCACCGCCGTGTCGCCCTCGGCGGTCTGCGTCACGTCGAGATCGCTCAGCCCGAAGCCGCCGCGCAGCCGCCCCACCAGATCGCCCCCCCCGCCCGACAGCGTCGCCACCGCCGAGGCAAGCTGCGCGGCCTGCAAGGGCGAGATGGTGTCGAGCCCGCGCCCGAAGATGAGCCGCGCGACGATCTCTTCCTGTGGCAGGTCGGGGGACGAGGCAAACGTCACCTCCGGTGCGCTTGCCAGCCCTTCGAGGATCACCTGCACCGCGACATCGTCGATCACCGTCTCGGCGACAAAGCGCAGCCACGGGTCGAGCGAGCCCTGCATCGTCACGCGCCCCTCGGTCAGCTCCAGCCGCTTGCCCAGGATATCGAGCCGTCCCCGGCGCAACTCAAAGAACCCGTCGGGCGCCACCGCCTCGGTGGTGCCGCCGACGCGCAGCCGCCCGCCAAGCTCGGCATCGAGCCCGCGCCCGCGCACAAAGATGCGGGCGGGCGCGCGGATCGTCAGGTCGAGCGGG
>JADQCC010000263.1 GCA_016278295.1 Roseovarius sp. | reverse complement strand
CAGCGCGCCGAACCGCAGCCGCGGACCGGGGCGAGCGTGACGCGCGCGTCGAGCCGCGCGCGCGGGTGATCGGCGACGATATCCTCTGTGGCGACGCGCGCCTTGGCATGGCCCGCCGCGCGCCAGCCCTCGATCCCCGCATCCGTTGCCCCGGTGATGAGCCCCGCCTTCGCCAGCTCGCCGGGGCGAAACCCTTCCGGCAGTTCGGTGCCCCGTGCCAGCGGCGCGACCTCGGCACGACCGAACCGAAAGCCCGCACCGCGCACCACCTCGATCGCCACCTCCCCGATCTCTTGGGGGGCCGAGAGCGGCGGGATGTCGGCGGCCTCGCGGCCATCGACCCGAATAGAGATGGTGCCGCCGTAATAGCCCTCGGCATAGAGCACGCTCAGCAGCCGCGCGTAATCGGCCTGCGCGGCGGCGAGCAGGTCCTGCGCGGTGCTGTCCTCCTGCCCGGCGGTGCTGACCGTGAGCGAGGCGGCGCGCAGCCGCTCGGTGAATTTCTCCGGTGCCCGTGGTGCCGTCAGGCTCACCTCCGACGCGCGGGCGGACAGGGATGCCAGCGCGGCCAGCGCCACGATCAACAAGACGATTCGGGCTGGCCATTCCCGCACGACAAACCCCCCTACGGACACCATTTCTCTATCGCATCCGGGGCCGGGGATGGCCAGACCCGCCGACCACCGCGAGCCGCGAAAAATCATTCGGCGGGGTGCGCGCGCTCCGAAATCTCGTGCTCCAGCGCCGCCTCCATCGCGCCGCGCGGGCGCGTGTGCCGCGCCAGCAGGTCATACAGCACCGGCGTGACAAGAAGCATCAGCACCGTGGCAAGGCTCAGCCCGGCGATGATGACGGTGCCCACGGCGATCCGGCTCTCGGCCCCCGCCCCGCTGGCCAGCACCAGCGGCAGCGCGCCCAGCACGGTCGAGATCGCGGTCATCAGGATCGGGCGCAGGCGCAGCACCGATGCCTCGATCACCGCGTCGCGCACGGCGTGTCCCTCGTCGCGCAGCTGATTGGCGAATTCCACGATCAGGATGCCGTTCTTGGCGATCAGCCCGATCAGCAGGATGATCCCGATCTGGCTGTAGACGTTCAGCGACAGGCCCCCCAGCGTCATCGCGTAGATCGCCCCCGCCACGCCGATGGGCACGGTCAGCATGATGACCACCGGGTGCAAAAAGCTCTCGAACTGCGCCGCCAGCACCAGGTAGACGATCACCAGCGCCAGCACGAACACCACGTTGGCGCCGCCCGCGGTGTCCTTGTAGGTGCGCGACTGCCCGTCATAGCCCAGCTTGGCCTCGGCGGGCAGGATCTCTGCGGCGATCTCCTCCAGCCGTTCGAGTACGGTGCCAAGCTCGGCATCGGGGGCGAGCGCGCCCGAAAGCTGGATCGAGGGCAGCCGGTCAAAGCGCCTGAGCGACGGCGCGGCGGCGTTCTCGTCCAGCGTGACCAGCGCGCCCAGCGGCACCAGCGTCTCGCCGTCGCCCGCGCGCACAAAGATGTTTCCGATATCGGTGGGGGTGCGGCGGTCCTCGTCCTCGGCCTGCAACAGAACGGGATATTCGCGCCCGCGGCTGACAAAGGTCGTCACCTCGCGCGACGCGAGCATGGTCTGGAGCGTCGCGGCGATCGCCTCGGCCGAGATACCGAGATCGTCGGCCCGCGCGCGGTCGATCCTGATATCGAGCTGCGGCAGGTTCTCCTCGTAATTGATCTCGGGATTGACCAGCCCCGGCACGCTCTCCGCACGGGCGAGCAACTCCGCGGCCCAGTCCTTGACGCTCTCGAAATCGGGGCCGCCGACGACCACCTGAACCGGGGTGGAACTGCCGCGCAAGCCCAGCCCGGCGGGCGTCACCGGAAAGCCGCGCGCGATGGTCACCTGGCTCATCTGCGGCGCCAGCTCGCCCACCAGCGCCGAAACCGGGCGATCGCGCTCTTCCCACGGCGCCAGGCGGAACACCACAAAAGAGCGCCACGCCCGCCCGCCCCAGCCGGTAAAGGTGAACACGGTCGCGATCTCGCCCGAGGCGACATGCGGCTTCAGGATTTCCTCGACCTGCCGGGCGGCCATGTCCGAATGCGCCACGGTCGAGCCCTGCGGCGCGGTCAGCGGCACGAAGCCCACGCCGCGATCCTCGCGCGGGGCCAGCTCGCGCGGCAGCCCGTCATAGAACAGCGCCGCGCCCGCGGTGACCGCCAGCGCCACGCCCAGCACCACGAGCGGCATGGTGACAGCACGCGTGAGCAGCGCGCGATAGACCCGCTGGATCAGTGGCGCGCGCCGCGGCGTGGCGTCGCCCGCCCCGCGCAGCACCCGCGCGCGCAGCACCTTGGACGCCAGCGCCGGGCAGGCGGTCAGCGCCACGAAGGTCGAGATCGCCACCGTGCCCGCCAGCACCCAGCCGAACTCCACGAACAACCGCCCCACCTGTCCGGGCATGAACGACAGCGGCACGAACACCGCGATCAGCGTGAGCGAGGTGGCGATCACGGCGAACGTCACCTGCCGCGTGCCATTGAGGCTCGCCACCAGCGGCGTCTCGCCGTTCTCGATGCGGCGCTGGATGTTTTCCAACACCACGATGGCATCGTCCACCACCAGCCCGATGGCCAGGAGCAGCGCCAGAAGCGTCAGCGTGTTGAGCGAAAATCCCCAGATGCCGATCAGCAGGAAGGTACCGATGAGCGAAACGGGAATGGTGATCGCCGGGATCAGCGTGGCGGCGCCAGAGCGCAGGAACACGAGGATCACCCCGATCACCAGCGCGAGCGATATGCCCAGCGCGACCACCACCTCGGATCGACGCGCCGACAAAGAGC
>JADQCC010000126.1 GCA_016278295.1 Roseovarius sp. | reverse complement strand
CCACCCCGCAGGAAATTGCCGAGACAACCGCGTGCGTCATGGATGTGCGCTGACGGTGCATAGGCCGGATTGCTGCTGGTACGCGGGTCAACTTGTCCGGGTGACACTGTCCTCCGCCGAGTAAAGGAACGCCATCGAACCAAGCTCCACCTTCGGATAAAGGTCATTGATATGGGGCATGACCATCCGCACACAGCCCGAACTGGCCCGTCCGCCGATCGTCTGTGGGGCCGGTGTGCCATGAATGCGCAGATACGTGTCCCGGTTTCCGACATAGAGATAGAGCGCCCGCGATCCGAGCGCATTTTCCGGTCCCGGCTCCATCCCGTCGGCGACCTCGGCGTACAGTTCGGGATCGCGGTTGATCATGTTCTGCGTCGGTTGCCAATGTGGCCACTCGACCTTGCGCTTGATGGTGTAAACGCCCGGCTCATAAAGCTTGCCACGCGCGATCGCCACGCCATAACGCATCGCGGTGCCGCCTTCCTCGATGTGGTAAAGATAGCGTGCGATGGCATCCACATGGATATCTCCGGGAATGAGCCCATCCTTGGCAAAGACACGCCGCGGCAGGAAGCGAGGCTCCAGCCCCCACGGGTTTGTCGTGGCAGGATCGTAGCCGGGCGGTGTGACCTGCGCGTCCCAAGCAGCCTTTTGCCCCTCGGTGGGCCAAGAGTCAGCCAGTAGCGGGCTGGCGATCGGCACCGAAAACAGCGCTGTGGTCGTCTGGATGAAGTGTCGTCTTGTCAACATAGTCATGACTCCGCGTCTTGAGGTTCCATCATCGTCCATCGCTGGCCCTGCCAGGCAGATTTTGCAGGATTTTAAAACCTCCAGCAACTAGAGTTACAACAGCGAAATGTTCACCAATGCGAGAGCAACGAAAGGCGCAATCGCGAGAGGCAGAGAGAAGGCGACCATTCACAGACCGCAAGCATCCGGCTCATACCGCATCCACGTGACGGTCCCTCGACCGCCTTGGCGCCGGAAACGAATGCATGACGGTCGCTTCAACAGGCACGGGAGACGACGCTTGATTTTCCAAAAATCTCACATTAATGTGAGATTTAGGAGAGAGAAATCGCAGTTTCCAAATGAAAAAGGCATCTGAAACCTCTCTCCCAAAATAAAATTTCCAATTGGGAGGAGATAGCGATGAATTACGCGAGCGAACCTGGGGCGAGTCCAAGGCGGATGAATCGGTCCCGACAGGTACTGTTTTTCTTAACCTTCATCCTGTTGGCATTTGCCGTGCTCGCAGGGAACGTGGGGGCGGCACTGGCGCAGGACGCCAAGGTGTCAGGTGACGGGTGGGCAAACAGATTTCTGATCCGGGGCAGGCTGGCCGGTGTTCTCCCCGAAGACAGCGCGCGATACAACGTCCCCGTGAGAACACATGTGTCCGATCAGGTCATTCCAGAGATCGACCTGTCGTATTTCCTCACGGACAACATCGCGCTTGAAACCATTTGCTGTATCACGAATCACAAGATCTCCCTGGCGGGCGGCGGCCCGGATATCGGCGACGCATGGCTCGTGCCGCTTTCTGTAATGGCCCAGTATCATTTCCATACCCGGAGCGGCATAAAGCCCTATATCGGGGCGGGTCCGGCGCTGGTGGTTGTTACCTCCGAAAGCCGTATGGGCCCGGCGACATCGTTCGATCTGGAGACCTACAATCCGGGCTTCGTGCTGCAAGCCGGTGTCGATATCAAGCTGAGGGACAACTGGTATCTCAACGCGGATATCAAGAAGTTCTTCGTCGATATCAACGCAAGGGTCACAACCGCCGGAGGCGCCGTTTTCGGAAAGGCCTCTATTGATCCTGTCGTTGCGGGTATCGGGATCGGGTATCGATTCTGATCACGATCAGCGGCCGAAAAGCGCGAATGCCCCGACGTGCCGGGGCATTCGCAGTAAAGGCCACGCACTGACCACAGGGTATGAGGAGCACATGGAAATTTTCTCGGGACTCGGGTTATCGAAAGCCATCTTCACGCGGTCCGTCCGGGTTGCCATCGTCGTCGGGACGATCCTCAACCTGATCAATCAGGGCGACGCAATTTTCGGCTCCGCCGAAAGTGATCTTGGAAAGGCCGCCCTGACCTATTGCGTTCCGTTTTTTGTTGCTATGTATGGGGCGCTGTCCGCAACGCGAGATTACAGGAAGAATTCTCTTGGCCGAAACCAGCGCCACAAGACAGATGAAGATCGGGGAACTCGCGCGGCGCAGTTGCTTGAGTGAGCGATCGCTGCGCCACTATGAGGAACTCGGCATCCTGAACCCGGAGCGCAGCGACGGAGGGACGCGGACGTATGGCGAGCGTGATGTCGTTCTGGCAAAGCTGATCCAGAACATGCGGGATCTTGATATCCCGCTCGACGTCATCGCTTCGATCGCGGGGGTCCGGGCCCATCACTCCACTGGCGCGGGCTCTTCGCAAGAGGTGGCGGCCAGGCTTGGCGAACTGTCGGATACCCTGATGCTCATGGCCCGCCTTGCGATCGAACTTCAGGGCGAAGTGAACAGTGTTTTGAGCGCGGTCAGTGAATGTCGTAGCTGCAAGAACAAGCCATCCCGATCAGGATGCCCGACCTGTCCGATGAACACGGTATCGGAAACCTCGCCCTTGGCTGACATGATCTGGCGCGGCGAACCCGCCTGAGCCCTCAGACCTTGGCTGAATAGTCCAGCACACGCTCTCTGTGCTTGCCACGGAAATCCGTGGGCGTGATGCCGTAGATTTTCCTGAAGGCGGTCGCGAGCGTGCCGGTCGCGCCAAAACCCGTGGCGGCGGCGATGTCGATCAGCGGCAGTTTTGTGCTCTGGATCAGGTGATGCGCC
>JADQCC010000193.1:22929-28695 GCA_016278295.1 Roseovarius sp. | reverse complement strand
CGCCCTGTACGTTGTTCTGGCCCCGCAGCGGGTGCAGCCCGGTGCCGGGGCGGCCCACATGACCGCACATCAGCGCCAATGAGATCAGGCAGCGCGAATTGTCGGTGCCGTGGATGTGCTGCGAAATCCCCATGCCCCAGAAAATCATGCCGGCCTTGGCCCCGGCGAATTCGCGCGCCACGGCGCGCAGCGTCTCGGCGGGGATGCCGCAGATCGCCTCCATCTTCTCGGGCGGGAACTGCGCGAGATGCGCCTTCTCGGCCTCCCAGTTCTCGGTGAAGGCCTCGATATATTGCTGGTCGTAGAGCCCCTCCTCGACGATCACATGGCAGATCGCGTTGAGCATCGAGACATCCGCGCCCGGCTTGAACTGAAGCATATGCGTGGCAAACCGGCGCAGCCCGACGCCGCGCGGGTCCATCACGATGAGCTTGCCGCCGCGCTTGGTGAACTGCTTGAAATAGGTGGCGGCGACCGGGTGGTTCTCGATCGGGTTGGCACCGATGACGATGGCCACGTCGGCATTCTCGATCTCGTTGAACGTGGCGGTGACCGCGCCCGATCCGACATTCTCGATCAGCGCCGAGACCGAAGAGGCGTGGCACAGCCGCGTGCAGTGATCCACGTTATTGTGGCCAAAGCCCTGGCGGATGAATTTCTGGAACAGATACGCCTCTTCATTGGTGCACTTGGCGCTGCCAAAGCCGGCGATGCTCGCCCCGCCATGCGTCTCCTTGAGCCGTTTGAGCCCTCCGGCGGCGATATCGAGCGCCTCGTCCCAGTCCGCCTCGCGGAAGAACTGATGCCAGTTGCCGGGATCGACATTCAGGCCCTTCTCGGGCGCGTCCTCGCGGCGAATGAGCGGCTTGGTCAGGCGGTGCGGGTGGTGGATATAGTCATACCCGAACCGCCCCTTGACGCACAGCCGCCCCTCGTTCGCGGGGCCGTTGATACCCTCGACATAACGGACGCGGCCGTCCTTGACCTTGAGCGAAACCTGGCAGCCCACCCCGCAGAACGGGCAGACGCTTTGCACCTCCTCGTCGTAATCGGCGCTGTCGCCCTGCTGCTGGCCGTCCATCACCGAGGCGGGCATCAGCGCGCCGGTCGGGCAGGCCTGCACGCATTCGCCGCAGGCCACGCAGGTGCTCTCGCCCATCGGGTCGCCCTGATCGAACACCGGATAGGCGTCGTGGCCGCGCCCCGCCATGCCGATCACGTCATTGACCTGCACCTCGCGGCAGGCGCGCACACACAGGTTGCACTGGATGCAGGCGTCGAGATTGACGCGCATCGCCACGTGGCTGTCGTCGAGCAGCGGCACGCGATCCTTCTCCACCTTTGGAAAGCGGCTGTGGGTCACGCCATTGGCCTCGGCCATATCCCACAGGTGGCTCGACGCGTCGTGCGACACGTCACGCTCGGGCTGATCGGCGAGCAGCATCTCGACCACCATCTTGCGCGCGCTGGTCGCCCGCGCGGAATCGGTGGTCACCACCATGCCGTCGCGCGCCTCGCGGATGCACGAGGCCACCAGCACGCGCTCGCCCTCGACCTCGACCATGCAGGCGCGGCAATTGCCGTCGGGGCGGTATCCGGGCGCCGGTTTGTGGCACAGGTGGGGGATCACCAGGCCGCGGCCATTGGCCACCTCCCAGATGGTCTGGCCGGCCTCGGCCTCGACCTCGCGGCCATCGAGCGTCAATCGGATCGTCTGGGCCATGGCGCGCCTCCCTTGCCTCGCAGCTTATAAAACATGGGTGCGGCGAACCGGGGCTGTCAATCCCGACACAAGCACGCGGTTTTGCGCCACCACGCCACCGGGGGACGCCAAAGCAAAACGCGCCGCGGTTTCCCGCGGCGCGCCGATGCAATCAAGCGAGCGGTGGGCGGATCAGTCCGCCGTTTCCTCGCTTTGCGCTTCTTCGCCGGTCTCCTGGTCCACGACCTTCATCGACAGGCGGACCTTGCCGCGATCGTCAAAGCCCAGCAGCTTGACCCAGACCTCCTGCCCCTCCTTGAGCACGTCGGAGGGATGGTTCAGGCGGCGGTTCTCGATCTGGCTGACATGCACCAGACCGTCGCGCTTGCCAAAGAAGTTCACGAAGGCGCCGAAATCGACGATCTTGACGACGGTGCCCTTGTAGATCTTGCCTTCCTCGGGCTCGGCCACGATCGAGTGGATCATGTCATAGGCCTTCTGGATGGCGTCGCCGTTGGGCGATGCGATCTTGATGATGCCCTCGTCGTTGATATCGACCTTGGCGCCCGAAACTTCGACGATCTCGCGGATCACCTTGCCGCCCGAGCCGATCACTTCACGGATCTTGTCGGTGGGGATCTGCATGGTCTCGATGCGCGGGGCATGGACGCTGAACTCGTTGGCACCCGAGAGCGCCTTGTCCATCTCGCCCAGGATGTGCATCCGGCCTTCACGCGCCTGTGCCAGTGCCACGCGCATGATCTCGGGGGTGATCCCCGCGACCTTGATGTCCATCTGCAAGGACGTGATGCCCTCGGCGGTGCCCGCGACCTTGAAATCCATGTCGCCGAGATGGTCCTCGTCACCGAGGATGTCCGACAGCACCGCGTAAGAGCCGTCTTCCTCCAGCACGAGGCCCATCGCCACGCCCGCCACGGACGTCTTGAGCGGCACGCCCGCATCCATCATCGACAGCGACCCGCCGCAGACCGAGGCCATCGACGACGATCCGTTCGATTCCGTGATCTCGGACACCAGCCGGATCGTGTAGGGGAAATCCGTCGACGGCGGCAACACCGCCTGAAGCGCGCGCCACGCGAGCTTGCCGTGACCGATCTCGCGCCGCCCCGGAGGGCCGACACGCCCCGCCTCGCCGACCGAGTAGGGCGGGAAGTTGTAATGCAGCAGGAAGTTGGACTTGAAGTTGCCATGCAGCGCATCGACGAATTGCTCGTCATCGCCGGTGCCGAGCGTCGTGACCACCAGGCCCTGCGTCTCGCCACGGGTGAAAAGCGCCGAGCCATGCGTGCGCGGCAGCAGGCCGGTCTCGCAGGCGATGGGGCGGATCTCGTCCAGACGGCGGCCGTCGATCCGGTTGCCGTTCTTCACCACGTCGCCACGCAGCACCATCGACTCGAGCTTCTTGAGCGCGGCGCCGAGATTGGCATCCTCGAGCTGTTCCTCGCTCAGCTGCGCCTTGATCGCCTCTTTCGCGGCAGAGATCGCGTGCGTGCGCTCCTGCTTGTCGCGGATGGCAAAGGCGGCGCGCATCTGCTCTTCACCGGCGGCTTTGACGGCGGCGAACAGCTCCGAGTAATCCGGCGGGGTAAAGTCGAACGGCTCCTTGGCGCATTCCTCGGCGAATTCCACGATCAGGTCGCAGACCGGCTTGATCTGCTCATGCGCGAAAGTCACGGCGCCGAGCATTTCCTCTTCCGACAGCTCATAGGCTTCGGATTCGACCATCATCACCGCGTCGCGCGTGGCCGCGACCACCAGGTCGAGCCGCTGCTCGGGGTTGTTGCGCAGCTCGTGCATGTCGTCGATCTCGGGGTTGAGGATGTATTCGCCATCCGCATACCCCACGCGGCAGCCGCCGATCGGCCCGCGGAACGGCGCACCCGAGATCGTCAGCGCGGCAGAGGTGGCGATCATCGCCACCATGTCCGGGTCGTTGACGAGATCATGGCTCAGCACGGTGCACATCACCAGCGTTTCATGCTTGAAGCCGGGCACGAAAAGCGGGCGGATCGGCCGGTCGATCAGGCGCGCGGTCAGCGTTTCCTTCTCCGACGGGCGCGCCTCGCGCTTGAAAAAGCCGCCGGGCACCTTGCCCGCGGCATAGTATTTTTCCTGATAGTGAACCGTCAGCGGGAAGAAATCCAGTCCCGGCTTGGGTTCCTTGGCAAAGGTCACGTTGGCCATGACCGATGTCTCGCCAACGGTGGCAATCACCGACCCGTCGGCCTGACGGGCGATCTTGCCGGTTTCCAGAGTGAGGGTTTCTTCCCCCCACTGCATCGATTTTTTCGTCTCAGTAAACATCACGTTTCCTAGCTTGGCCCGCCGGGCGTATCCCGCGCGGCCCGTTTCTTGCGGGGCCCCATGCCCCACGGCCTTCTCGTGTTCATCCTGCGACACCGGCGAAGGCCGGTCCGGGCCGCAATCGGATCATGCGAAAACCGCGCCCCGTTGGGGGGCGCGGCTCATGGTGTCAGCGGCGGATGCCGAGGCGCTTGATGAGGTCGCGATAGCGGTCCTCGTTCTTGCCGCGCAGGTAATCCAGCAGCTTGCGACGCTGTGCGACCATCTTCAGAAGGCCACGGCGCCCGTGGTTGTCCTTCTTGTGGGTCTTGAAATGCTCGGTCAGGGTGGTGATCCGCGAGGTCAGGATGGCGACCTGTACTTCGGGAGAGCCGGTATCGCCCTCCTTGGTCGCAAAGTCCTTGATAACGCGGGATTTCTCTTCGACAGTGATCGACATCGGTCTCTCCTTCGGTCCGGGGGTTGCGGGCACAAGCCGGGATGTCGTCCAGCAAGGTCCGTTGCCCCGCCGCGTCTCCGCGCCGGGGGGTCTCGCGCGTATAGGCCAACTGCGCGCGAAAGAAAAGCATGAATCCGACCCGGGCAAGGCCCGCCATCACCGCCGCCTCATCCAGCGGTCAGCACCGGCATCTGCCCCTGCGCCACCAGCGCGACATGGCCAAGCGTCAGCCCCTCGGCATCGGCGATGCGCGCGATCTCGACACCGTCGAGCAGCAGGCGCTGCGCCGCCGGATCGTCGGCATCCGGTTCAAGAGTGATCTCGGGCTCCGCCCCCTCCGGTGCGTCGTGAAACACCATGAGCATGTCGTCCATCGCCGAGAAATCGAGGATTTCCGCCTGATGATCGGCATCCAGCCAGTCGCCCAGCATCACCGTGTCAGCCCCGCCGCCGGTGGTCACGATATCGCCGCGCCCCGCCGCGATCACGTCGTCGCCACCGCCGCCGTTGAGGTAATCGCGTCCGGTATCGGTATCGTCGATGCCGTCGGTCGCCGGGTCATCCACGATCCCCGTCACCGTATCGTCGCCATGCCCGCCATAGAGCGTGTCCGACCCGATGCCGCCATCCAGCCGGTCATCGTCGAGGTCGCCGTGCAGCGCATCACCGCCCTCCCCGCCCGAGAGCGCATCGTTCCCGGCGCTGCCAACGAGGCTGTCCTCGCCGTCGCCGCCCGAGAGTGTGTCATCACCATTGTGCCCGAAAAGCCGGTCGTCGCCCGCCTCGCCATCGAGCGTATCGACCCCGTCCTCGCCGTGCAGCGTGTCATCGCCCGCGCCACCGCGCAACTCGTCATCGCCGTCGCCACCGCGCAGCTCATCCGCACCGCCGTTCCCGTCGATCACGTCCGCGCCGCCGCGCCCGCCGATCATCTCGGGATCGTCGCCGCCGGTGATGGTCTCGGCAACGTCCGCGCCATCGACGATCTGCCACCCCGTTGCCTGCCACCCCGTTGCCGCGTCGGTGTCTTCGGGCCCGCTTTCACTGCCGCCTTCACTGCCGTCCGCGTCTTGCGTGGCGATGCCGTCATCCGCCGTCGCATCGAGTGCCGCACTCAACAGATCCGATCCATCGCCAGAGACGGCCACGTCCGAACCGGACGCCTCGTTCCCATCGCCGGTTTCGGCCCCGTCCTCCGACGCGTCCTCCGTCTCACCGCCAAGCCCGACAAACGCCGTGGCCCCGACGGCCGCCATCCCCAGAAGACTCGCAATAAACAACATCGCACAACCCCGCGCAC
>JADQCC010000193.1:5097-22829 GCA_016278295.1 Roseovarius sp. | reverse complement strand
CGCACAACCCCGCGCACCACCGCACGAGAATGCCACCCGCTGCACGCAACAGACAACATATATCTGGCAGGCTGGTTAATGCTCCTTGGCGACCGCCTCAGCGGCACGGCCCGGCGGATAGACCTCGTATCCCGGCTCTTCGGGTTCGTCATCGACCATATCCGCCGGAAACCCCGGTGCCGTGATGGTCAGCCCGGTGGCCTCCTCCAGCCGCCGGATGATGTCGTCCGATTGCGCCCGCGCGCCATAGCGCGCCATCCCGTCGCGGAAGATGTCGATCATCATCGGCGAGATTTCCAGCGGCACACCCGCGCGCTCGGCGATCGACTGAAACAGGCCGATATCCTTCATCACCAGGTCCATGGTGAAATTGATATCGCGCGAGCCGTTGAGGATCACCTGGCTCTCCGTCTCGTGCACAAAGGACGTGCCCGAACTGATGCGGATCGCCTCGTATGTGGTGGCAAGGTCCATCCCCGCCGCCTTCATCGTCACCAGCGCCTCGCAGATCGACAGCAGGTTGGCGGTGGCGAGATAGTTGGTCATCACCTTCAGCACCGAGGCGCTGCCCAGCTCGCCGGTATGCAGCACCCGCCGCCCCAGCGTCGTCAGCAGCGGCAGGATGCGCTCGAACGTGGCGCGCTCGCAGCCGGCAAAGATAGAGATGTTGCCCGTCGCCGCCCGGTGGCAGCCGCCCGAGACCGGGCAATCCACCGCCGCCCCGCCGCGCGCGATCACCATGCCGCCCAGGCGGGTGATCTCGGTGGCGTCGGTGGTGGACATCTCCATCCAGATCTTGCCGGGGGCCACCTCGGGCAGCATCTCCTCCATCACCGCCGCGCTCGCCGCGGGCGACGGCAGGCAGGTGATGACCGCCTCGCAGTCGCGCATCATCTGCGCGGGGGTTGACGAAACCTTGCACCCCCGCGCGGCAAAGCCGTCGCGAAGCTCGCGGTTCAGGTCGTGAACCTGCAGGTCGTGACCGTTGCGCAAGAGGCTTCCGGCCAGCTTGCCCCCGACATTTCCCAGCCCGATGAATCCGATCCTCATGCGCCCCTCCCGGCAAGTGGGTGTTTTGCAAGCCTTTCGCGATTCGCGTGTGAAAATCAAAGGGGAAATTTCATACCGCGTCAGCGCACCCGCAACGTATCCCCAGGCGCAAGCCGCGGCTCCAACGCAATACGCACCCGCTCACGCGCCTCGGGACCGGGTGCCTGCGCGGCGATGATCTCGGCCGCCTTGCGCCCGATTTCAAGCCGACAGGCGTCCATCGTCGCCAGCTGGCGTGGCAGACCATCCAGCAGCTCGACCCCGTTGAACCCGGCAAGCCCGATCTGCCCGGGAATGTCCACGCCCTGTTCCAGCAGGTAGAGCAACCCGCCCGCCCCGATCATGTCGTTGGAATAATACAGGAAATCTAGGTCCGGCGTGCGCCGCAGCATCTCGGCGGTCATCTCGCGTCCCTTGGCCAGCGCCGATCCGCCGGAATAGAACTCGTGGTCGGCCATCTCGATCCCGGCCTTGGCCAGCGCCTCTGTGAACCCCTCGAAGCGTTTGCGCGCGCGGTGGTCGAGCGGCATCTTGGTGCCCATGAAGCCGATCCGGCGATAGCCCGCGCGGATGATCGCCTGCGCCATCTGCTGCCCGGCGCGCCTGTGCGAAATGCCCACCACCGAATCGATCGGCGTGCCGTCCACGTCCATGATCTCGACCACCGGAATGCCGCTCGCGCGCAGCATGGCGCGGCTCGCCTCGGAATGCTCCAGCCCCGCGATGATCACCCCCGCGGGCCGCCATGACAGCATTTCATACAGGACTTTCTCTTCCTTTTCAGGACGATACCCCGTCAGCCCCACCACCGGCTGAAGCCCGGTTTCCTCCAGCACGCCGGTAATTCCGGTCATCACTTCGGGAAACACCATGTTGGACATCGACGGGATGATCACCGCCACGAGGTTGACCCGGCTCGACGCCAGCGCACCCGCGATCTTGTTGGGCACGTATCCCAGCCGCCGCGCCGCCTCCAGCACGCGCAGGCGCGTCGCCTCGGATACGTCGCGCTTGTTGCGCAGCACGCGGCTAACGGTCATCTCCGACACGCCCGCCGCCTCCGAGACGTCGCGCAGGGTCAATGGATGGTGATCGGGTGCGCTCAAGACCGTGGTCCGGAAAGGAAAAGCATGTCCTCACTTAGCCCGATCGCACGTCCGCGATCAAGCCAGAGCGAAAACCCCGATGACAAACCCCGCCCAAGCCGCTAGACCCCCGCCCCAAGGCCCCGTGGCTCAACTGGATAGAGCAGCCCCCTCCTAAGGGGCAGGTTGCAGGTTCGAATCCTGCCGGGGTCGCCACTTAAAAAGTCTTGCAAAACAAAGAGTTTGAAGGTTAGCGGGACCGAATGGTGGTGTCAGGTACACCACTGAGGTATACCACCGGAGCGTCGAAGTGCAGTACATCGAACAGCCGAAAGGCCAAGGCACGGCCTACCGTTTCAGGATGAAGACCCCGAAAAACCTGCGTGAAAGGCCCAATCCGTGGTCCGACGGCAACCCTTTCGGCACATGGATCATCAGGCCGATGGGCGGCGAGAAGCATCTGCCTAGCGCAAGGAGGCTGCGAGACATCTACCTTACATCGCGCGCAGCCCGCTTTTTGCGGATCTCAAGATCACCGTCGTCACGGTCGGCAGCGAAACCCCCGACATCATGAAGGGGCTGGAAGATGCCAAGGCATTGCTCAAGGCGGCGGGCATCGCGGCGGAAACCCGTGTCATCGAAGGGCAACCGGAAACCGAGCTTGGCACGCTGGTCGAGGACGAGGGCTTCGGCATGGCCGTGATGGGGGCCTATGGTCACAGCCGCATCCGCAGCCTGGTGATCGGCTCCACCACGACCGAGATGGTGCGCAGTTGCAAGGTTCCCGTCGTCCTCATGCGGTGATCGTCATGACGGGGCCGTCTTCCTGACCCCGTTCGGCTTTCACGGCCCGCACCGATGGATGATTCCGGCCTTGTCAGCGCTGCCCGTGGTCAGGCCCCGGTCCCGGTGGAGGTTATTCAGAGATAAACCTGCTTTTCATCTCGACCTCCTGCTGGCGCATCAGGGACCACGCGGTTTCCATGTGGTCGGACATGATGGCACGCGCCTGATCGGCATCGCCCTCGCGAAGCGCCACGACAAGCCGTTGCTGGTGGTCGCGGCCCTGTTTCCAAAGCTCGATATTGGGCGGCGAATAGAGGCGCCGATAGACGGTGAGATCGGTCAGCAGGTTGACCATGAAATCAATGATGAATCCAAGCAACGGATTCGCCGCCTGTTCCGCAAGGATGGCGTGAAAGCGGAGCGCGGCAACATGCTGTTCGCGTTCCTCGTCAAGCGTCGCGGCAGGCTCGGAATATTCGGCGATGTTCCTTTCAAGAAGCTGCAACACCTCCTCGGGCAGTTGGCCGGCCAGGCTCGCCGCCAGTTCCGGCTCCAGCGTCAGACGAATCTGGTACAGATTGTCAATGGTCAGCCCCTTGAAATAGAAATAGTTCCCGAGAAGCGCCTTGGCGCGTTGGCGGCTGACCTCGTGGACAAAACTGCCGCCCCCGGGGCCGGTGCGCGTCTTGATCAGGCCCTGCGCCTCCAGAATGCGCATCGCTTCGCGGATCGTGCCCTTGGCCATGCCGAACCGCGCGATCAGCTCTGCCTCGCCGGGCAAGCGATCACCGGCCTGCAATCCCTGCTCGACCACCCAATCCTTGATCGCCTCGGCAACCTGGACCGGCCTGCTGAGCTTCGGTTCAGTCTTCGATCGGGTGGTGGCAGGCGGCAAGCTGGTCGTCTCCCATTTCTTTTAGCTCCGGCACCTGCGTGCGGCACAGGTCGGTCGCGCGCGGGCATCGCCCGGCAAATGCACAGCCCGGGGGCGGGTTTAGCGGATCGGGCAGTTCAGACCCCTTCTGCTCGGGCGCGGTCAGCGGCCGGCCCACGACCGGCGCACTGTCCGCCAGCAGTTTTGTATAGGGATGCCGGGGGTTTGCAAAGATGCTCTCGGCCTTGCCGATTTCGACCACGGCGCCAAAGTAGAGCACGACAATCCGGTCGCTGACCGCCTCGACCACCGCCAGGTCGTGGGTGATGAACAGATAGGTCAGGCCGAATTTTCCCTTCAGATCAGCCAGCAGGTTCAGCACCTGCGCCTGCACCGAGACATCCAGCGCCGATACCGGCTCGTCCAGGATGATGATCCGCGGGCTGGCCGCCAGCGCCCGGGCGATGCCGATCCGCTGCGCCTGCCCGCCCGAAAATTCGTGCGGATAGCGGTCGAGGAATTCCTCGCGCAGGTTGACCGAGGCAAAAATCTCCGAAATCCGCGCATCGCGCTCGGGCCGGGACATGCGGTGCAGCCGTTTCAGCGGCGCCTCCATCACCTGCCGGATGGTCTTGCGCGGGTTGAGAGAGCTGTTGGGGTCCTGGAACACATACTGGATCAGCTTGCCGAACGCCGCCGGGTCGGCGGTGTCAAGCGCGCGCCCTTCGATCTCGATATGCCCTTCGGTCGGCTCCAGCAGCCCCACCAGCATCCGCGCCAGCGTCGATTTTCCACAGCCCGATTCCCCCACGACACCCAGGGTCTCGCCGGTCTCGACGTCAAAACTCATGGGCCTGACGGCACGCACCCCCGGCGCGGCGGCACCGAATAGCGGCTTCTTCAGCGGAAAGGTCTTGGCGAGGTTCTCGATCCTGAGCGCGGGCATCTAGACGGCCTCCTCGGGATAGAGGCAGCGCACGGCACGCGGGTGCGCGCCCGCCAGCGGAATGTCCCCGGCCCGGCAGCTTTCCCGCGCCTTGTCGCACCGCGGCGCAAAGGCACATCCCGGCGGCAGATCGTCCACCGCCGGCGGCAGACCGGGGATAGCGGCCAGTTCACGCCGCCCGCCCCCAGTTCCAGCACGCAGGCGATCAGCCGCCGGGAATAGGGATGGGCGGGGGCATCCAGCACCGCCTGCGTCGGCCCCTCCTCGACGATCCGGCCGGCATACATCACCGCCACCCGGTCACAGAGCTGCGCCACCACGCCGAAATCATGGGTGATAAAGATGATCGCCAGCCCGCGCTCGCGTCGCAGATCATCGAGCAGCGACAATATCTGCGCCTGGACGGTCACATCCAGCGCCGTTGTCGGCTCGTCGGCGATGATCACGTCCGGCTCGTTGGCCAACGCCATGGCGATACCGACACGCTGCCGCATCCCGCCGGACATCTCGTGCGGATAGTCGTCGACGCGGCTTTCGGCATTGGGAATCCGCACGTCCTTGAGCAGTTGAACGGCACGCGCACGCCCGTCGGCCTTGCCGAGCTTGCGATGCGATCGGATCGCCTCGGCCAGCTGCTCGCCGACGCGATAGAGCGGATGCAGGGTCGAGAGCGGATCCTGAAAGATATACGCCACCCTGTCGCCGCGTTTCCGGCGCAGGCTTTCATAGGGTGCTCCGATCAGATCCTCGCCCTGGAACCGCACCGCGCCGCCGGTGATCACGCCGGGGGGCGAGGCGACGAGGCCCATGACACTGAGCGCGGTGACGGATTTGCCCGAGCCGGATTCGCCAATCACGCCGAGGCATTCGCCGGGCTTCACGGCCAGCGACACGCCCCCCACGGCGCGGTAGATGCGTTTGCCGACATGAAACCGGGTCTCCAGGTTCTGGATGGCAAGCAGATCGTCGGTGGCGGCGGGAATGTCGCCGGCGCGTTCGACCAGCGTGGTGGCGCGCGGCCGGCTGAGCGCGCCGGACCGCAGCCGCGGGTCGAGCGCATCGCGCACCCCGTCGCCCAGCAGGTTGATCGACATCACGATCAGAAAGATCATGATCCCCGGCACGATCGAGGTATGCGGGTGCGAAATGAGCGCCGAGCGCGCCTCGCCCAGCATCGAGCCGAGATCGGCCTGCGGCGGCTGACTGCCGAGCCCGAGAAAGCTGAGCCCCGCGGTTTCGAGGATCATCCAGCCCACCGTGGTGGACATCGCGATGATGATCACCGGGGCCACATTGGGCAGCAACTCGGTCAGGATGATACGGGTATGGCCCATCCCCGCCAGCCGCGCCGCGTCGATGAATTCGCGGCCCGCGAGGCCGACGGTGATGCCGCGGATATTCCGCGCAAAGAACGGCACGTTCACCGCCGCCACGGCGATCAGCGCGTTCATCAGCCCGGGGCCGAGGGCGGCGACGATGGCCAGCGCCAGCAGGATGTAGGGGAACGCCATAAGCATATCGACGCCGCGCATGATGATGTTGTCGGTCCGCCCCCCGAAATAACCGGCAATGATCCCGATGGCAGAGCCGATCGTCGCGGCAATCAGCGCCGCGGCGACACCGACGGCCAGCGACAGTCTCGTGCCGTGCAGCAGGCGGCTGGTCAGGTCGCGGCCAAGGTGATCGGTGCCCAACAGGTAGCCCTCGGCAAAGGGCCGCTTGAAACGATCGGCGGTGGCGGTGGCGTCGGGGTTTTGCAACGGCAGGACCGGCGTGATCAGCACCAGGATCAGGATGGCGGTCAGCACCACCGCCCCCATCGCCGCCAGCCGGTTGCGAAAGAGAAGCTTCAGGAACCCGGTCATGTCTGGATCCTTGGATCAAGCAGGCCTTGCGCCACATCCACGGCGATATTGAACATCACGTAGCAGGCCGCGACAAAAACGACGCCCCCCTGCACCAGCAACAGGTCGCGCGTCAGGATCGCATCGACCAGCATCCGGCCCACGCCCGGCCATTGAAAGACGATCTCGATATAGACCGCACCCGACAGAACGAACCCGGCCTGAATCCCGAGCACCGGAATGATCGAAACCATCGCCGCGCGCAGGGCATGGCCCATGATCACGCGGCGCTCGTGCACGCCCTTGGCGCGCGCTGTGCGGATGTAATCCTGCCTCAGCACTTCGAGCATGGCCGACCGCGACAGCCGCGCGATGACCCCGGTGGCCACGGCTGCCAGCGCCAGCGACGGCATGATCAGGTGGCGGATCAGGTCGGCCAGGTCACCGCCGCCATAGATCGCAAACATTCCGCTGACCGGAAGCCACCGCAGGTTCACCGCGAAGAGCAGGATCATCATCATGCCGAGAAAGAAGGATGGCACCGAAATGCCAATGAGCACCACGAAGGTGATCGCCTTGTCGGCGAAGCCATATTGGCGGGCAGCGGAAACCACCCCGGCAAGAATGCCGAGCACCGAGCACAGGACAAACGCCGTGCCCGCCAGGATCAGGGTGGCGTTGAACCGTTCCAGCACCTCGTCGATGACCGGGCGGTTCAATGAATAGGATCGCCCGAAATCGCCGGTCAACATATTGGAAAGCCAGATGAAATATCGCTGCACCAGCGGCTTGTCGAGGCCCAGGTCGCGGTTGATCTTCGCCACGTTCTCCGGCGTGGCGTAGGATCCCAGGATCGCCGTCGCCGGATCGCCGGGAATCAGCGACATGATCAGGAAAACGATGATGGTGATCCCCAGCAGCACGGGGATGGCCGAGATCAGCCGTTTGACGATATAGCCGCCCATGATCGCCCCCTCCGCTCGCCGTGCCGTTTTCTTCACAGAAAAACGCGCCGGGTTCCTTTCAGGGTTCCGGTTGCGCCCCGGGCACGGTTGGCGCCCGGGGCCGATGGCATCAGTTTTTCACCACGTCTTGCAGGTACAACAGGAACGAAGGCTCCAGACCGAAGTTCTCCACCCGGTCGCTGGTCACCGCGTTCTGTTTCCAGTTGGCGACAAAGACCCACGGCGCGTCTTCCTGCACGATGGCCTGCATCTCGCGGTAGAGCCGCGCGCGCTCGTCCTGATCGGTGGCCGTGCGGGCCGCTTCCAGCAACGCGTCCACCTTCTCATTGGCGTAGTAGCCCGAGTTGAATCCGCCCTTGTCGGGCCACGCCCCGGACCGCAGCGCCAGATAAGGCAGCGTGTCGGGATCGTTGGTCATCCACGCCATCTCGGCCATGTCGGCCTTGCCTTCCAGCCCCGGATTCACCTCGCCCAGAAACGTGTTCCACTCGTAGGTCTCGATCGTCACGTCGAAACCCACCGCCTCCAGATCGGCCTGAATCGCGGTGCCCATCGGCACCGGATCGAGCATACCCGAGCCGCCTTCGGTCACGTAGAAGGTAAGCTCCGCGCCCTCGGCCCCGGCCTCGGCGAGCAGCGCCCTGGCTTTTTCCGGGTCATACGGGTACGGGTCCAGCGCGTCGTTATAGGCCCAGGCAAAGGCGGGCGGTGTGGGGCCCGCGGCCACGGTGGCGGTGCCCTCCAGCACATCGTTCACGATCGCTTCCTTGTCGATCGCGTAATTGGCGGCCTGACGCACCCTCTTGTCGGCAAACGGGCCTTCCTTGGCGTTCAGGATCAGGAACCAGACATGCGGTCCGGCCTGCTCGGTCACCGTGAATCCGTCGCCCTCGAACTGACCCAGCGATGTCGGCGGCACCTCGACCATCAGGTCGATACCTCCGGCCAGCATCTCGGCCACGCGGGTGTTGGCATCGGTGATCGGGCGAAACACAACCGCCTCGGTCCCGGCGGCGTCGCCCCAGTAGTCGTCGTTACGCTCGACGACCACGGCTTCGTTCGAGCGCCATTCGACGAACCGGAACGGGCCGGTGCCGACAGGATTGCGGCCAAACTCTTTTCCATGCGCCTCGACAGCGGCGGGCGACACGATCAGCCCGGTCGGATAAGCCAGGTTCGACAGGAACGGGGCATATGGCTCGCTGAGGGTGAATTTCACCGTCATGTCATCGACCACCTCGGTCGATTCCACCGATCCGAAGAAGAACGACAACGGGAACGGGCCGGTGTCGTAAAAGGGATGATCCTCATCCAGCATCCGGTCGAAGTTGAACTTGACCGCCTCGGCGTTGAACGGCGTGCCGTCGTGAAAGGTTACGCCCTCGCGCAAGAAGAAAGTATATTCGGTGCCGTCCTCACTGATGGACCAGTCCGTGGCGAGCGACGGCTCGACCTCGAGCGTCCCGGACTTGTAGCGGGTCAACCCCTCGTAAACATTCACCAGAATACGGAAGTCGTTCACCGCGGTCACGGCCGCGGGATCGAGCGATTTCGGTTCGGCGATCTGGCCGACGATCAGCACGCCGGGCGGGGTTTGGGCGGTTGCAGAGGACGTGACGGCGCCGACGGCCAGCACCGCCCCCGAGGCGGCAGCCATCAGACCCCGGCGGGTCCAGGTCATGAATGTCATCGTTGATCTCCCTGTTGGCATGATCCGCTTAATTTATCATGATAAATTGCTTCGGTCAATTTTTCATGATAAATTCCGGGTTCTGCTGATAATGGACCGACATGACCTTTTCGATTCTCGCCCGCGACCCCGAAACCGGCGCCATCGGCGGTGCCGCCGCAACGGGCTCTCTGTGCGTCGGCGGCTGGGTCCTGCGCGGCGATCTGGCGGCCGGGATGTCGGCCAGCCAGGGCGTTGCCCCGTCGACCTTGTGGGGCGAAGACGTGCTGCACACGATGCGCAACGGCGCCGGAGCGGAACAGGCCGTGGACCGGATCACGAGCGCTGACAAAGGCCGCGATTACCGCCAGTTGGCGGCGCTGGACCTGGCCGGGCGGACCGGTGTCTTTACCGGCGCCTCGAACGAACCGGAGAGGGGCAGCCTGCGCTTCGCGGACGGGGTCGTTTCCGGCAACATGCTGGCCAGCACGGGTGTTCTTGACGCGATGGCGGACCACTACCTGCACACCAAAGGCGGGTTCGATCATCGCCTGTTGTCGGCGCTTCACGCGGCCGCACGGGAAGGTGGCGATTACCGCGGCCTTCTCTCCGCCGCGCTCCTGGTGCTGCACCCGGACAAACCGCCTTTGACCTTGCGGATCGACTATCACCCGGACGACCCGATAGGCGCGCTCCGGGATCTGCATGTCAGGGCAACGACGGGGGCCTATGCGACATGGACAGCCCAGGTCCCGACCGCCAGAGACCGGCAGCGCATCCTCGACTGACCGGGGCGTGCGGATGCCAGCCGTCAAAGCGCCGCCAACCGCTCCCCGATGGGCGGGGAGCGCACGACAGACGAGTTCGTCGCACCCAAAAGGGGCCACGACGCAGGGCCGGGCCACCCCGGCCCTTTTCCCGCAGACGCGCCCAAGGCCAAAATGGGCACGCGCCGGTGGTGCGTGGTGATTGGGTTTCGACCCTACATCGCCGCGATCATCTCGGATTGCTTCACGATCACCTCGGCCTGCTTGATCGAGGCGATATCCACCAGCCGGCCCTTGTAGGTCGTGGCGCCCTCGCCGCGGGCCTTGGCCTCTTCCATCGCCTTGAGGATCTCGCGCGCCTCCTGCACCGAGTCCTCGGTGGGGGTGAAGATTTCGTTGGCCAGCGCCACCTGCTTGGGGTGGATCGCCCATTTGCCGACCATCCCCAGCGTCACCGAGCGCCGCGCCTGCGCGCGGAATCCCTCGTCATCCGAGAAATCGCCGAACGGCCCGTCCACGGGCAAGAGACCATGCGTGCGGCAGGCAGCGACGATATTGGCCTGCGCCCAGTGCCACGGGTCGGACCAGTATTTCTCACCCTCGCGCAGCATGTAGTAATTTTCCTGCGTGCCGCCGATGCCGGTCGTGGACATGCCCATCGACGCCGCGAAATCCGCCGCCCCGAGGCTCAGCGCCTGCATCCGGGGGGACGCCGCCGCGATCTCCTCGACATGGGAAATCCCCGCCGCCGTCTCGATGATCGCCTCGAAGCCGAGACGCTTCCCGCGGCCCTTCGCCGCCTCGATCGAGGTCACCAGCGCATCGACCGCGTAGATGTCGGATGCGCAGCCCGCCTTGGGGATCATGATCAGGTCAAGCCGGTCGCCGCCCTGTTCCAGAAGGTCCACCACGTCGCGGTACCAAAACGGCGAATCGAGCCCGTTGATCCGCACCGAGAGCGTCTTGTTGCCCCAGTCCACCTCATTGATGGCACGCACGGTATTGGCGCGCGCGGCGTCCTTGTCGGTGGGTGCGACCGAATCCTCCAGGTCGATATTGATGACGTCCGCGGCGCTCGTCGCCATCTTCTCGAACAGCTTGGCGTTCGAGCCGGGGCCGAAAAGCTGACAGCGGTTGGGGCGTGCGGGCGGTTGGGGTTGCAGGCGAAAGCTCATCTCGGATCGCTCCCTTGGTTCGGAAATTGCGTGGATGCCTGGGGCCGGGGTATGAAATTGCGCGGGTCTGCGCAAGCCGGTTTTGTACACCACGGGATGCAAACCACACCAACACCCATGCGCAGAACCTTCGCGAAATCGTGCCAAAAGCCGGAGAATCCCCCGAAATTTCCGGCGACCCCATTGATTCCGGCAGAAAATGGCGCAGCATCCGGTGCAGTCTGCGCGCAAACGCGCACCGCCCCAGGGAGACCGCCATGATCGAGACACCGTACCTGCTGTTCCTGGGCGACGCGCCCGACATGCTCGCCGCCAAGGTCGCCATCGGCATCCGCGACTGGCGGCCCGAGAACGCGCTGGGCCAGATCCGCCTGCCCGGCTGCGGCGCCGATCTGGGCCTTGCCGACATGACCCTGGCCGAGGCGCGCGCGGCGGGCGCCAAAACCCTCGTCATCGGCGTCGCCAATCGCGGCGGCGTCATCAGCCCGGCATGGAAGAAGGTGCTGATCGAGGCGCTGGAAACGGGGTACGATCTCGCCTCCGGGCTGCACAACCTGCTGCGCGACGAGGGCGATCTCGTGGCCGCGGCGCAGACACATGGCGGCACGCTGCACGACGTGCGGGTGCCGACCGTGGGCTATCCCATCGCCAACGGCGTCAAGCGCACCGGCAAGCGCTGCCTTGCCGTCGGCACCGATTGCTCGGTCGGCAAGATGTATACCGCGATGGCAATGGAGGCCGAGATGGCGGCGCGCGGCATGAAGGCCACGTTCCGCGCCACCGGTCAGACCGGCATCCTCATCACCGGCCACGGCGTGCCGCTCGACGCGGTGATCGCCGATTTCATGGCCGGGTCGGTGGAATATCTCTCGCCCCCGAACGACCCCGACCACTGGGACATGATCGAGGGACAGGGCAGCCTGTTCCACGTGTCCTATTCGGGGGTGACGCTGGCGCTCATCCACGGCGGACAGCCCGACGCGCTGATCCTGTGCCACGAACCGACGCGGCCCCACATGCGCGGGCTTCCGGGGTATACGCTGCCATCGCTCGAGACGCTGCGCGACACCGCCCTGCCGCTGGCGCGGGTGTCGAACCCGGCCTGCGTGGTGGCGGGTGTGTCGGTCAACACGCAGCACATGGACGAGGCCGCGGCGCGCGCCTACCTTGAAAAGGTCGAGGCCGAGCTGGGCCTGCCAACCACCGATCCCTACCGTTTCGGCCCGGGCACGCTGGTGGACGCGCTGGCCGCGATCTGACCCGGACGGGGGCCTCCGGCGGGAGTATTTTTGGAACGATGAAAGGGGGCCGTGTGGAGATTTCGGTAACGCGCGACATTTTCCGGCTGGCGCAGGTCTTTACCATCAGCCGGGGGTCACGGACCGAGGCGCAGGTGCTGACGGTCCGGGTGCAGGACGGCGGCGCCACCGGGTGGGGCGAATGCGTGCCCTATGCCCGCTATGGCGAGACGCTGGACAGCGTGGCGGCGCAGATCGCCGGGCTGCCCGCGGGGGTGACGCGCGCGGCGCTTCCCGACCGGCTGCCCGCCGGCGCGGCGCGCAACGCGGTGGATTGCGCGCTGTGGGATATCGAGGCCAAGCGTCGCGGTTGCCGCGTGTGGGATCTGGCCGGGCTACCCGCGCCGGGGCCCGAGATCACCGCCTACACGCTGTCGCTCGACAGCCCCGACGCGATGCAGGCGCAGGCGGCGAAACATGCGCACCGGCCCCTGCTCAAGATCAAGCTGGGCACGCCCGACGACATGCCCCGGCTAGAGGCGGTGCGGCGCGGTGCCCCCGATTCGCGCATCATCGTCGATGCCAACGAGGGATGGAGCGCCGATATCTACGCCGATCTCGCGCCGCACCTCGCACGGCTCGGCGTCGCACTGGTGGAACAGCCGCTGCCGGCGGGGGATGACGACGCGCTCCTCGGGATGGATCGCCCCGTGCCGGTCTGCGCCGACGAATCCTGCCACGACCGTGCGAGCCTGCCCGCGCTCGCGGGGAAATACGACATGGTCAATATCAAGCTCGACAAGACCGGCGGCCTTACCGAGGCGCTCAGCCTGCGCGACGCCGCGCGCGCCGGGGGCTACGGCATCATGGTGGGCTGCATGGTAGGAAGCTCGCTCGCCATGGCGCCCGCGACGCTGGTGGCGCAAGGGGCGGCGGTGACGGACCTTGACGGCCCGCTGCTTCTGGCCGAAGACCGGGAAAACGCCTTGATATTCGACGCCGCCGGGGTGCACCCGCCCGAGGCGGCCCTGTGGGGATGACGATATGCGCACTGTCTACGTGAACGGAGAGTACCTGCCCGAGACCGAGGCCACCGTCTCGATCTTCGACCGCGGTTTCCTGATGGCCGACGGGGTCTACGAGGTGACAAGCGTTCTGGGCGGCAAGCTCATCGACTTTGGCGGCCACCTCGCACGGCTGGAGCGCTCGCTGTCGGAACTGGACATGAAAAAGCCCGCCGGTTTCGACGACCTGCTCGACATCCACCGCGAGCTGATCCGCGCCAACGACATCACCGACGGGCTGGTCTATCTTCAGGTCACGCGCGGCAGCGACGGCGACCGCGATTTCGTCTTTCCCGACCCCGAGACGACCGAACCGACCCTGGTGCTGTTCACCCAATCCAAGCCCGGGCTGGCCGACAGCCCGGCCGCCAGGACCGGCATCAAGGTGATCGGCATAGAGGATATCCGCTGGGGCCGCCGCGACATCAAGACGGTGCAGTTGCTCTACCCCTCGATGGGCAAGATGATGGCAAGGAAGGCCGGAGCGGACGATGCCTGGATGATCGAGGACGGGCATGTGACCGAAGGCACGTCGAACAACGCCTATATCGTCAAGGGCAACACCATCGTCACCCGGCACCTGTCGACCGATATCCTCCACGGTATCACCCGCGCCGCCGTGCTGCGCTTCGCCCGCGAGGCACAGATGCGGGTGGAAGAGCGCGCTTTCACCTTGGACGAGGCCAAGGCCGCCGACGAGGCTTTCGTCACCTCGGCCTCGGCCTTCGTCATGCCGGTGGTCGAGATCGACGGCACGGCCCTCGGCGACGGCACCCCCGGCCCGGTGGCCAGACGCCTGCGCGATATCTATCTAGAGGAAAGCCTGAAGTCCGCGGTTTGAGGGGGCATTGCTTTCAAACGCACCGCACCCCGGTCAGGGGCGTCAGATCAGCGTGCGCCCCAGGTGTCGGACAGCCGATAGCCCTCCGGCCAGGGATCGGAGGGATCCAGCATGTGCTGGTGCATCCCGGTGATCCAGCCGCGGCCGGAAATCTCGGGATGGATGGCCGCGCTGCCCCCGACCCTGGTTTCGCCGGTGATCCGGCCAGAGAAGGTCGAGCCAATCAGCGAGCGGGCGGTCAGCCGGTCGCCCTCCTTCATCGCGCCACGGGCATGCAGCACCGCCATGCGCGCCGAAAGCGCGGTGCCGGTGGGCGAGCGATCCACCTTGCCGGGCCGGATGGCGACGGCGGCGCCGGTCTCCATCCCCTCCGGCCCCTCGCGCAGCGGCCCGGCGAACAGGCAGAACGAGATGTGCCGCCAGTCCGGGTTCTCGGGGTGGGTGAACCCCAACTGCGCGTTGGCGGCATCGGCGATCCTGACACCCAGCGTGGCGATGTCGTGCGCCTCGTCCTCGGTCAGGGAAAACCCCAGCGTTTCCGCGTCCACGATCACGAAACTGTCGCCGCCATAGGCGGTGTCCACGGTCAGCGTCCCCACCCCGTCCACCTCCATGCGTGCGCCCAGCTTCTGCGCGAATGACGGGACGTTGCGCACAAAGATGCGTTCGGCCTTGCCGTCGCGGCATTCCGCCCGCACCCGGACCAGCCCGCCGGGCGCTTCGAGTACCAGATGCGTCTCGGGCTCCTGCATCGGCACAAGACCCCCGTCAAGCAATACCGTCGCGACGCAGATCGCGTTCGACCCGGACATCGGCGGCGTGTCCTCCGGCTCCATGATGATCCAGGCCGCCTGCGCCTCGGGGTGCCTGGGCGGCACCAGCAGGTTGACATGGCGAAACACGCCCCCGCGCGGCTCGTTCAGGACGAAATTGCGCAGCGTCTGGTCGCGGGCGATCCAGCGGCTCTGCTCCCAGATCGTCTCGCCCGGTGGTGGCAGGACGCCGCCGACGATGACATCGCCCACCTCGCCCTCGGCATGGGCAGAGATGACGTGGATTGTCCTCGATGATCGCATGTCAGAGCACCTTGCATAGCCGCAGCGCATCATGGATCGCCGCGTGTGTGTTGCGCGCGGCGCCTGCGTCGAGCTTCGACAAAATGTTCATATATGTCAATGTCGAGTTCATAAATGTATATTTTCTTGAGCGGCGGCCGTTTCCGCCGTAATATCCAGCGCATGACCAGCAAGCACCCCACCACGGATGAGCAGGACAAGAGCTCGGGCTGGCGCGGGTCACGCGATATCTGGCTTGCGGCGGCCAAGCAGGCCTTTCTCGAAACCGGCCTCGATGCCGTGAAAATCCAGCCCTTGGCGAGCAGGCTGAACATCTCGCGCACGAGCTTTTACTGGTTCTTCAAGGACCGGAACGCGCTGCTCGATGCCCTGCTCCAGGAATGGGACGCAAAGAACACCGGGGCCTTCGTCGATGCGACCGGCGCCTATGCCGAAACGATCGCCGAGGCGGTTCTCAATCTCATCGCGGTCTTTCACGACCAGGACCTGTTCGAGCCGCAACTCGATTTCGCGGTTCGCGGCTGGGCGCACCAGTCCGACGACGTCATGGCCCGCGTCAATGCGGCGGACGAGCGGCGTCTGGGTGCCATCCGTGCGATGTTCAAACGCTTCGGTTTCCCGCCCGAAAACGCCGACGTCCGGGCACGCACCGTCTACCTCGTCCAGATCGGCTACATCTCGATGCAGGTGCGGGAAAGCCGGGCGGTGCGTATGGCCCGGGTTCCGGGTTACGTGGAAACCTTTTGCGGCAAAGCCCCGACGCAGGGCGAACTTGCCCGGTTCCACGCGCGGCTCGGGTTCCGGACACCCGGCCCCGACACCGCCGAAACAAAGGAGCCGAAATGATGCGGCCACACATCAACGCGCTGGACGAAACGGCATTCGATGTCGTCGTGATCGGGGCCGGGGCGGTCGGATGCGCGACGGCGCGCGAACTGGCAGGGCGCGGCTTTCGGACATTGCTGGTCGAGCGTGCAGACATCGGCTCGGGCACCTCGTCCCGCTCCAGCCGGATGCTCTACTCCGGGCTTGGCTACCTCGCCGTGCGCTATCCGCTCTGGCAGATGATCTTCCGGCCGATCGACATGATCCAGCGCCTTCTTTACACGCGCTCCGTCATGCGGTGCCGCGCCGAGCTGGTGCGCGAGATGCCGGGCCACCTCCACAAGCACAGGTTTCACTACCCGTTCCGCCGCGGCGACCGTTACCCGCCCTGGCTGGTCGATACCGGCTTCCGGCTGGTAGAGGCGCTCGGCGGCTGGAAGGTGCCGCTGGACTATCGCCGCATCTCGCATGAACAGGCGGCGGCAGAGAGCGCATTGGCGGCCGGGCTCGGCGGCCCCCTGCGCGGCGTCGGCGTGTTCGAGGAATACATGTATGCCTGGCCCGAGCGTATCTGCGTCGATACCGCGCTCGATGCCGAACGCCGCGGCGCCACCCTGCGCACCTACACGGCGGTCACGGGGTTGACGCGGCAGGGCGACGCCTGGACCGTCGCGCTCGAAGAGCGCGCACCCGAAGCCGAGGGCCGCGCATCGGTGACCGCGAAAATGGTCGTCAACGCGACCGGCCCGTGGGTCGACCGGCTGCCCGGATGCGGCGGCGCCGGTCCGAACCGCGTTGTCGGCCTGAAAGGCGTCAACGTGATGGTGCGCCTGCCCGAGAGTTACCGTGGCGAGGGCCTGGAAGCCTTTTCAAGCAAGGGCGAACCCTTCTATGTCTTTCCCTGGCGCGACCACCACCTGATCGGACCGACCGAGACGGTCGTCAGGGACGACCCCGACGATGTCCGCGTCACGGATCATGAAATCGACTACATCCTCGCCGAGGCAAACCGGCTCTTTCCCGAGCTAAAGCTGACCCGCGAGCACATCCTGCATGCGTGGTGCGGCGTTCGGCCGATGTCGACACGCGACGGCACGACGACCCGCAACGCCGTGCGCATCGTCGAGGATTCATCGCAGCCGGGTCTCGCGACGGTGACCGGATCGACCATCATGCTGCATCGCCATGCCGGGCGAAACGCGGCGCGCGCCGTCGAACGGCGGCTCGGCAAGAGGGGCGCGGCGCCCGCCGGACCGATCGACGCCCCGCACCACCTGCGCCGTGACGAGGGGATCGGTCAGGTGGCCGCGACCGAGCATGTCGTGCGTCTGACCGACCTGATCAGGCGGCGCCTGCCCGACGGGCTCGACACGGCACTCGGACGCGACCGCGCCGAGGATCTGTCGCGCATCGCCGCCGCAAGCCTCGGCTGGACCGAAGCGCGGCGGCAGGACGAACTGGCGCATTTCGAGCGCGAGACGGCGTCGATCTACACCACCCCCTGACCGCGCCCCGGCGGCATCCAAC